>JACRKL010000024.1 GCA_016219835.1 Candidatus Woesearchaeota archaeon
AAGCAGGCACTCTCGCTCGTCGTATCAAACCGTTAATTTTTTGTAGTATGTTTGTTTTCTTTTTCATGGGGAGCTCGTACCTCCCCAACCCTGCCAGTATAGCTGGCAGGGGTTCTATTTTAAGATTTTCACCGGAGCCGATCAAAACACATACTTAAAATAAGGGGAAACGATGGATACAACACCACGTTATTTAATGCAAGTAAATTCAACAGAATTGATTACTTAGTACAACAGTTCCCGAAAGGCAGTTATTTCGATAAGTTAAACATGATAAATCCGGGTAGTGCGAGAATCATTACCGTGGACGCACTGGAAAACTATATCCAGCAGCTGTCTCAACAAAAACCGTCCAATAAAATGAAACCTATCGATTACTTACAACAGAGCTCACCCTCTCAGAAATGAGAATGAATGTTGCACCGACTTAGTAGAAAGTAATAATAACTCGAGCAGCGCTGCTCGAGGGGAAATCGTGAGGCGATTTCCATGGAGAACAAAGAGGCACTAAAAGAAAAAGCGTATCGGTTATAGAAGGTCGCGGGTCTTCCTGAGTTTTGGAACCATAAAGGAACAAAGAAAACACCCGCTTGGAAGGTCTACCTCACCCATCTTGAGTACACAAACCACGCTCCAGCATAGCGGAGCAGAGAAACATCGTTGAGAGCATGTTTAGTGCGATAAAACGTCTTTATGGCGTACACATACGTGCACGCACATGGCTCGCACAGCGCGCAGAAGTGTATTCTCGATTAAGTTCTTACAATCTCAGAAGAATATTCAAAATCTACGTTCTACAGAGCCAATTCTTTCTGTTTCCGTAAGATGGATTAGAAAAAAACCAATCCATAAGGGAGGGTAGGAACGTTAATAAATATTAATTAATGAAAAGATAAGATTTATATACTTATGCTACCTCCCGAGAAGCTATGGAGAATCCATATAATCCTAATACACCAGCAAACCCCGATTATTTTGGAGGTAGAAAAGAAATACTCCAACGAGTAAAATCGATTTTTGAAGAAGCGAGTAATCTAAGGCGATCCAGTGGAATCTTAATTTATGGATATCGCGGTGTTGGGAAATCATCACTCATTGAGAAGATCATAGATATGGCTGGCGGGTATGCTAATCATGAAAGTGGGAACCTCATTATCAAAAGGCGACTGTCGAGAACCACAAATGACCAAGAATTGTATGCTATTCTCAATGAAGAACTACTGGAAAAAGTTAGAGAAAGAAAAGGCCTAGCGGAAAAGATTATTCATAAAGTGAACACCGCAAAAGTGAAGGTGTTTGACATCGAAGTTAGTGTGAATGAGAAAGATGAAGTCAAAAGAAGCCCTTTCCAGCAATGGAAATTCTATATGAGGAGCCTCAAGAATGTTGAGTTAGTCATAGTTGCATTAGACGATGCTGACTATCTTTCTTCTGAAGCATTGAGTGAACTGAAGACCATACTTGAAGAAAGAACAAAAGTTCCGATTGTCTTAGTTGTATCTGGTGGAATCAGATTCGAAGAGCGGCTGGTAGATGATTATTCTCCTGTTGCGAGAGGATTTTCAGGAGCTAGCTTTAATCTTGGGAAATTTGAATTAAGAGAAACAAAAGAAGTTTTAGAGAAACCGTTGAAAGCAACCGAAGCAAAATGGGATAATGAAGCAGTAACTGAACTACATAAACTAGCGGCAGGCTATCCTTACCTTGTCCAGTGCTTAGCATACGCTTCTTATGGTGGTAGTGGAACCCTAAGCACACAGCATGTAAAAAAATCTATTCCTGAAGCGATTAGGATTGGCAAAAGCTGGCTTGATCATGAGATCACTGAAGCATCAGATCAAGATATCATCTCATTTACCAAGTTAATAAAACTCGAGAGAGACGTCATTAAAAGCTCTGAGATCAGTGCTCTTGGCGTTGCTTCACCTTACATCGGGCGGTTGGTAAAACTGCAAGTACTGAAGCAAATAAGCAGGGGAAGATATACACTTCAGAAATCGCCGATCATTGCACGATACCAAATGCTGAAACGCAAGCTGGATTTCACCGAATAAGTTTTATAAAGAACTCCTTTCTCCTCCCTTTCAATGCCGCGATGGCACAACCTGGTACTGCGCAAGCCTGGAACCTTTGTCGGAGGTAATATCCAAACGCAAAGCCGTTGATAGCTTGTTCCCGCAAGGGTATCCCGGTTCAAATCCGGGTCGCGGCGTTCATTTCCTTTACCGGATTTGAACATGCTCGCTAACTTCGTTAGCGACACAACGCTCGCTTCGCTCGGTTGAATCCGAGTCGCGGTGCTTTTCCGGTATGGCGGACTTGAAAAAACAGAGACATATGCGGATGTAGCTCAGCCTGGTTAGAGCGCTAGACTCATATGATATGAGTGCTGAGGCGAAAGCCGATGATCCAAACGGAGCAATCTAGAGGTCGCGAGTTCAAATCTCGCCATCCGCAGTTTTTTTTTGGCGAAGCAAAGCGGAGCAAAACTTTTCCCGGGGGTTTTGCGGCTCAGCAAAAGGCCGGTGAGAATCTCGCCATCCGCAGTTTTTTCTTGACCAGAAAATGAAAGATACACCTCTAATCTTATCGTGCACCAACACCATGTCTCATCTCGCTGCCGTTCTTGAAAAGCAGCTCTATCTCATCGAGTTTTGGTTTATGCCCGAGGATATCAACACATTTGTAATGATACAATGAAGTCGGGTGGTAGTTGATAGTATAATCAATATCTTTCCTCATCGAATCAGGAAGGTATACCTTTACATCACCGAAGCTGTCTGTTGCAGTAACACCTTTAATTCCACGGAACGGTAAATCATGGCTGAATAAGTGAGTATTAGCTCCAGTTTGATCCAAATTAAACGTTTGATCGGGATGGACTGTATTCCAGTTCTGTAACACCTGAGGAATCTGGTCTTCAGTAACCATACCAGAAGCATGGTAGTCCGTGATAGGTTTACTGCTCAAATTAGGAAATTCATTATAAAATCCATCATGATTGTTTCTTGCACCTTGATCAAATGTAAAATCCCATCCCTTTTTGACAGGTGTAGTATCGAACATACCTTTTATTTCTCCTTGAATGGTGCCCTCATAAGGATTATGCACGCCAACAGGATAAACTCCTTCCTGATTGAAGATTGCTGCAAACTCGTTATGACCATCATGGTTAAAATCTCTTCCTAAATCAACAAACTGATACGTATACTTTGGCACGTTCAGGAGATCAAGATTGAGATTAGTATCCGTGGAACACGTGCCATCACTCAAATGAAGAGGAAGTGTAATATGTGAGATGCTGGTAGGAATCTCCCCTATGTGAAGATTGGTTCCTTCTAAGGAAAAGACAGATGAAGCACTGGTAATTCCGTACGTTGATAGGTCAGGCAGAGTACCCAAAGAGACAGTGACAGGATCACTGTCCGCATCATGAATATAGCTACTAAGATCAAAGACATCATGCTCATTGAGAACCTTTGAAGGAATATCAAAGGTAGGTGCATGGGAAAATTGGAGATGGAGATTGAACGTATCTTCAAATGTAATGCCATCTCCCTTGGGAAATTGATAGGTTAAGGGGAAACTGGCTTCAACGCAGGAAGTGTTGGCAGGAATCGTTCCATCAATCCACGCATGCTGCGTTAAACCATCGGTAGTAGTGTGAAGGAAAAGGTCAGGTGTTCCATCGCTGTTAATATCCCATGTGAAGGCCTTTGCGAAATGACCTGCACTTCCGGTGTAATCTGATTTGATGAACGAGTCAAGATCAATATGCACTGGATCTCCTACACAAAACTTTGGAACAGATGATGAACCGGAACTGAAGAGATCTTCATGCTGAATACAGTCCTTAAGAGTAAAAGCAGGAGCTACAGGTGCTAGAGGATGTTCTTTCGATTCTAGAGTCGGATAAACAACACCAGCATCTGAGGAATAATCAGTTGGACCATGAGGGTGGACAACAGGGGGGTGAGTATGAGGGACTACAGGTGCAACATGACCAACTCCGCTATCACATAAATCTTTACTCCATATAATCTTTCCAAACGTCTGCGAAGCGAGATACTCGCCTTTATCATTAACAGCTGCGATCCAGCCATTCAATCTTTTGTCGGTAAAGTCAATACCTCGCAAGCGAGAATCTAAGGACGTCATGTCAACGCCTTTGCCTGCATAGGCAGCAGAGGTAAAGAACTCGTTGCTGTCAATTCTCCCATTATGGTCAAGATCAACAGCGAGCTGGAAATTGAAATTCGTGCCAGACAATGATGCAGCTTGAAGTTCTTGCTTTGCGTCTAAGCATAATCTTCCTTTGCCGCCGCTCGCCAAGAGATCATTGAAATAATTGTCAGGATGGTGAGGATGATAAACCGGATGAGAGCCGCTGTGATTACTGCCACTATGATGGTGAGTTCCGCCATGACCGCCATGATGTCCACTACCATGAATAGGTGTAGGAGTTGGAGTATGCGTGGGGGTAGTGCTACCGCCAAGAGGAGTTGGAGTGGGAATCGGTGTAGGAGTTGGAGTATGCGTGGGGGTAGTGCTACCGCCAAGAGGAGTTGGAGTGGGAATCGGTGTAGGAGTAGGACTACCTCCACCACTATGACCTAAAGGCCAAGGGAGTGATGGCAATGAAGGAAGTGACCAGCTTCGTTGAGTGATGTTGTAGAGAGCAGGATCAAGGGTGTTATGCCATGTTTGTGCAGCTGCATCGCTGTAGCTTAGCTCAGAAGTCAAACCTAAATGAGTGGTGGCAGTGTGTATGCTGTCTCCTAAATAAAGAAGATTCAATGCAGTATGGGCAAGTTCCCATCCTCTCCCGGCATACGGACCTTGGCGTTCACGGGCACGTTGTGCGGCATTCTTCAAACCAACAGAAGCCGCTTTGAATCCGGCTCGTTTAGTGAGAGCGTAGCCTGCATGCGAAAGTCCATATAATGCCCCTTTGCCAGCAACTGCTCCAAGACCAATACCTGCAAAACATCCAGCGGTGAACAAGATCTCGGAATATTCTCTGCTGATGGAAAGATTACCCACAAAGTTCTGCAATCGAGACAGTTTAGGATCCCATGAAAAGGAAGTAACGCCTAAGTTGCGTTCACCAGTTCTGCGAATTTGAGAGGGAAGAACTCCAGAACCCGGAATATAAGGAGTGGCTCCAGTATCCACAATGCCGAGGTCAACAGCAACTTGATACACAGTAGCACGAGCCTGCTTGGAGATATGCGGACCAATAAGGTCGCCAACAGTAGTAACACGAATATTCTTGGTGGGATTTGTTGCAGCTATATGGGTTCCACCGGTTGCAACATAATGAGTATAGACTTTCTGAATGCCATCAAGCACTTCCCGTTCAACCGGTGAGCTGATCCATGAGCTGCTTACACCGTAGAGAAATTCAGTAGGAAGCGCCCACGAGAGTGAAGTATGAGCGCGAGTAAACCCGTGACCGGTGCGAAGAACATCTTCGAGGCTTTGTCCACGACCGGCGGTAACCATAGTATTAAGGGCAGCCAGTAACGTACCGATCCGCTGACCGTTGTTTGTTGCTGCAGGGTCTATTCTCTTAAGAAAAGCATCTGCTTTCCCCCGTGCATAACGGTTATAGCCACCTGCCGTAAATCCAAGTAATCCTTCGAGGTTCATGTTGTTACCGTAAAGTAATTATGATCGGTATATAAATGTTTCGGCGCATTACTGCCGGACACGATATACACCCAACAGTTCATTCAGGAAACCAAACGTTGCGCCCGTATGCACAACAGAAGCCCAGTACATCATGTCCTGTCCTGGTCCCCATAAGGGATTTTGAAATCCGGCTTTAACATGAGTTCCCATGCGCATCATAACTGTTTGATTATTAACAGGACATGACAATTTTTGAAGCAAGGCAGGAGTAGCTACGTCATAGAGTGTTTTCCCGAATTCATGCCAAAATGAAGAGAAATAACGAGCAGTTTGTGAGTTATTAGCGTCCTGCCCGTCTTGATAGATAAACGACGTTTTGGCATGCATAAAATCAATATCTGGGTGAACCTCAAGAAAATCGACTTGCCGCTTTAGTTTCGAGGGGAGTGCAAGACCATCGGAGTCAAGATACGCAGTATACTTAATATTGCTCCTTTCAAGAGCCATATAAGCCATGGGTAGTGTTAGTAAATGACTGACCGAAAGATTTTTATTCTTTGAAATATTTGGTGTGCGTATGGCACCAAAACTCATCTGCACAAGCTGCAACAGCAGCAATATCGTTATGAATGGACTTACTTCTGCCAAGAAGCAG
>JACRKL010000023.1 GCA_016219835.1 Candidatus Woesearchaeota archaeon
AGCAGGCACTCTCGCTCGTCGTATCAAACCGTTAATTTTTTGTAGTATGTTTGTTTTCTTTTTCATGGGGAGCTCGTACCTCCCCAACCCTGCCAGTATAGCTGGCAGGGGTTCTATTTTAAGATTTTCACCGGAGCCCATGTTTAGGTATGATTAAAAACACGAACTTAGATCCAGTAGTGTTTATACTTTCTGGATGGTTACATGACATGGGTAAGATTATCGATAAAGAAAGTCATCATACTGAAAGTATAACATTTAGGATAAAGTTTATGAATCAATATCCTGAGTATGAAGATTATGTAAGTTTAATAGATGATTGTATTCTTAATCATAGAAGTGAAGGTGCTCCCGTGAGTATATATGCACGCATTTTTCAATTGGCGGATAAAGTTGCGTTATCTAATCACCATTGGATCGAATACAAAAAGCAAAATAACAAAAAACCTCACAACCCCCTCAACACATAGTGCATGGCTCTTGCCACATTCTGAAGAATAAACCTGCGTTCGATACCGATTTTTAGCATGGTGCGATGGCTCGTATTCCGGGTTTTAGTGTGCTCCTGATTTACATCCGCAAATTCTGCAAGATTATCCTGCATATTTGTTTTGATCTGCACTTCAAAGACCAGAGGAGTTTCTGCTCCATAATAGACGATCGTTTTATGAAGACCTTGATAGCCCGATGTTTTTACCGTGCTTCCCTTTTTACGGTACGTGAAATCCTTCTCAAACCAAGGGATATTGTAAATCGGGAAAGAACTATTTGATGCTTGCTGAATCTGCTTATGAAATCTCCCGGTTTTGCCAAGCCCGGTTGTTACCATGCCATCATCCAGTGCATTGCAGAAAAATATATATCGCATACCCAGTAAGTCAGGGACAGGTTCTGGTTCTTCTCCTTTAAGATAGTGATACGTCAGTAATTTAGTAGTGAACCTCTGCTTTGTTCTGAAAGTAACTGCAGTGTAGAACGGCAAAACATGCTTGTTGATTGCCTCATCAAGTGCAGCAACAAAGGGTTGTTCAACCGATGCCTGCCTTGAACTCAGAGGTTGCCGTTGTGTCTTTGCATAATAGTTGGTGAAATCCTGATCTGTAATCCCTACTGTTGCAAGAAGATTGTTTCTCCTCAAGAGCTGTCGCTCAAACTCAGGTTGACCTTTAGCTCGCATCTCTGGAAGAAGCGCGTAAATACTCGTCAAGTTTCTTAAATTTTCCAGAATCGAGCCAATACTATTGAAGTCACCGCGTTTAACGCCGGAATTCATTCGATCACGAAGATAGGAATCAACGACGCTATACTTGATACGCAGCCTATCCCCGATATACTTATTTATTTTTCCGATAGCTTGTTGCTGAATATCTGATTTCGACTGCTGGCGAACGAGAAATCCTTTTGCAAGGAGTTCAGAGGTGCCTTCTCCATTGTTCAGACGGCGCAACAGTCCAACATCAGAGCTATCATAAGCAGAATACACTAAACTTTCTAAGGGATATTTACCTCGTTTCAACCTATGTGATTCATGCAAGGTGCGGAGTGTCGCACCACGAATCTCATGTTTTAAGATTTCCACGGGCTCAAAAACCGGATCATACTGAGTTTGAAGACTCAGCTCTGTCAGCATAACGGCAAACTGAGGCACCGTTGCTTCCTGACGCTTCCGAATGATGGATAACCTCTCTCGAAGTTGCTTGAGTTTGGGATGGGCATCCAGGGTTTCAGGAGAGGGGTCAACGTCAAAGGATTTCTGCCAGACGGCATGGAGAAATTCATCAAACGCGCAGGCAGTAAGATTACGATACAGAGATGCCGACGCCAAAAATGTTTGTGCAAAAACATGATCCAACGGTTTATGATACAACAGCGTGCGTAAAGCTCCGAATTCTTCCAAACGCTGAATAATCGGCGCAATGTCGCCTTTTGGATCAGCTTTACATTGCTGGTAGGCTTCCAGTTGTGCAACATCATCCGGGAAGATGGGTCTTCGAACATGCGACTGGGCAACTTGCTGTTCTAATAATTCACGGAGACCTGTTTTAACGGGAAGTACCCGGAAGATCGAAGGAAGTTCCTCAAGGAGGTATGCACGAAATATCTCTTGATGATCGCTGAGATCAACACCTTGCAGTGTAGGCTGAATCATCGAGAAAACGCGATGGACATACTGGTTGATTTCGGTTTCAAACAATGTAGCATACACCAATCGGTGAATTTCAGCAAGCATCTGCAGAGGTGTTTCTGGCAACTGAGAGAGTAACTGGTTACCAGCATGCCGAAGATCATCCTGCGGCTTGGTGAACTGATGTTTCCATGCTATCAAGGCATGCAACTGTGATTCGGAAGAAGAAAGCCGATCACAATTCTGGAACTTCAGATTATGTGATTGCGGAGGATCTGATTTCCGCATGACGTTCCGCTGTCCTTTGCAGGTATTACGCAAATAATCCAATCGGTCATTTACGACAGCGAGAGCTTCAGCGTACAACGGATTGCTTCGAGTCAATATTCTACCCGTATAACCGTTCTCACGAGAAGTAAGCATCGTCAGAATATCTTCGGGGATCTCAACCGGTAACTCTTGAGCTTGATTGTACTGTCGAATGATCTTTTCCAGACTGTCAAGAAGCGGCATGTGCAATGGAACAAAGAAAGCGTTTTTTATAAAATGTATGTTTTATATAGACTAACCTATAGACTAACAGGAACAAGAACCAGCCAACAGCCTAACGCCAGTCTTTGGGAGAGTCAAAACCAACAGGGGCAGATCTTCTGGAACTGCCGCCAGAACTACGGGAAGCGTGAGCACCATGCGATGGGCGTCTGCCATGAGGAGAAGACCGGGGAGATCGATGCGAGTCATCAAAGCCACGTCGCTGGAAAGGACGGGAAGACGGACGTCTCGACTCCTGTGCCTGACGAACAAAAAGAACTTTTTCAAAGGAAGGTACCTGCTCTTTGTGGATCTGCAAGTTTCTATCAGAGGTAACATTCCTGAAGTTATCATAGTCCCGTTCAGCAAGCAAGGTAATAGCTTCACCGGATTGTCCAGCTCTAGCTGTTCTCCCGATACGATGCGTGTATTCCTCAGCATTTTTTGCAGAATCATAATTATAGACCTGAGAGATGTTATCAATGTGCAAGCCACGGGCAGCAACATCCGTAGCAACAAGAATCTGAATATTCTCGTTTTTCAGGGAATCAACAGCATGACTTCGTTTGTTCTGGCTTAAGCCGCCATGAACTGCCATGACATGAAATCCCTGCGCCTTTAAATTTTTGGTAACAATATCAACTTCTCTGCGAGTGCCGCAAAAGACGAGGGCAAGACCATCGGTTTTGTTTTTGATAAGATGAACAAGAAGTGAGAATTTCTCCTGAGGTCGGACATCATAGTATATCTGCTTGAGCAAAGAACGGTCAACATGGAGCTGCTCTTTGATGATGACCGGTTGACGAAGATGCTTGCGGATCATATGTTGAATCTCCTGCGGCATCGTTGCGCTAAAGAGGAGTGTTTGGCGTTCTTTGGGCAAAGAACCTAAAATCTCTTCGATGTCATCAATAAATCCCATGTCGAACATCTTATCTGCTTCATCAAGCACAGCAAATCGAACATTGTTCAGCCGGACAGTGCCACGATGGATGTGATCTAACATTCTTCCGGGAGTGGCAACTACGATGTCTGCCCTTCGCAGTCCATCAACTTGCGGTGGGAAAGCAACGCCACCATAGACGGCAGTAATGTGGACGTGCATGAACGATGCAAACGTCATGATCGTATCTTTAACTTGTGATGCAAGTTCTCTGGTAGGAGTCAGAATCAGTGCTTGGACTCCTGCACCTGGTCGAATACCCTCCAGAATCGGAAGTCCGAAGGCCGCAGTTTTTCCAGAACCGGTCAATGATTGCCCGACGACATCTTTGCCTGCCTTGATTTCAGGAATACAATGCAACTGGATGGGTGTCGGATCTGTAAAGCCCAGCCGTTTGACGGCTTTGAGAAGCTCTGGGGGTAAATGGAGTGATTCAAATGTCATGTTCTAGAGATAACGTTTTGAGTTTATTTATAAATTGTTGGTTTTTCAAACGATACTCACGGTAGAATAGTAGAACTCGTACCTTGGGAGGTTCTTACCTGAACCCATGAAGAACACCTTTAAATAGGGCACTGCTTCTTCTTGAATGATGGGGGGATCATCGACTGCATCAGGGGAGATTAAAATCACCTATGAGGTGCTCTATGAGATTCTCCGCCACGAGAAAGATCGTCCAGAATTGCAGCTGCTCGATCAGGATTTCTATGCTCAGGTTGTAGGTTATCTCCTGCAAAAAAAGGAAATCCTCGAACGGCAGAAGGCACAGAGTGACGTTTTTTCATTGCAAGAAAAAGGCAAAGTCGAGAAGCAGATGGAGAATATCGTCCGGCTGCTGCAGGAGCTATTTCAGCGTCGGGAAAAGAAGACGGTCATGATGGCAATCAACATTTCAAGAACAAAATCACAGTTAGTGAACACCACAACATTACTGCCGGAAGAGCAGATTTTTCTGGACAGCTTAGTGCATGTCCTCGATGCCTACAGGGATGATGTTTTTGCGAAGCTGCTCCTGTTCCAGCATCCTGTTGTGAGGAAAGTCAATGGCATGACGCTCGACTCTGAAGCGAGGGAAGAAAAAAAGCAGCTGGAACAAAAAGTCAAATTGCGCTTCCTTGCACCGATTGACACCTTTATTGGCACTGATCTCCAGACCTATGGTCCCTATCACGACGGCGACATTGCCGAGTTGGGAAGGGAAGTTGCCATGCTGTTGATCAACAAGGGGAAAGCTGTTGAGAGTTTTATTGATGAGAACTAATACCCTCTGATGATCGTTTCTCAAGCATCTCCCTTACTTCTTGGCTATAGGTCAAGGTAAGACGCAGAGGAATTCCTTTCTGGGTAAGAGAGCGGTTAACTTCTTCAGCAAATGTTCGTTGGTCGATCCTCTGAACGAGCGTGTCAAACGCTACATAAAACCGATCCTTCATCTGCCGAACATGTTGCAGCCGCTCTGGATTGGACGGACCAACCCAATCAGGAACACGATCACTGCGACTAATATCCGAATAATGATCGAAGAGATTCTTAGCAAGTTGCTTATCCGAACAATCTCTTCCTAAATAGGACGCACCCATCATAGAAATCACCAGTGTATCATAAAACACGTACATCATCTCTGGTGAAGAACTGGTCTTCCGATTCAAAGGCGGATAAAAAAGCGATGAGTCATACTGATGGACAGAGACACACCCTTGATTTCCGGCATAAAAACCGGTCACCCATCCACCTTCATTAACAAGGTATTCCCATGTCTTAAGACGAGGTTCTTCTGGCGTACGATAAGAGGGAAAGAGATCCTGCGGCGCATGCCATTCGTTACGCATCCATTGGAGAAACGGTGCATAAGAACTCAGTGCTGCAGATGCAACGGACTCGCGAAGAGCTGTAACCTGATGGTCAGGTAAGCAAAGCTCTTCTATATTCGTATTCATGCCTATTTCTGTAATATCCAAGCCAACACTGGATACAATACCCTCAACAGTCTGCATGGTTACTTCAGCGGTTGCTTCGGAACTCATAAAGATACACCCCTAAAACTGAGTTGTTGTAATTCCGGAGATTCTGCTCTGGTTAAAAAAAGTATCGAAACAGAACGATATGGAGAAATAGAAATCCAAGTTGATGACAGTAACATTTATAAATTACCCCCTGCCTCGACACATTCATGAAGAAGCCAAAGCAGATCAAGCGTTACTGCCCTCATTGCAAAAAACATACTGCTCACAAGATCGCATTAAGCAAGAAGAAAGCTCCCAGCCCCATGACGCACGGTTCAAAGTATCGTGCACGAAAGCGAGGAAAGGCCAGAGGTTACGGTTCATTAGGACGTTATTCTAAGCCAGCCATTACCAAATTCAAGCGAGCTGGCAAGAAGTCATCCAAGAAAACGGATTTCCGCTACACCTGTGATGTTTGTAAGAAAGCGCATAACCAGCGCAAGGGCGTCAGAGCAAAGAAAGTCGAGTTCAAGTGAGAGAATTTCTAAGGTGATCATGAGGTTAGAATTAGTTATACATGCTCTGAACAATCTGGGTTAATAATTTGGTAGTGTTAGTAAATGACTGACAGAAAGATTTTTATTCTTTGAAATATTTGGTGTGCGTATGGCACCAAAACTCATCTGCACAAGCTGCAACAGCAGCAATATCGTTATGAATGGACTTACTTCTGCCAAGAAGCA
>JACRKL010000026.1 GCA_016219835.1 Candidatus Woesearchaeota archaeon
ATTTTGGGAACGGAATTGTGCAGAATATAATAACTCAAGCCTTAAACGACGCTTCGGGGACTACGTTCGAAGCGTCACCTTCCGCGCACAGCACGCGGAAGTGACGGCAAGAATCATCCTTCACAATCTAAAAGCAATATTAACCAGACTTTTTCACCGGAGCCTTTGAGATCACAAGCTTTTTATAAGTCGCTTTCCCGCAGCACTCCATGGCAAAGCCGTATGGAAGCGTTCAGCAGCAGGTTCTCGCCCAGAATGAGCTTTCTGCAAAGGAGCAAAAAGAAATCCGGGCAAATATACTCTCTTGTGTTGCTGCTATCAACGCTTCCTTGCAGCAGCATCATCTCAAGGCAAAAGCTATGGTCGGCGGGAGTGCAGCAAAAGGAACTTTTCTGAAGGGTGATTTTGATGTTGATATTTTCGTTATGTTTGACTACCCTGCGTATGTTCACCAACAGGAAAAGCTCAGTGATTTGCTCGAGCCAGCACTCTCATTCTCTAAGAATCTCCTGAGAGTTCATGGATCCCGCGATTATTTCCAGATCAACGATGGTCTGCATTTTGAAGTCATTCCGGTTCTCCAGATTTCCACCGCCCGAGAGGTCAAAAATGTTACTGATGCTTCTCCTCTTCATGTAGGATGGATTCTTCACCATCTTAAGAAAAATCCCCAGCTTAAGGACGAGATTCTCTTAACCAAGCTGTTCTGCAAGGCTCAGGGTTTGTATGGTGCAGAATCCTACATTAGGGGTTTTTCAGGGCATGTCATCGATCTTCTGGTCATTCATTATGGCAGCTTCTCTGCATTTATGAAAGCTGCAGCATCATGGAAGCCTAAAGTGGTCATTGACCCCAAAAAGCGACCACCAAAAAACATCCTCGCTGCTTTGAATCATTCGAAAACAGAAGGTCCTTTAATTCTGGTGGATCCTATCCAACCGGAAAGAAATGCTGCTGCTTCTCTCTCGACGGAGAAATTTGATCTCCTGACCACCAAGGCAAAAGCCTACATGCAAAAACCTTCGGTTTCATTTTTCGAGAGAAAACCTTTGACTCTTGCATTTGCCAAGCAGCAGTGTCGCAACGATGTGGGCTGTTTCATCACCATCAAACCCTTGGAAGGCAAGGAAGATGTCGTTGGAGCAAAGCTCCTGAAGATCGTCCAGTTTCTTGAGCACAAGCTGGCGCAGCATAATTTCACTCTGCTCTTTTCGCGATGGGAGTGGAAGCCAGAAGATGCAACAGCCGTCGTTGCTTTTGTCCTCAAAAAAGAAACTCTCTCTCCGTTAGTCATCCATGAAGGACCGCCGATCAAAGCGACGCAGCATGCTCAAGAATTTCAGAGAAAATATATGCACACATTCCAGCAGAACGGAAGAGTCTATGCCCGTCTTCCAAGACCCTATCCTGAGCCATTGCGGCTCATAAAAGAACTGCTGAAAGACCCTTATGTCACCGAACGATGCTCGGTAGGTTCTCTGTCACCACTCTAGAATAGAATTGCATCGAAACATTTAAATAGGAGCTATACCCTACCCTTATTCACCTCTTTTTCCTGAGAAGGGGGCTCTTCGGAGCCTTTTTCTCAGGTTTTTTCTCATGCCATGTGAACACTATTCCTGTCGTTACTATACCTAGGATCATACCTATCACGAGCCACGTTCCTTGGTCATTGTTTAGAAAGAGCATACGCTTCCACCATCTTTGCTGCTCTGGCTGCTGGAGATAGAGATCAATGTTGGTTAGCTCCAGTGCGTATTCCGCATACAGCAGAGCAGATGCCGGATCCGATGCTTTGAGTGAAGATGCATATTCGTAATAGCTATACCCAAGGAGCGGAAATATTCCTTTCTGTTCTTGCCGCAGAATATTTTTCTCCAGCACACGGAGTTTTTTATCCACTAAGCTAGGAAGTTGATGTTCTTCAATACCCAGTGATGTAATAATCGTGTCCGCTTCTGCTTTGGCCTTGCTTGCTTCAAAGAGGCAGAGCAAGTTATCTTTCTCTGCTGCTAATGATTTTGCCTTTGCATTGGTTGGTTTGATCTCCTCAAAATAGCCCGGCACTTCTAAGTCACCATACTGTAACCGCTCTTCTGCTTCTGCAATTTTCGCAACACAGGACATGGATAATGTTTTTTCATCAACCGTAAACTCCTTGCCCGGCATCGACAGAAAGGTCATCCATGATGATGCACTGTAGAGGCGTTCTATGGCATATCCATATGCAAAAGCCGGATCGTTTTTCTCAGATCGTTGCACCGTCGCCTCAATCACCTGCTGTGCATCGAGCAGCCGTTCCCTGACGACCATGGAGGTTTCAAGTTCTGAAATGGTTTCTTTGGTTTTGTCTGATTGTTTAGCATCGACGAGAGTAAGGTTCTTCAATACGCTGCTGATCTCCTGCCGGATAGCACCTTCTTCGGTCTTTTGTTGCAGATAGAGCAAACCGTGGAATTTTGCATTGGCTCCAAAACAGAAGCTTGCAGCAGTGTAGGATAATGTACTGGAGAGCGCTGTATCTGCGCGTATCGTTTGATTCACCGCTTCATCATAGATCGTACGATCACTGGCGTTCAGGTCAGCGGTTGAGATTTGTGATCGCAGTAGCTTGCTCCTGTTGCACAAGTTTCCCGCTACTCCTTGCATGAGTTTCTGATAAGCAGGAGGTGGAGCAAATGAAAATGTTGCATTGTTGAGTGGCTTATCCGTCAGCACGGCGAGTGCTTGATCCAGATCTTCGACGCTGACAACATTAATATGTAAGTCTTTGGCAAATGCGTTGACCTCGATAGACGTATTTCTGAGGATGATCGACTCCTGTCCAGCAGGAATTAATACCTTCTGTAATCCGTCGCCCGCTGCAGCTTCAATTTTTTCTTTGATCCCGCTAATCGGTCCGATGATCCCGCCAGAGTTCATCGTTCCTGTAATGGTCGCTGATGCATTCAGTTGCCGATCATCCAGCACAGCAACCGTTAAAACAGCGAGTGCTGCGCTTGCACTTGCTCCTCCCACAATCGGCGCATCGGCGCGTATGGTGTAAAAAAAATCGTACCGTGAGCAGTCTGCTGCAAGGTAGTGGCAGGCGATCTGGTTTGCATACCTCGTTGACATCTGCGTATCAAGTTTGGTGTAGGGATAGGTGTCAATGAACACTCTTCCTTTGCCTTCGACAACTTCTAAGGTAAGGCTAGCGATCGACCCTTGGAGAGTACCATCCTCATGTTCGCTGACGGCAAGGAGTTTCATGCTGCCCTCTTTGGCGTAAGCAAAGGGCAAGACCAATAACCCGATCATCAGAATCGTTAAGAATCTCATTACTGGAACAAATGGGGCTTGGTTTTAATGGTTTGTGCTCAACGAGATCTGAGACGTTAGATCCATCTCTGACAATTCCTACTGCGACACCTGCATGTAAAGTGATGCAGTTGGATAGTATCCTTTCGGTAATCGGACGTTATCTCCTCCCCTCTGTGGATATCTCTGATCGCTACGTCTGAATTGTTTTGGACTTTAGTGTTGGGATCGCATGCATGATTGACATATTTATCTGGTCCTTGCTGGAGGATGTATTTGCCGTGTTTATAACTGGAGACATACTTTTTTTGATCAGATGGCAATGCTTTGATTTGATCTTTCGTGAGAACTTTTGGTTCAAAGTGAAGTACAGTTTCTCCTTTCTTGAAGTTCTTTGCTGCAAAAACACCTACCTTATGAATCTTCGACATTTTAACAAGAGTGTTTTGACCTTTCCAGACCACTGGAAACCCTAATTCCAGCAATGCCCTAAAAGCGACGCTTGTTTCTTCTTCATGGATCAGGACATAATCTTTCGAGAATGTTGACACCATGAGGATCGTCAGTCCCTTGGCTGCAATGGCTGAAGAGATTGCAGCAAGAAAACCAACAGAAACAAACGGTGTTGCAACTCTTATCTCAAACAGCTTGAACCACTTGATGTCTTTTTTGTGCTTTACTTTCTTGGCGTTGTTCTCTGTAGTGATTACCGTAATTTCATCAGCATCCTGCGAGACCATAAAATGCTTGCCTAATGGCACTCTAGAACAGAGGAGGTAAGCATAGCGTTCGTGATGCACAATAACCTGGCTGACTTTGATGACCTCCAGTAATCCCATGCTCGTTTTGGAAGTGTTATCATTTGACTGATAAACGCTCCATGTTTCTTTCTTGAAGAAACAACCCGATAACCTTGTCGTGGTTTTCTAAAGATTTCGAGAATGAGCATGTCTTTCTCACTACTCTTCCAACTCTTTGTCTGATTG
>JACRKL010000027.1 GCA_016219835.1 Candidatus Woesearchaeota archaeon
AAGCAGGCACTCTCGCTCGTCGTATCAAACCGTTAATTTTTTGTAGTATGTTTGTTTTCTTTTTCATGGGGAGCTCGTACCTCCCCAACCCTGCCAGTATAGCTGGCAGGGGTTCTATTTTAAGATTTTCACCGGAGCCATACTAAACGATAGCTTTATATTTATCTGATGTTATGAAACAGTATGCGTTTTCGTTTACTGCTCATCCTGATATCATTTCTGCTGGTAGCAAACTCTGCTCTTGCCCTTGTCTGTACCTCAACACCTACCGTTCCCTGCAATGTTTCTTCATCGCTGACGCTTGCTCCAGGATCTTATAATTTTACTGCAAGGGCTTTTAATACTAGTTCTTTAACGTTCAACACCAGCGGCGTTACCCTCGACTGCAATGATAGCCATCTTTTTGCCAATTATACAGACCTTGCCAGCCAGGCAGTAGCTTTGTGGTTCAATGTAGGCGTGAACAATGTGGTTATCAAGAATTGCAATATCTCTCACTACGGTTTCGCCATAAGTACAGCAGATGATTCACATCGGAATATCACCATTATGAACAACCGTTTCTTTAATCTCAGCAGCGGCATAGTGCTGACCTTGAACTATTCTGAAATAAAAGGGAACACGATCTTTAATATCACGCAATCCGGCATCAACCTTGGGACAGGAGCTTATCTCACGGAGAATGACAATCTCACCAATAACACTATTTACTCTTATAGCTCATCTGGAATTCTCACCAACAGACTTGACCGCACCAACATTTCTAATAATATTCTCCATTCCAGCATTAAAACCGGAAGCTCAACCATTGGCATTTACATTACTATCAACTCCAGCGACAACTGGATCCATCACAATTTAATTTCTGATGACCTTATCGGTATTCAGACACTCACAAACAATAGAACCAATTACATTGTCAACAACACGATTCGTGATTTTAACTGCACGAGTGGCGGTACCTGCGCTAGCGGCGGTTCGCTTGCTGCCGGTATTGCGCCTTCATGGAATAGTGTCCTGTTATACAATAACATCTCCAACATCACCACAAACTCTTTTAGTTCTCAAGGATCTTTTGGTACAGGAATTTTCATGATCGCTCTGCATAATGTTACGGTTACTGGTAACTCTATTACTAAAACAGAAGTTGGTATTTGGTCAGCGGGCGATAGTGTTACGATTAACAATTCGATGGATCATACCTTCACCAACAACACGATAGCCAATGGGACAGATCCGGCGAGCACAGCCATTTTAGGGGCATCTACTGACCTAGCGTTTGCTGCTCTCCAGAATTGCACGTTTACCGGCAACACCTTCAATAACTATGCCACTGTTTTTTCTTGTGACAATACCTGCAACGGCAGTCTTTTTTATCAAAACAACTTTATCAACATAACCGTTGATGCTGTCAATAACAATGGCTCCAATGATTTTAACAAGTCAGACCAAGGCAATTTCTGGAGCGATATCATCAACAAGAGCCTAAACCTTTCAGATACTAACTTTGATGGTCTCTATGGCTCTGGAACCAATTATCCCTACAACAAAAGCAACAGCGCTAATATGAGCAGTTTCACCGCTGCCGATTTCCACCCTTACCTCTATCAAAATGGCTGGCTCAGGGCTCCCAATGTTACGATCCTTACGGCTGGCTGGCAAATAACAAACTTCACCGTAAACGTAACTGCAAAAGATGCGATCACGCAGAACGTTACGTACCAACTTCTGAACGCTTCCAGCGGCACCAATGTTACGGGATGGCTGCTGATGAGCAACATCACCGGTTACGCATGGAATGCTTCCTTCCGTTTCCCTGGTCTTGCCGACGGGAACTATACCGTGTTGATCAATGCTACTACGAGCGTAGAAGCTTCAAACGCATCAGTTAATGGATCTTTAGGTGTTGATACTGCCGTTCCCGTTGCTTCTTCATTTCAGGTTACCAATCTCTCGACTTCCAGCATTAATTTCTCGATGAGTGCAACCGATCAAACATCAGGAGTAAGCATCTGCAATTATACCGGTGCAGGCTCAGGTAACTTTTCTAACATCTCAACCACCTATAATACTACCTTAACCGGTTTGAATAGCAGCAGGACCTACACGTTAAACATCACTTGTCTTGATGTCGCAGGCAATGTGCAAAGCAATACGACGACATTTACGATCGCTTCTCCTAGTTCTGCAACTAGCGGTAATGGGGGTGGAGGTGGCACTGCAGATATCCGTCTCTCTCCCTGTTCTGAAAATTGGCTCTGTGGCAGCTGGTCTTCCTGCTCCTCTTCCGGAACAAAAACAAGAACCTGCGATGATCTCAACAGTTGCGGCACTTCCAGCAGCAAACCCGTTGTTCGTGAAAGCTGCACTCCTTCCTCTACATCACCCCAAGAGCTTTCGGTCGCTAGTACCTCTGAAGGGTCCGCTGTAGAACAACAGCTTCCTTCTCCGGTATCACCGCAGGATAACGGAGCGACCGTAGGACAGGTTGCTTATGCAGGTGGCTATAACTGGGCATGGAATGGTCGGCAATGGGTGCGAGACGATGATCCTTCATATGCGGCTCTGCTTGGAGTCTCCCCTCAAGGAAAGACAGGTGTCTTTGCCGTTTGGATGATCGGCGTTGCAGCAGTGCTTGTCGGCATAGGCTCATTCTTCTTCGTTCATAAATTGAAGTCATAATCTTTTTAAACTGCCGGCGTTCTCTCTAGGTGATGTCAAAACGACAAGAGAAGAAATGGCTTCGATGGCTGCATCAGGATAATCGTGATGCACTGGTACCAGAAGTTTCCGTTGCCCCTTCAAGTTCTTCCTCTTTTACTGGCATGAAAGGGTTCTATCTCCGTTATCAAAAGCAGATCATCCTTGTCCCAATCTTCCTGATCATCTTTTCACTGCTGCAACTCGGGTTTCAGTGGTCTACGACAGGGGATATTCTGAACAAAGGCGTTTCGCTCAAAGGCGGCGTTGAGCTTACCATACCTTCTCATCAGGTCGTTGACCTTAAGAATATCGAGCAGCAGTTGAGAGTTTCGTTTCCCCGTAACGATCTTACCGTTCGCGCACTCAAGCAGGTTGTAACAACGGTTGGCTTTCAGGTGGACATCGATATCGACGGTAACAATCCTCAAGATCGTGCCAAACTCATTGCAGTGATCAATAATGTACTCCAAACTAACCTCAAGGAAGGAGACTATACTCTCAACACGATGGGTCCTTCATTGGGGGCAAGCTTCTTTGCAGAAGTCAGAAGAGCTGTTCTCGTTGCATTTCTCTTTATGAGTACGGTCATTTATCTCTACTTCGGAGACAAGGGCTTGTTCAAATGGATCCTTCCGTTGATTTCTCTGGCTGACAGTTTACTCCTATTAGAGGGAAAAAGCCTCTTCACGGATATTATGGGATCAGTCGTCTTCATAGCTATTCTGGTGTATTTCTTAAGAAGCAGCGTTCCGAGCTTTGCCGTCGTCATTGCCGCTTTGGCAGATATCCTCTTGACCATTGCAGTTGTTAATCTCTTAGGCATGAAGGTGTCTATTGCCGGCGTTGCCGCATTCCTCATGCTGATCGGTTACAGCGTTGATACGGATATTCTGCTTTCAACACGGGTGCTGAAAAACAAGCAGGGCACGATGGATGAGCGCATTTTCAGTTCCATTAAGACAGGCGGATTGATGAGCATCACCACATTGATTACTACTTTCGTTGGTTATTTCGTTGCACAGTCTTCTGTGGTTAAGGAAATCATGATTATTATCTGCATCGGCATGGTTGCAGACATGATCATGACGTGGCTCCTCAATGCCGTCATGCTGAGGAATTATGTCCTCAGGAAAGGAACGGTGCAGTAATGGAAAAAATTAAGAAAATCTTCACCAATATTCGCGTGATTATCCTGCTTGTTGCGTTAGTGATGGCAATCGTAGCCATACAGCCAAGTTTTGGGAGGGACGGTGTCGCAATCCGCACCGTTATTGCCAATAGTTCTGCAGCACTTGGCGGCGTGCAGAGTCCATCTCCAACTGCCCGACCGATGAGCCGAGAACTCATCATGAGCATCAACGGTCAGCAGATCAAGAACAGCGAAGATTATTTCAATTTCACCGCTTCTCTCGTGCCGAATCAATCGCTCGCAGTTAAAACAAATAAAGGAAGCTATGTGCTTCGCGCTCATCCTCTGCTTCAGGTCACGTTCTTGAATGCAACAGAGTTCGTTGAAGTCAATGAAACCATTGAATCGAATGAATCTATCAATGGAACGCTGGTATCGGTGAATACAACCGTGACTCGGCAAGTTGAGCAACAGAAGAAACACGTAGAAGTGATCGGTGTTGAAGATCTAGGCTTGCGGGTGTATGATGCCCCTCAGAATAATCTTCAGCTTGGCTTGGATCTGCAGGGCGGTACTCGAGTGCTGCTTGAGCCGCTTGAGCCCTTAAACAAAGAAGATTTTGATTCCCTTCTTGAGAACATGAAGCAGCGGCTCAATGTCTATGGGTTAAGTGACTTGGTTGTGAGAGAAGCCAGCGATCTTTCCGGGAACGCGTTTATCCTCGTCGAAATTGCCGGTGCAAATGAAGGAGAAGTCAATGATCTCTTGGCAAAGCAGGGCAAGTTTGAAGCAAAAATAGGCAATGCTACGGTTTTTGTCGGCGGCAAGGATATCACCTATGTCTGCCGTAACCCTTCTTGCAGTTATGCCATCGATCCCAGAAGAGGCTGCGGTCAATCCGGCGACCAACACTTTTGTAGTTTTGCGTTCTCCATTAGCATGACCCCCGAAGCAGCACAGCGCCAGGCAGCATTAACTAATAGCCTCCAAGTCATTACGGGGACGGGGAACAATAATCGCTATCTGAGCAAGCCGCTGGATCTCTACTTAGACGATGTGTTGGTTGACTCCTTGCAAATCAGCGCAGACTTAAAGGGCAAGCCCGTTACTGAAATCGAAATCTCAGGCTCTGGCTCAGGCGCAAGTCAGCGTGATGCTGCTGTTGATTCTGCCAAGAACATGAAGCGCCTGCAAACGATTCTGATTACCGGTTCACTCCCGGTGAAGTTAAAGATCGTCAGGGCAGAAACCATTTCCCCTTTGCTGGGTAAAGAATTTGGCAAGAATGCCGTTCTTGTCGGTATCGTTGCCATCCTTACGGTTGCAGCAGTCCTCTTTGTCCGCTATCGCAAGCTTGCAGTTACGATTCCCATGGTATTTACTATGATGAGCGAGATTATCTTGTTGCTCGGGCTTGCTGCGCTGATTGGCTGGCAGCTTGATCTTGTCGCTATCGCAGGCATCATCGTTGCCATCGGTACAGGTGTCGACGATCAAATCGTGATCACGGAAGAATTGCTCGGTAATTCTCAGACGGCATTAGACTGGAAAGAACGCTTCAAGCGCGCTTTCTTTATCATCATGGCTGCTTATTTTTGTACCGTTGTTGCTATGGTACCATTATTGTTCGCTGGAGCAGGCTTGCTCAAAATGTTTGCCATTACGACCATTGCAGGCGTCACGTTTGGTGTTTTTCTCACCCGGTCTGCGTATGCTGCGATCGTAACGGTTTTGATAAAAGAATAATCTACTTCATTGAGAATACCATGGTCACTCGCTATAAACAAAAATGTTACCGATGCAAGAAGAATTATGTCATCACCTCCTATCGGAATTCTTTTCCCGTTTGTTATGACTGCTGTAAGGAAGAGCTCAGCAAGCCGGTCAACGATCCTGCGATGAAAAAATTCTTCGCAATACCGGAAGACTATTACAAGCAAAACAGTTTTCTGGTCAACATTAAGTTGAACTATTTGAAATACGGCACACTCACCGAGAAGCAGATCGCTGCCTTCAAGAAAGTCGTGGAGGATATTGAACATCCGAAAGCGGTGCCATGAGACACTCCTAATGCGTAACTTTTTATATCATTGTTCTTTCTCAGGTCTTATGAAAACGAAGCCATTTGCTATAGTACTGGTTGCAATCTGTACGATCTTTACCGCACTCGGTCAGCTTTTTTTCAAGCTAGGATCTGCACATTTCTCTCTCTCTGATCCGTTGCTGTTTAGGAATCTGCCTTTGCTGATTGGCTTCCTGTTGTATGGAGCTGGCGCAGGTTTGTTGATTATCAGCTTAAAATACGGCGAGCTGTCAGTTCTTTATCCCATTGTTTCCTTAAGTTATATATGGGTGAGCTTGCTTTCTCTGTTTTTCCTTCAGGAACCTATGAATCTTGTGAAGTGGTTAGGTATCGGAGCTATCGTGGTTGGCGTAAGTTTTATCGCAAAGTCAACTCCGGCTCATAAGGTTTCAGAATCCGAGAGTTTGAAACGGAGTGTAGTTCCATGATCCTCCCTTCCTTTTTGATGGTTCTTCTTGCAACCCTATTTGGTGCTCTGGCATCTTTTTTCTTCAAGACGGGTGCAGACCGACTGCGGGGCGATCTCAAAAGTGTTTATACAAATTACCGTCTTTTCCTCGGCATGGTGCTGTATGTGTTTGGTGCTTTCTCTTTTATCTATGGATTACGGCTCGGGGCACCTCTGAGTGTTCTTTATCCTATGGTTTCCTTAACTTATATTTGGACAACGATAATCTCCCACAAGTTTCTTAAAGAGAAGATCACTCGTTCTACGCTGATTGGCATTGGCTGCATCATCGCGGGCGTCGGGCTGATCGGTTTGGGGATGTAATATGGCAGAAGAAAAAGAACTGATTATCCTTTCGGTTGGCGGGAGCGTTCTAGCTCCTGACGCTATTGATGTAGCATTCATGCAACTGTTTCGTACGTTTCTCCAATCTTGGATATCCAAAGGCAAGCGGTTTGCGATCGTTTGCGGTGGCGGAAGAGTATGTAGGACATACCAGCAGGCACTTGCCGAGATGGGCGTGAAAGATCCTGTTGCTCTGGATCTTCTTGGCATCAGTGCAACCCACCTCAACGCAAAGCTCTTGCAGCTTGCTTTGGGAGATCTTGGATCACCGGACATAGTAACCGATTACACCACAAAACCAAAACTCACGAAACCTGTACTCGTCTGTGGCGGCTGGAAGCCAGGGTGGAGTACAGACTATGATGCCGTGTACCTTGCTCATCAGCTCGGCAGCAAGCAGGTGATCAATATCACGAATGTTGACGCTATTTATGATCAAGATCCCCGCAAGGAGAAAAATGCAAAGCCATTCCGTGAGCTTCGCTGGAAAGCCTATCTCGAGATGGTTGGCACCACATGGAAACCAGGTATGAACGTACCTTTTGACCCGAAGGCAGCAGAGCTCGCGCAACGGCATGCCATTACGGTCAAGATTATCGGGAAAAATCTCGCTATGCTGGACGCATGCCTCTCCAGCAAAACGTTCTCTGGCACAACACTCTTCTGATCATCCATGAAACTGACACCATCCAAACAACCAAAAAGCTTTGCCGGCAGCATCTGGTATTTCATTTGGGAAGAAGACTCTCTGCTCAGTTGGATTGTCAACATTGTTCTTGCGTTTATCTTGATTAAGTTTCTCGTCTACCCAGGACTCGGTTTTATTGTTGGTACAAGCTATCCGGTCGTTGCTGTTGTTTCCGGTAGCATGGAGCATGGCATGTCTCTGCAAGGAACGAGTCACGTACTTTGCGGTAACACCTACCAACAGCAAATCAGTATTGATTTTGATCTCTACTGGCAAGCCTGCGGTGCATGGTATGAGCAGCATAACATTTCCCGTGATGTTTTTATGGCGTTCCCATTCAGAAACGGGTTCAACAAAGGCGATATTATGGTGATCATGGGGGCAGATTCACAACACATAAAAAGGGGCGATGTTGTCGTCTTCAAAAGCAACACGAGAGTAGATCCAATTATCCATCGCGTTGTTGCCATAGACCATGGCGTGCTGACTACGAAAGGCGACCACAATGCGATCTCGATCACCGGCGAAGAACTTTCCATTGCACCCGATCGCGTTATCGGAAGGGCAGCACTGAGAATTCCCTATCTGGGGTATCTGAAAATTTGGGTCGTCGAAGGAATACAGTATCTGCAGGGAGTGAGGTAACATGATATTTTGCAAAAAATGCGGTTCATTGATGAAGCTCAAGAAAGAGAATGGCAAGAACAGCTTTCTCTGTGGTTGTGGCTACAAAACCAAAGATTTAGGAGATAAAAAGATTGTCGAGTCGATAACGGAAACAAAACCTCCGGAGATTGTAGAACAAGAAGTTGTTGCCTTGCCAGTCGTTGATGCTGATTGCACAAAATGCAGCAACAAAAAAGCATACTTTTGGACGATCCAAACCCGAGCAAGCGACGAACCAGAAACCAAATTCTACCGTTGTGTGAAGTGCAAGCATACATGGAGAGATTATAGTTGATGAAGATTGATCCAAAGTCCCTCTGCAATACATGGCAATACTGAAGAGCTCAAAAAAGAGATAGACTTCTCTTCTCATCTAAGGCAAGTCATTCCACATACGTATTATCTCGTCGTACGCTACAATGATAAACCTCTGTCTTTTCAAACTCATCGGGTTAAGGAAAAGGAAAGGGTCAAACTAAATTTAAGGAAGTTAGTCAGAATTGCAATGAAGAACAAAAATCTCTCTCCATCTCAGAGTTGGAAATTAACGGCAAGATTAGATTTTCATTGCCATGAGGACGATTTTAAAACGACAGACGTTGATAATATTACCAAATTTATTTTGGATTCAATTAAGAAAATTGCTTAGGATAATGACCGGCAAATTGTCCATATTGATGCAGTTAAGAAGTCTGCGAAGTCAGAAGCTATCATTATCCATCTCGGTGAGATAAAATCAGGAGATACTTCTACGAGTAGCCGATAGCATTATCTTATTCCCCACCGCAACCTTTATATACCTTGTAAGACTAATCTTACATGGTGATCTTATGAACATTGCTATCACAAAAATGAGTTCGAAAGGACAGATCGTCATCCCTGCAGAGATGAGGGAAGACATTGAAGAAGGAGAGAAGTTGATCATCATCAAAAGCGACCAGCACATGATCCTTAAGAAGGCAACGGCACTCGATAAGCAACTTGAGGAAGATCTTCTCTTTGCCAAGAGAACGGAAGAGGCTTGGAAGAAATACGACAACGGAGAATTTGAATCAATCCCTGCGGATGATTTCCTCAAAGAATTAGAAAAATGCTAACCATTCAGCGTTCTCCACATTTTCTTTCTTTGGTTTCTAAAGTAAAGAATCAAGCAGATACGGAGAGAATAAAAAAGCAGATCGGTAAAATTATCGAGAACCATGAAATCGGAAAACCTATGCGTTATACTCGTAAAGGGACAAGGGAAGTCTACATAGGTTCCTTTAGACTTTCTTATGCTTATTCGCATGAAACAAATACCATCACCTTTCTTGATCTCTACCACAAAGATCAGCAATAACCTCACCATGGATCTTCCCCGACGTATCTCCGTTCATGTCAAGCCTAACGCCGTAAAGACTGAACTCCTTGAAGCAGAGGGCACGTGCATGAAAATCGCCCTTAAAGCTCCTCCGCAGGATGGCAAAGCAAACCTCGAGCTCATTAAATTTTTCTCCAAACAGTTTAAGAAGAGAATCCGCATCGTTTCTGGTATAACGAGCAAACACAAGGTGATCGAAGTTGTGGAGTAAATCAAAGTTGGCTATTTTTTTGTCAAAGCTCAAGGATTTTGAAACGCCCGATGTGAAGCTCGAGCAATACTCAACACCGAGTGAGATCGCTGCAGATGTGGTCTGGCAAGCATTCATGCACGGAGATATCAAAGACAAAATCGTTCTTGATGCAGCCTGCGGTCCTGGCTATTTTGGTATTGCTGCCCTTCTTCTTGGAGCAAAAAAAGTTTTTTTTGTGGACATCAGCAAGGAAGCCATCGATCTTTTACACCATAACCTCGAATACCTTCCCCCTATCGAAGGCAAACACGAAGTCATCCATCATGATATCCGTGACTTTTCCTATGATGTTGATGTCGTGCTACAAAATCCCCCGTTTGGGATTCAGGGAGAAAAGCATACGGATAAGTTATTTCTTGAGCAAGCATGTCGTCATGCACCCGTTGTTTACAGTATGCATAAGCTGGAAAGCGACACATTTATTCGCGCTGTCGCGAAAGATCACCATTTCTCCGTCACGCACTGCTGGCCATACGACTTTCCGTTGCCTAAAACGCAGTATTTCCACACCCAACGGAAGCATATCATTAGGGTCGGATGTTGGAGAATGGAGAAGGCATAACGTAGTCGCCATCTTTAAAAATACTTCCGAATTCTCTTCCTGATGGGAAGAAGAATAGAAAACTTACATCTTTTCTCGGCTCGTCTCCAGCCGGACGAAGTCCATCGCAGTCTCTACTCCTACCCGTATCAGAAATATGGCTTTCTTGGTCGTGAAGATAATCTTGATGATGTGCTGAAGTATGACGCTGTACAGGTACAATTACTCGGGATCACCTTTGACGATATCGCCTCAAAAATTGAAGAACTTTTCCTCAGTGACGAGTCTACCTTCAATGGCAATCCTCTGGTTCGTAAGGAATATACCCATAGCCCTCTCTGTCCCTGGGGTGATTATTGTACTGTTTTTCCATTAGACACTAGTCTTAAAGTGACCGAGATCATCTTGTTCAACGGTCAACGGGAGAAAGAGGTCAATACCTTCAGGGAGGCGTATCCTGATCTTCCGGTGCAAGTGTATCGCCGACTGATCGATAACGATCTCGCGATGGTCTTCTCTGACCTCCACCCTCACTTAATCAGAGGTCATAAGTTCTGTGAGGGCTTCGGCACTCCATACCGCGTTGATCCGCAGCGAACTGTTCGTTACTTGGGTATTCCCCATACTCCTCTTTCTTTCGTGAACAAAGTGAAGCTTTTTGCAGGAATCTACTGATCCGGTCGGCTTCACAAACCTTTAAATAGCCGCTCGTCTGAAGATCACCAAAAAGGGGAAGCTATGCCAGATCCATGGAGTTTTGAAGTCATCCGTGAAGGAGAAGACCGGACATTGCGTATTGATGCTTCTGCCTATCTTCGCCTTCCCTCCATTGAAGACGATGGTATCACCATGGCAAAGGTGATTGATCTTCTGATTGAGAACCGGGATATTACCAAGATCGTCATCTATCAAAAGCGCGATTTTGAATATGATACTCGTGAGACGGGCATCATTGCTGAACTCGCGAGTGTTATTCACCTGCTGGTCAAATCTGACCTTCTCTCCTATCCTGTAGCTCTTGGAGTGTACTATCATGCCCAATACGCTGAGCTGCAACGCTTAGTCCACCAAGTCTTGAAGAGCGACCCTCTTGCTGCATATGTCGAAGTAAAGCGACTTGCTCGTGAAGAACGTATCTTGATGCAGAAAACGGTTGACAGCAATGTTGCATCAGCCCAGCAGCGCTTTATCAGCATGCTGGATTCGTTTGCAGCTACGCTTGAAAAGACTACGTTGTTCCGGCTTGCTCAATCACATCTCGCCGGCTTTGTGCCAGGTTCCCGTGCAGTTTACCGGCATATTTTCCATCCACTTATCAAGCCGGATTTTATGTTTACCCGCTTGCTGTCCAAATATCCGGCAGATGGCGAAGAGCTCGCTTCTTACAGCGTCAAAAATGCAGACATTACCATTTTCAAGATGCCGAATACGGTTCAATATCTCTACCACGTTATGCCACCAGAATTCAAGCTTTCCGAGGAAAAATATGAACTTCTCGATCTCGCAAAGAAAATCATGGCTGAACATAAGCCCAACCAGTCTGATTTTGTCAATCCTGAACGCATGCGGGAAGTCTTCATGAATGTTGGCATTGATATGCTCGAAGAGCTTGCAGGATTTAAGAAACTCACTCTTCGCACGAAAGATATTCAAGAGCTTGCTGAGATTCTCGTCCGTTATACAGTCGGCTTTGGCTTGATCGAAGTCTTGTTGCAGGATGACAAGATTCAAGATATCTCGATCAACAGTCCTATGGGGCATATCCCGATGTTTGTCGTCCACGCAGAATTTGATGATTGTAAAACCAATATTGTTCCCTCCGTTACCGAAGCAGAATCATGGGCTGCCAAGCTGAGGATGATTTCCGGCAGACCCTTGGATGAAGCGAATCCCATCCTAGATACAGAACTTGAGCTTCCCGGAGCCAATGTGAGAGTCAGCACGATCACGCAACCATTAAATCCTTCGGGACTTGCATACTCATTTCGACGCCATAGAGATCGTCCTTGGACATTGCCTTTGTTTATGAAAGCAAACATGATCGACGCTACAGGGGCAGGTTTGCTAAGCTTTCTTATTGATGGCACGAGATCGATACTTGTCTGCGGTACTCGTTCAAGCGGAAAGACTAGCTTTCTTACCGGTTTATTAGTTGAAATTATGCGCCGGTATCGTGTCATCACTGTTGAGGATACCTTGGAACTGCCAACAAAATCGTTACGTGATTTAGGCTACAACATTCAGCCCCTGAAAGTGGCTAGTGCTTTATCAAAAGGAAGTTCAGAGATGGATGCAACGGACGGCATTCGAAGCACATTGCGTTTAGGCGATTCTGCGTTGATTGTTGGTGAAGTGAGAAGCAAGGAAGCCATTGCACTCTACGAAGCCATGCGTGTTGGTGCTGCCGCTAATACGGTTGCAGGAACCATCCATGCCGATTCACCGTATGGCGTTTATGATCGTGTCGTCAATGATATTGGCGTTCCTAAAACCAGCTTTAAGGCAACCGATATCTGCGTTATTGCCAATCCGATCCGTTCTGCAGACGGTCTTCACAAATTCAGGCGAATTACACAAATTACAGAAGTCGGAAAAAAATGGACGAATGATCCGGTGCTTGAAGGCGGCTTCCTTGATTTAATGAAGTATGATGCACGGGAAGATAAGCTTCTCCCATCCGATAGTTTCATCAATGGCGAATCTGAAGTGCTCAAGACGATTGCAGGCAATATCAAGGATTTTGCGGGGAGCTGGGATGCTGTCTGGGAGAACATTCAGTTGCGAGCAAAAATAAAGCAGGCAGTGCTCGATGCATCGCGACAAACAAAAAATGATGATTTACTGGAAGCACCCTTTGTCATTTTGTGCAATGATCGTTTCCATTTGATCGCTGAACACGTCAAAGAAGAATCAGGAACCCTCGATCCTAAACGTATTTACTCAGTATGGGAAGACTGGCTGAAGCAGGAAGTGAAACGGAGAGCCATGAGGAGGGATAATGGAACCTTCACGTGAGGATCAGCTTAAGGGCATGATGTCCCGTTATAAAGAAAAACTCGAGCAGGAGCTCGAGCAGCCGCATGCAAAATCGCGGTCAGAGCAGTCGTTGAACAACACCATTCCTACTGGAAAAAGCCGGGAGTATGAAGCATTCAAGCGAGAGAATATTCCCGGTCACGCAACCCTCTATGAACAAGCCTGCCGTTTTAGTGAAGGAATCATTAAACTCAACCCATCGAAAGCTCAGGAAGAAAAACTGAGGGAGTCGCTCACGGCTGCTCATCTGCTTACGACTCCGCAAGGGGTTGCAAGCCTGAGCTTGTTGTTCCCATTCTTCTTTGCACTTCTTGGCTTCTTACTCGTTGTTATCCTCCCCCTCCTTCTTGGTGGAGAGCCGCAGTATTTTGTCATGCTCATCTTCATTCTTGCAGCCCTTTTCCTCTACGCTTTTCTGGGTTACTATCCTCATTTGCAGGCTAACCTCTGGCGTCTCAAAAGTAGCAATCAAATGGTGTTGTGTATCTTTTATGTGGTCACCTATATGCGTCATACGTCTAACCTTGAAAATGCCATAAAATTTGCCGCAGACCATCTCGCTCCACCATTAGCCTTAGACTTAAAAAAAGTGCTCTGGGATGTGGAAACAGAACAGTATGAATCCATGAAGGTTTCTTTAGACCATTACCTTGAAACCTGGAAAAAGTACAACATGGAATTTGTCGAGGCATTCCATTTAGTTGAATCCAGCCTCTATGAAGAATCAGAGGACAGAAGGCTTTCACTGCTTGATAAATCGCTTTCCGTTATTCTTGATGAAACCTATGAGAAGATGCTGCATTACACGCATAACCTGAAGTCACCCATCACCATGCTCCATATGCTGGGGATCATTCTTCCCATTCTCGGTCTCGTGATCCTTCCGTTAGTCGTCAGTTTTATGGCAGGGGTACAGTGGTATCATATCGCTTTGCTTTACAATTTTCTCCTTCCCGTCGGTGTCTACTTCTTAGGAAAAAATATTCTCTCCAGCAGGCCAACGGGTTACGGTGACACCGATATTGTAGAAGATGTGCCGTCGCTTGCTAAGTACCGCAACTTAATCTTTAAGGTCGGGAAAAAAGAAGTGCTCATCAAGCCTAGCGTTATCGCTTTAGTTGTTGGCTGCCTCTTCTTATTTATTGGCGTTCTTCCATTACTGCTGGCAACTCTTGACTGCAATCATGACCTTATTCTGGATCAATCTTTTCTGCCCAGATATATCGAAGATTCAAAAGGGACGCCAGCATGCGATGGGGTCGCTTTTCCTGATGCAAAATTCTATCTCTTGCAATATAAGATGAGTAATCCTCCGCAAGGCAGTGGTGCAGTTTCTCAGGTCATTGGACCGTATGGCTTGGGAGCTTCATTGTTAAGCTTGTCCATTGTTCTCTGTCTCGGACTCGCACTGGGTTTGTACTTTAAGCTAAGAACGCAAAATCTTGTTAAAATCAGAGCCCAGTCCAAAGAGCTGGAAAAAGAATTTGCTTCAGCCCTCTTTCAATTGGCGAATCGCCTCGGTGATGGATTACCTGCCGAAATCGCTTTTAGTAAAGTTGCCAGTGTCATGCAAGGTACCGTAACCGGTCAGTTCTTTGCTGAAGTGAGCACCAATCTTACGAGGATGGGTTTGGAACAGGCAATTTTTGATCCGAATGAAGGAGCACTGAAGCATTACCCTTCTGCCGTTATCGAAAGCTCGATGAAAGTTCTGGTAGAAAGCGCAAAAAAAGGACCGCAGGTAGCAGCTCAAGCGTTGATGAACGTTTCTCGTTACATCAAAGAGATTCATAGTGTCAATGAGCGGTTAAAAGACTTGATGTCTGATATTATTTCCAGCATGAAGTCGCAGATCTCCTTCTTGACGCCAGCTATTTCAGGTATTGTTATCGGTATTACTTCGATGGTGACAAACATTATTGGGCAGCTCAAGGATCAAGTGGCCAGCATCACTTCGCAGGGCGGTGCTGTGCCTGATAATATGCGGATGATGGAGATGTTCGGCGATGGCGTCCCCACTTATTATTTCCAGATTGTTGTCGGTATCTATGTGATCCAACTGGTGTACATTTTGACCGTTCTCAATAACGGTATTGAGTACGGCTCTGATACTTTGCAGGAGCACGCCTCTCTTGGAACAAACCTTATCAGAAGTCCATTACTCTACACAGCTATTGCCTTTGCGATTATGGTTGCTTTTAACATCATTGCTGGCACGTTACTTAATTTCACGGTGACCTCATGAGACTGAAACCGTTTCTACTCATCGGAAGTATTCTGATTATCATTATTTTCTTTGGATTGAATCTGTTTGTGCTCATCGATGCTTCACGTCTTGCTCATCTCTCTGCACCTCCTACCCTAAAGCCTCTTCGTGAGATGGAATCGTTGACGTTGCATACTGATGATGGAGTAGAACTCTCTGCATGGCACCTCTCTCACCCGTCGTCGAAGGCAAGTATCCTGCTTCTCCATGGCTGGGGAAAGAATAAAGAACAGATGCTTCGTTATGCTAATTTCCTCTACGCTCATAATTACAGCATACTGGTGATGGACTTTCGTGGCTTCGGAGAAAGCAGCGGTAAAACAACGCTCGGAGATAAAGAAGCAAAAGATGTTGCTGCTGCCGTTTCTTTTCTGAGAAGCAAGGGTGAAAAGCATATCGGGGTTTTAGGAATTTCTATGGGTGCAGCCGCAGCAATCCGGTACAGTGCTATTGCTCCAGCAAGTGACCACGGCATCAATGCACTCGTTGTTGATTCAGTCTATACGAGTTTATATGATACTATTATTCACCGATATCAGAGCAGCCATGGACTCCTGATTTATCCTTATGCAACTCTGCTGGTATTCTGGGGTGGCGTACTGAACGACTTCAATGGTTTTGCCTTGCAACCCGTGAAAGATATTGAACAAGTTCATACCCCGTTATTGATCATCCATGGAGGCGTAGATCCTAAAGTTTCAGTTGAAGAAGCTCAAGATGTCTATAGGCATGCGAACAAACCAAAAGAGTTGTGGATCGTCCCCAACGCCGAGCATGCGAATATCTATGACCTCAATAAGGAAGCGTATGAGCAGAAGGTGCTGGAATTTTTTGATGCTACGCTAGCCTAAATGGTTATAAACTCATTAAGCACACTCTCAAAAAGGGTATTAGATGTAACCCAATTTCGATCAGAACAACTTGGCGACTTGAGAGAGAGGAGAAGTAAGATTGTAAGAACTGGTTTTATTTTTGGATTCATCACTTCCATAGGGGCATTATCTTTTTTCTGGAAGTTTATACTCAAGAAAGTTGACTCAAGTCCTCTCAATAACAAGGAGTAGCTGTTTTTTTGGCGGTATCCTGTACAATCATGAAAATCTTCCAGCTTTTCCCACCAAACTTTTATAAAGGTATTCTACTCTTCATTCCGTTATGCAATTCACCGCAGTGATCCGGAAAGGAGAGAAGCAATTTGTTGCTCTTTGCCCAGAGGTAGATGTTGTCAGCCAAGGATCAACCATCGAAAAAGCCCTCCACAACCTTCAAGAAGCAGTTGATCTCTATCTTGAAGAAATGGGTTTTCCTGAAGAGTTTAAAGAGTCTGAAGCCATCATCAAGCGCTTCGTCGTCCAGCATGCAAAAACTGCCTAGGGCTCTGGACGCTAGGTCGTAAAAGCGCTCGCTAAAATTGGTTTTCTTCCCGTTCGCCAAAAAGGTAGTCATATCATTCTCACTAAGCTAACGTCTGAAGGAAAGAAAGCAGTTGTCGTACCAAACCACTCTGAGATCGATCGAGGAACTTTACTAGAGATCATTCGCCAAGCTGGACTAAAGAAAGAGGAATTCTTAGACCTTATTTCTTAAGAAAAAACATGGGGACGCGGGAATTTGAATCCCGGACAGCTACGTCTTCAGCGTAGTGCTCTCCCAGGTTGAGCTACGTCCCCAATATCGAGAGAAAGATGCCAGATGATTTATATGGTTTATGCTTTCAAAAGAAGATGATGAAGATAGATAGAACTGGCTTTCAGATAATTAGGATCTTCCCATTTCCGAGTAACCGGAATCTGGTGTGCCACAGACATCCGATAGTTTTCTAAAGCAACGTTTATTGTCTCAAGCGGTTCTCCATCACAAAACCAGAAGGCCGGACGGCTGCTACAACGGTAATTTGATTCACCAAAGTTTATGGGGATATCTGCCCTCTTATCCATGGCAGCTTCAATCATTTCTGCCAGTTGTACTGCACTGTATAACGCTTTTCCAAGAGGATCTTGAAACCCAGATGAAGGTAAGATGTTTAGGTGGTTGCATAACCTAAACAAGTTCTCTCGATAGGTTAAGGTAGGACTACGGACCTCAAAGGTTCCCCATGCGCTTCTCCTTACCGTTTCAATAACTCTGATGATACAAACGGGATCTTTTGGTAAGGTATGATTATAGGGGATTTCAACCAATCCCTCTATTCCAATATTTATCGCAACCTCAGTCCCATTTTTGAACTGGTGCTCACGTTGCTCACCATGTAACCCATAGACTAACATAGTACTGATATTGTTATAACACTGCATAGCATACCCTACCAATTCACTCAGCGATTCTGCCTTTCCGAACCATCGTGTCAACGTGCTCATATCAACGCCCCTTCTTCGATTTCATCTCTTCTTGATTCTCTTCGTAAAATTATCCTAATCCTCGTATCTGGTAAAACGGATCGTGTAAAGCTGATCTTGCCATTGATAGATTTTCCTTGCAATGATCAATGGTGTTCCCATTAATATATACCTCTAAACCTTTCTCTTTGAGAGACTCAGCTAAGGTAATGCTGATGTCAACAAGACCCATGATCCCTATTGTTTCTGCCTTCCTTGCTACGAATCTTGCTGGCATGCTTTCTCCTTGCATGCCGTAGACATCAAAATCTTCAGAAGGCATATACGTATGCCGTATCTTGCCGCTCCTGAGCATGATCCCATGGCGGATTTCTTTCGCCGCAACCGAGATGTCCACTGAGTATTTATTTTCCTGAGCATATCTTATGGGTAGTGTTAGTAAATGACTGACCGAAAGATTTTTATTCTTTGAAATATTTGGTGTGCGTATGGCACCAAAACTCATCTGCACAAGCTGCAACAGCAGCAATATCGTTATGAATGGACTTACTTCTGCCAAGAAGCAG
>JACRKL010000028.1 GCA_016219835.1 Candidatus Woesearchaeota archaeon
TCAGACAAAGAGTTGGAAGAGTAGTGAGAAAGACATGCTCATTCTCGAAATCTTTAGAAAACCACGACAAGGTTATCGGGTTGTTTCTTCAAGAAAGAAACATGGAGCGTTTATCAGTCAAATGATAACACTTCCGTTTTTTTAAAGGAGTCATCGTTTGTTCACGAAGGTGTTGATTGAAGATAGGAGTGAGAGATCAATATATCAAGGTTGTTGTTACTTAGGCTCTGACGAAAATCTCGCAAGATGCGAGGTTCTGCCATCGGTTCGCATGGTTTCTGGTTATTTCGCTAACAAAAATTCCTCTTGGCATCTCCTTTTTGTTCGAACCAATTATCAAAAGATGCTCAAGGGAAGATGGCAGAACTGACATTTTCGTCAGAGCCGGTTACTTAATGAGCAATAAAAAGAGAAGAGTATAGGAAAGAATAAACAAATTATTTTTGATATATCGGAAGACGCGGTAACTCATCCCTTGCAACGATAAGCGATTGCAGGTTTGGAGTTGTCAGAGGGGGAAATTCTTCAACACCTCGGCTTCGATCTCTAGACAGTTGACGATTGAGGAGCTGTCCAGATTCATATTCAATTTGCTGTTGTAGCAAAACTGGGATATCGTTATGACCCTGCGTTCTTCCGCCAGTATATCCTGCAAAATAGGAGCTACCTACAAGAGCAGCTGCTCCAAGAAAAGTTCCAACATAATTTGTAATAGGTTTCATGGTTGAGTCCTCCTCGTTTTTATGTCTGAATATAGGTGAAAATGAGCAGCTATATAAAAATTACGGTTTTTAGTACTTAGTAGAGGCAATAGATTAGGTCACCGCACAAACTCCTCAAACAATAATCCCTTCTGCTGTGCCAAGGTAATGCTCACGGCAAGATTCTTTTCAGTCTCATGTAAGTCTTCCAGCGACAAAAAATGCCACGGCTTTCCTAGAAAACGAACGGCAATCCATGCCTCTGCTCCAAAGGTTGTTGCAAAATATTTGAGATCTGCAATCGCCTGCTTTTCAATATACACGGCATCTGACCGAGAGGTCTTGCATTCTATTGCAGTTTTGCGCAGATTATTGCCCGCGAGCAAGTCTGGAGCAGGATACTTCATCGAGCCAGAACCGGCAGTCCGGATGCACACCCAACCATGATTGTTGAACAAATGCACCAGTTCTCGTTCTCCAGCAATGCCTTTGGATTTGAGGGACATGGAATGGGAAGAAGCAGGAGGATATATAATGATTACGAGAACCTCTCCGAAACTTATTAAAACTCCTCGCACAATAAAACAACGATGGCACACAACGGGAACGGTCACAACGGCAATGGACATGGTAACGGTCAGAAAACTGAAGAGCAAAAACAGAAGGAAGAATTAGCAGCCGAAAACGCAAAAGCAGAAGACGAAAAAGCATTTCAGAAAGCTGCGCAGGCACGGGCAAACATCCCCACAATTTCTGGAAAACATGGAAAGCAAGACAGAGTTGTGGGTTATGACCGTAAGGAAGATCATGCAGAGCACGACCATGCCACCCCCGAACATAAGCACTACAGGACACCAGCAACGGTGAGAGATAAGCAACTCCAAAATTTAGAAACTGCCCTTGCAGATCAAAAAGCTGCTATGGGACAAGACGCCCATGCAGAAAACCCAGTGTGGTTCGGCAAACTCAAGGAAGGAGTAACGCGTTTCTATGATAATACTATTGGCTCATTCATGAAATATGGGCAGAACCGACAGACGATGAAAGAGCTCCAGAAAGATCCCAGCAAGCCTATTGCTTACTTGCTCAATTCTCATTATCATCTCGCAGCAGAGCTGAAAAAGAAAGGATATCATGTCTTCCATCTCAAAGATATGGATGGTGACGTCGAACGGATCTACGAACAGATCAGCAAGATCCACCAACGAGCAGGTCTCCATGATCCGAAAAAGAGGAATGATATCATTTCCGGTTATCACACGAGAACCGTTCCCTATATCGCATCCCATGCAAAAGTAAAGGATTATGGAATTACACTTGCTCAGGCAAGAGACACGCCGCTGCATGCAACAACTGAAGAAGAGAAAGCAAAGACAGTAGAGATGTATGGCGAGCAACCGAAAACAGTAGGTGAGATGCACCAGCGCCAGAAGCCTTACATCAAACTACAAGTGGTAGCAGGCCAGCACACCCATCATCCGCAAGATACCGTACACGGCGGTGCGCATAACTACCGCATCGAGCATGCCCACCATCTCGATGGAAAAGAAGATGGTGTCAATACTGCATTGCTGGAGCTGTTGAACATTAAAGATCCCCGTTATGCAAAAAAGCTACCAAAAAATGTAACCTACATGAAAGACTTCTATGGTCCTAAAGAATCAGGCAAGCAACCGTATGACGGGAATTATGCCCATGCAAAAGCAGCGTAGGCTCTGTAGGAAAGTTTATATCCCCTCTTCCTTTTCTTCACCCCATGGCTAAAATTACGCGAGAAAAATTCAAGACCATGGATGGCGTCTTTGACAACTTTACGAAGCTGACGTTACAGTCTTTTATCTCCCGCCATATTATAGACGGTCTCGAGAGCATCATCTCCATCGGCAAGGAGTCCAGCGTTTTTACAGCAAAGGCTGGAGACAAAAGGTATGCGGTGAAGATCTACCGTCTGGAAACATGTGACTTCAACCGCATGTATGATTACATTAAGCAGGATCCCCGCTACATCGGCTTAAAGCACAAACGCAGGGAGATCATCTTTGCCTGGTGTCAACGAGAGTTTAGAAATTTGTTGCTGGCACGGCAGGCAGGAGTCAACTGCCCTACACCCGTTTCGTTTAGAAACAATGTCCTGATCATGCAATTGATTGGTGACGACGAGATTGCACCCAAGCTCAAAGACCTTCCTCCCAAAGATGTAGAAACGTTCTTTCAGGCAACCGTAGAGCATCTCAGAAAATTGTATCATGCAGGGCTCGTGCATACGGACCTTTCAGCATTTAACATCCTCAACAATCACGAACAGCCTGTGCTGATTGACTTTTCCCAATGCAGTCCGCTCGACGTACAGGATGCCCAGATGTACTTGAAAAGGGATATTGCAAACCTCACGATTTTCTTTGCAAAGCATGGCTGCAGGAAGGATCCCGAAGCGGTGATGAAAGCAATCACATCTTCTGCAGGATTGCGAAAACTTTAAATAGACCATAGCAAATCAAGAATCTACCATTTTAGAGAGGGAAAACCATGGGAGAAGATGACGACAAAAAATTCTCAAAACAGTTGATCGGCAAGATCGTAATCAGCAAAGGCGGCAAGCGCTTTGGCGAAGTAGGAGATATTATCTTTGAAACCAAGTCAGGAGAATTGATCCACCTTGTGCTGAAGAACCAAACGCCCTACACCGACAAACTCGAGTTGGAAAAAGACAAGACTGGCAATTCGCTTATTCCATTCAGCTCCGTTATTGCAGTAGGAGACTTCCTCGTCATTGCGGAAGAGGATATTATTTAGAGTTTTTACGATGAATAAGCTACGTTTACTTGTGTTCTTAGTTTTTCTACTATTTTTAGCCGGATGCACAGAAAGCGTTAGCGGACAAGCAAACCGAGCAACCAGCCCGCCAAATCAGAATCTTCCTTCCAATACCTTTCTCAAGAGACCAGTTTATGAACATGCCGAAATGGTTATTACCAATATTTCTATTCCAACCCCACCCCTACAAAAAGGAAGATATTCATTTCCAATAACCCGTTTCAATAAAGGACCAAGCAAATGCTGTGAAACAAAAACGGAATCCATTATTTACCGAAACGGTCAGAGTCCAAAAGCGATGGGTACTTTTGAAACGGAAGCCTGTCTTTTTGACCGAAACTCAGGAGGGTTCATGCCAGGAGAAACACGTACCAACATGGGAACGATGTCCTATAATTACAATGAAACCGGAACATACCGTATCACAGCGAAGATACAATGCAACGCTCCACTCACGATACCCAGATTATCAAAGGAGTACACAGTCGAGATTCAGATCATATAAAAACTACGCTTTTCGCTGATAAAAACGGTTTACTTCGTTCAATAACCCAGCTGCAAATGTTTGGTCAGTGATAGGATTTCCCATGAGGTAATCAAGAATTCCATCAGGCGTATACACTGACGCCAGTTGCTCAACTTTTTTCGCGTCGCCTTCGGCGACGACTCGACGTACCCCACGCACAGCGCTGCGAATGCCAACGTTGCGGCCGCTAGCGCTGAAGATGGAATTGAGGTTGAAGTTGTCGAGCCAAGACGCCCGGGCAACTGCTATATCTCCGTCAATCGTCTTTTCGACGTCAACCATCGCTTTCTTAACCACTTTTTTGACGTAGCCTGGATTGAGGAAATATATTCTTGTTTTAGTTATTCTTTTCTCAGCAAGAATGCCCATGTACTGCTGCAAAGCCCCATACACTCGGTCACCTAATGCATGTTGTGCAGAATTTAACGTCTCCAAGGCAGCAGAATTAATCGTAAAAAAAGAGAACTCGTCATCGTATCTTTCGAGGTCTAAGTCTGCAAGCTTTACTTTCAAGGTTGTTCCCTCATTTACTGAAGCAAGTACTGCATCTCGCTGAACAGCAGGAACGAGGTAATTGCCTGTCTTGATTAACTGTGAAGCTGCTTCTTCCATATTTGCCATCAGCGGATTTGCTGCTCTCCCACCAAAATAGGGTAGTGTTAGTAAATGACTGACAGAAAGATTTTTATTCTTTGAAATATTTGGTGTGCGTATGGCACCAAAACTCATCTGCACAAGTTGCAACAGCAGCAATATCGTTATGAATGGACTTACTTCTGCCAAGAAGCAGAA
>JACRKL010000001.1 GCA_016219835.1 Candidatus Woesearchaeota archaeon
AGCATCACGGTATCACCGTTGTTGATGATACTCAGCGTCGTCTTTTTGACTTCACCGCCGAGCGAGATACGGCAAGCCAGCAGGCTTGCTGAGGAGCGAGGCGGAAGGGGGTTATAGGGGGTCGCAACCCCCTATTTCATAGATATACAACGCAAGTCTGCTCCAATCGTCCGGAGTTATGTTGGTGCTGTCCTTGTTGCAGAGGAAATCCATCGAAACTTCAGCAAATTCATCCAGTCGTGGCAGCAGAGCGAGAATTTCTTTCATATCTTTGGCAGGCACGATTGCCTTTTTTACAGGATCAACTACCATGACGATAGTTCCGCCATACCCAATGACGAGGATCTTTTTTCTCGATGATTTTTGGGTATGATGAGTCATAAGCTTAGGAGTTCTTCTGCCCTATAAATAGTTAGTGGTAGAGTTTTTGAAGGAGAAGCATTGAGGTTCATCTACGGTATCCCTTCCGGATCCAACGTTCCAGTCCTATAGTCTTCATTCCAAGAATCCATCATCTTCATATCGGCAGAGGTAATCGCAAAGTCAAAAATCTGCATGTTCTCTCTGATCCTTTCTGCATGACTTGATTTTGGAATCGTGACGATCTCATGCTGTAACGCCCATCGAAGCAGTAGTTGAGCTGGCTTCTTCTGATATTTTTTGGCAAGTTTCAGTAATCGTTCATCTTCTAACTTTCTTCCTCGTCCGAGTGGACTCCAGCCTTCCAACTGTATACCATTCGCTTCGCATAACTCGCGTAGTTCTTTGCGATACCAAAAGGGGCTGAACTCTACCTGATTGACTGCTGGAATTACCTTTGCAGATCCAAGCAATTCCTTGAGATGTCGGATCGTAAAATTACACACCCCGATCGCTCTGCATTTCTTCTGCTGATAGAGCTGCTCCATCACTTTCCACGTCTGCAATCGTTTTCCGGTTACTGGCCAGTGCATGAGATAGAGATCAACATAATCCGTTCCGAACTTGCGCAGACTTTCTTGTAACGCTTTCGCAGGATCGTCATGATCATCATTCCAGAGTTTTGTGGTCAAGAATATCTCCTTTCTTGGAATCCCCGAATTTTTGATCGCGTTACCCACATCTGCTTCATTGAGGTAGATCGTCGCAGTATCAATATGCCGATACCCAAGCTTCAACGCAGCGAGTACAGCTTCCTGCGTTTCTTTACCCTGAGCAAGCTTATAGGTGCCAAATCCGAGTAGAGGAATCTTGATGCCGTTGTTCAATGTTCGGGTTGTATCAAGCGTTAACTGCATACCTCTTGGAAAGAAGAACTCTTATATATGGATTACTCTCTACAATGGCTATGATTATCAGCTTCTTCGAGGAGTTTCCAACTGCTGAAAATCTACAAAAATTCAAGCTCGTATCATGGCCCACGAAACTCTATCTTGCAGCGCACAGTGTCCCCGAGTTCGAGCAGATTTGTTCTTCGATTCCTCGCACTCGTGTTGTTGAAACGATCTACTGGCCAATTCTGAAGAAAGAAGAGGGCTATTGGATCTCTCCGTTTTCTGATCGTGCTGCTTTACATTATCTCTTTCATGAACTCGACGATTTCGATGGTAAGGTGATGCTTGATCTCGAACTTCCGATCTCCAAACATCCGCTTCTGTTGCTGACTCAGCTTCCTCATTTTCGGAGCAACAAACGGTTCATAGCATCTTACCTGAATCGTCATCCTGCAACCTACCTTGCTGAATATTTCCCGGAAGGAAGATGGAAAGAGTTCTTGCTTTCCTCTCTCGGTTTACACTTCTCTCCGCAACGCCACGGATGTAACATTGTCAAGATGATCTACCAGTCCATGCACGTATTCCCTCGTTCTTTTGTTCAAGACGAACTTAAACGTGGTGTCACTTTGCACGGAAAAAACTTTCTCGTTGCCTTTGGTACGATCGCTACCGGAATTCTTGGCAATGAACCGCTACTTTCTCTTCAGCAACTTGAAGAAGATCTCTCGATAGCCCAATCCGTCGGCGTTCATGAAGTGGTGATCTTTCGTCTTGGTGGATTAAACCAGCAATATGCAGCCGTTCTCAAGAAATTTGTCCAGAAAACTATTTAAGCCAGCCTCATTCATGATGTTGTATGGTTCTCCTCCATTCAGATGCACATCAGTTAACGTCTGGCTCATCCGCACCTCATTTTTCCCTCAAGAACATCGATGGCAAAACCATCTCGCTTGCCGACTTCAACGGCAAAGCACTCATTGTCATCTTCATCTGCAATCATTGCCCGTATGTCAAGCCGAAGATGCAGGAAATAGCTGACCTCCAAAATATCTACACTTCAAAAGGCGTCGCCGTCATCTGCATCAACCCCAATGATCCTACCCATTACCCTGAAGATAATGCCGAACACATGCAGCAGATAGCAAAAACATTCGGCTATCGTTATTATCTCATCGACGAAACGCAGGAGATCGCTCGTGCCTATGGAGCAACCTGCACTCCCGATCCATTCGTCTTCGATCAACAACATAAGCTGATCTACCATGGCAGGATCAACGATGCCATGAATCCTCCGGATAAGCCTACAAAGCACGATCTGAAGGAAGCCCTTGATGCTATGCTTGCAAAAAGGTCAGTCAAAGACTGGTTTGTGCCGAGCATGGGCTGTAGTATTAAGTGGAAAGAGTAATCATTATATATTCGTGTCTTTCTCACACTTGCATGGCAGATGCTCGTGGAACGGTTCGTGTTGCTGTTGACGCTGTCGTCTTTACAATCCAGCAGGATCAACTCAAGCTCTTACTCATTCAGCGCAAGAATCCTCCCTTTCAGGGGATGTATGCATTGCCTGGCGGATTCATCCATCCTGCGGAAGCATTAGAAGCAGCTGCACATCGTGAGCTTTCTGAAGAAACCGGAGTCAAAGATATTTTTCTCACACAGCTTGGCGCTTATGGTGCAGTCAAGAGGGACCCGCGAGGGAGGATTATTTCCATCGCCTACCTCGCACTCATCAAAGGAGATCAACGTCTTAAACCTGCGACGGACGCTTCCGCCGCCCAATGGCTTTCTATCCATCAACTTCCCACGCTTGCGTTTGATCACGCTGCCATCATCGCTGATGCACTCAAGCGTTTGCATTATGAAATTCAGATGACAACGCTCGCTAGCCAGATCCTCCCCTCAAAGTTTACCTTGACGCAACTCCAGCATTTGTATGAACTCATTCTCGGCAGAAATATGGACAAGCGCAACTTTAGAAAATGGATTAAAGAGCTCGATCTCGTGCAAGAACTACCGGAATGGACTTCCGGCAAGCATCGACCTGCGCAGCTGTACCGTTTCAAAATCTCGTCATATCAGCAGTTGGGCGATCGCGTGAACCTTCAACTGATTTGAATCGATTCCTCGAGGGAAAACTTATAAATGAACCGTGCTTCGCTCACCGATGTTTCATACTCTCTTTTTACCATCTTTGCCAGAAAATAGAAACATTTAAATAGTTAGTGTGATTACTACACTAATCAAGATGGAGGTTACGACGATGACAGCGCAACAACAAAACATTGAAGATTTCGTGAAAGGACGACTCCCGATCCCGAAGTGCATGGACGGCGACGCCTATACGGTTGCTGGAGAAGCTCTTGCTTCCGATGCAATGAAAGAGCAGACTGTGTATGGCATGATGTTCCGTACCTCTCCTCAAGATGCTCCGGTCATGAAAGGCATTGCATTGGATGATCGCATCGTGCTTTTTGGATTAACGGATTACATCCGCAATCATCTCACCAAACCAATAACTATGGAGGACATTGATCGTACGGAAGCTTTCATGTCAACCGCTCATGCTTTCGGTGGCGCCTTACCATTCGACCGAACGCCATGGGAACGTGTCGTTATAGAATATGGTGGATACCTGCCCATCAAAATTGAAGCCTTGCCTGAAGGCTCAACCTTCTACCCGAACGAAGTTCCTGTGCAGGTCACTTCTTTAGGTGATGGTTTTGGAGAAGTTGCTGCACTCATTGAAGCGCACATGGTCGGTATGGTTTCGAATGCTTCTGTTCGCGTTACGCTCGAGCGACACATGCTCGATCGATTGAAAGAGTATACTCGTGAAGATAATCCCGACGGAACCGACGCAGAAATTTTGTTTGCTGCACAGTTGATGATCCACGACTTTGGTATGCGTGCAAGTTCAGCTTCTGAAGAATCCGAAGTCCTTGGCAAAGCGCATCTTCTGGTTTTTCCAGGAACTGATACGTTTAATGCTGCGTATCAGGCATGGGTGCAAAATGGAGATCGACGGGTCGGAAGTTCAGTACTCGCCTTAGCCCATCGAACCGTCCAGGGTCATCCAACTCAAAAAAATGCATTCCACCGCATGCGTGCAGCAGCAGGATCCGGAGGCATCGGTTCTTATGTTGCCGATTGTTATGATTTCCATACTGCTGTCACCAATGACCTTGTGCCATTAGCACTCGAGTCAAGTAAGACTGACAAAGCTATCATTGTTGGCAGACCAGACTCAGGAGACTACCTTGAGAATACTCTGTTTATGGTAACTTCTGCAAAAGAATCAGGACTATATCGAACACAAGCCAATGGTCGTTATGCTATGACTACCTTGAGCTCTATCAAAGGGGATAGCATGAACTGGACCAAGATAACTACTGTACTCAACACCTTGCGAGACAACAATTATTCGCCGGTCAACTGCGGCATCTTTGGTGTTGGGGGATGGTTAAGAAATGCAGTTAACCGAGATACCTTAAGCGTTGCATATAAGCTCATGGCAAAAGGTCACGACTCAGAACCGGTGGTAAAGCTTGCAGACACCAAAGCAAAAATGAGTGTTCCCGGTCCTGTGTACGTACTTCGTAGTCAAGCCGCACATGAACCATCGGTCGTCATGTACAACGAAACTGGCTTTGCTGGAACTAACACACTCCAAACCTTTTATGATGGTGCTGCACAAGGCAACGACAAGTTCAAGAGCCCATGCCTCGAACTCTTCTCCACAGTGCAGAGCCGAGTCCTCGACGGCTTCGATGCGTCACCCAAGTTTCAGTGTGTCTTGAGCGATGCGATTGTTGGCATACAGGAAGCCACACTCGCTAAGTATGGGAGGTCAATGTCGGACTACAAATTTTAGTCCTTCTTTTTTATTTTAGTTTTCCACAAGTAGAGATGAAACACATGGCAACTCTCGAAGAACGGTATCAGGCAACATTGGTCGGCGCAGCGCTGGGAGACGCGTTAGGCATGCCGGTGGAACGTATGACGCAAGCACAGATCCAAAAATATGTGGGAAGAATTACCACCTTACTGTCTCCTGTTATCATAACTGATGATGCAGGGCAGCCCCTCAAGCAAGACGAGTTTGGTGAGTTAAACAAATATCCTTCCCAAGGATTGGAGCGAGGAGAATACAGCGATGACACCATTCTTGCCATCGCTCTTGCAGAATCTTTACTCAAGACAGGATACGATTTTCCTTCCATTGTCCAGAACCAGCTTGCCGTTTATCTCTCGAAACGCCTTCCTTTAGGTGAGATTGGCGGAGGATTTGGAAAATCAACACGAAATACATTTGAGAATCTTATTGCAGAAGTTCCACCAACCAACTCAGGTATGCCTGGTCCTGGGAACGCCCCTACCACAAAGATGATCACCCTCGGACTCTACATGCATCCATTGGACTGCCCTGAGCAAGGTGCTCTCTACGCAAAAGAAATCGCTCGCATTACTCATACTGATCCACGTTCGATCGCTTCAGGCATCGTACAGTCTCACGCCATCTACCGATTGCTTGAAGGGATAGATCGCGAGGATTTTTTAGCATATCTCCCCTCACTCTGCGATCGGTATGAACGTCCACTCGGTCAACCAAAGATAGTCCCTGAGAAAGGAATGCTTACCGATTACCTACGCTGGATCCACCACCACCGTGACGCTACGCCAGACGCTGCGCATGCATTCCTTCACAGCGGCAGCGAAGTGTTTGAATCGTATTCCTTTGCCCTATTTATGTTTCAGAAATATTGGGATGACCCTGTCGTAGGACTATTCGAAACTGTCAACTACGGCGGCGATTGCGACAGCACCGGAGCAATGTACGGCGCTCTTGCTGGAGCAAAGCACGGCATGATTTTCCCAAGCGATCTCACTCAGGAAATCAAGGGCGTCGAGTATCTCTGTACGCTAGGAACACAATTCTGGAGGCTGCGATCATGAATCCAAACAACGAGATCGGAGGAGCTGAAGTAGAACCTCCTTGCGATCTTATCTACTGAGGTGAACCCTATGCCAACGGAAGAAGCAATCAAAAACTACCGCAACCCATACCCCACAACAGATCTAATCATTGAGTATGTTGATCCGAAAACTCTGGTTGAAGGTATTGTTCTGATCGACCGGAGAAATCCGCCGTATGGACTCGCCTTGCCAGGTGGTTTTGCAGAATGGGGTATTTCATTTGGTGACAACGCAAGAAAAGAAGCGAAAGAAGAAACGAATCTTGAGGTTATTATTGCTGACGAAAATAAACCGTTTCTTGTCCTTTCAGACCCGAAGAGAGATCCCCGCGGGCATATGGTTAGTATCTGCTATATCGTTAAGGGGTATGGCGAGCTTAAGGCTGGTGACGACGCTCAGAATGCTTTAATTGTGCCTTACGAAAAAATCAGCGATGTAATCGATCAAGGAAAACTTGCGTTTGATCACCATACTATCCTCACCGCCTACCTGGATGAACGGCATCCACATCTCCATCCCCGTCGTTCAAGGAAATAATATTCCTTTTGTTGCGCTGAAAGAGTCTGATGTGCTCGATGTGCGAGTATGGGTATATAACTCCAAGGAGGTTCGCTACACCATGAAACCACTGATCATTGACACTGATATTGGCGTAGATGTTGACGATGCTTTTGCTCTTGCTTATGCAGTTAAGTCAGGTCTTGATGTCCAGCTAATTACCACAGTTTATGGCGACACCGAACTCCGTGCAAAAATAGCTACGTACCTTGTCCAAGATCTGCTGCAAGCTGACATACCAATCGCCGCTGGTCTTGAGAAGCCTTTGAAGCACAAGTTAGTCTTTCCTCTAGCAGGTCACGAAAAGCTTGCGATCCCTTCGGGCTATGCTCCTTCTATTAACGCGAATGGCATTGAAGCACTTGCTTCCACTATTCGTTCATCTCCTGGTATTGAGATCGCATGTATTGGTCCTTTAACGAATATCGCAACACTTCTTTCTACTTCACCAGATCTCGCTTCAAACATCGGTCACCTGTATATTATGGGAAACGCCACAATCTGCGGTTGCGGCGAATACCACCTTAATTTTCGTGCACATAATTTCAAAGTAGATCCTGAAGCGGTGGATGTGGTTTTTGCTTCCTCGATTCCCAAGACCCTGATCACAACACCTATTGCCAAACAGTCGTTGATCACCCCCGAAGACATCCGTTCATGGAGAGGGAATTCGGTGGGTAATTATCTTGCAGATACTGCAGAACATTGGTTAGCTTTCAGCAAGTATGACTGTGCTTTTCTCTATGACCCTTTAGTTATTCACCATACCTTTGACTACGATATCACTGCAAAATCATCGTATCATCTCCTCGCTATCACTACAAGCGCAGCTCCACATTTTGCAGATCTTTTTTTAAGAGTCATCAGGCGATAACCACGCCAGTACCAGCCATTGACCGGTTCGGAAGCGAAGAAGCCGTCGATGAACAATTCACTTACGATCACCCTTCAATATGCTCGATCAGTTTGACCATCGCTTCTGCAAGGTTTGCTTCATAATCATAGGGATGCGGGATATTTCCTAAATTCTTTCCCATTAAAGGATTATCGGAAACAACGCCGGCGAAGAAATGTTTCACTTCACCCAGGTTGGGATACCTGCTGTTCGACGCATGATCCAGGCTTGCCATCACTGCCCACTCCATATCTAAGAAAGAACCGCCTGCTTCTTTGGCTTGCTGAAGAATTTCGGTTGTCTGACGAAGCACGGAGATCGTATTTACTGTCTTCCCCTCTATAGCAGTCCTTCCCGTTCTCTGCTCCAAAAAAGATCTTGCTTCCGTATCAAGGGCAAGTTGATTCCAGATGGGCGAAATCCGTCTCTGCTCTAGGCGATGGTCATCCAATGCCCCGGTCGGTATGCCAACATCTCCGATCTCAAGATGTCGCTCGACGGTGCCGATCTTTCCATAGTGGAATACGTTGATTCTTACACCGGTGTAGCTTGCGCTGATCGTGCCATACAATTTACTGAGAACATGCTCTGCTTGGTCTCCGAAAATGTAATCGAGATTCAGTACCGTCTTTCCACCGACGTGAAGAATTCTATAATTGAGGTAATCATTGGTATTTTGTTTGCTAATCTTCAGGTGTTGTTCTGCTAATGCATGGTATGGCCCCATCAGAATAAAGAGCGTGCTGCCGTTATAGATGCTTCCCTCTAAATTTTGAATCATTTCGTCAGCAAGGTTAAATGCAAAATGCATAAACCTATCTTGCGCTTTTGCCGCATTTCCTTGATAGTGATCTATTTCAAGTTCCAGCGTTCTTCCCCAGACTTCTTGCAATGCTTCGACCAGATCTTTATCCCTCTCGAGCCGAATCATACCTCGCGGATTGACGACATGCAAGACACCGTTATGCTGGTCATAGAAATGTCGTTCCGTAGATCGCTCTGGAAAATAGGCACTGCCGCTAAATTTATACCGTCGCATATCGCGTTCAACCTCTTCAGTTCGGTACCCGTTGTGGAGTATGATGCCTTGCAGGTTTCTTTCTTGATGACTTCTGATGCCGTGATCCTGATGCAGCTTTCGCTCGTAGGCATATTGTTTTCTGTCATCGCCAGCAATCACATAGGTACTCATGCGCTCATCTCCACCATCACTAAGCGAAATCAACATCGTTTTTAAACCTTTTCGTATTCACCACTTATCAGTGCCTTTTCGAACGATTTGCATCACAACCCATAAAAAGCATCCGCTTGAAATATCTGCTTTGTTGTTGGAGGGATGACGATGGAACGAAAGATTCTGGCAAACGACGGATTGCATGGAGAGGGTGTAAGAATGTTGCGGGAAGCCGGTTTCTCAGTGGATCTCACGAAAAAAGATACGGCTGGATTGCTCGAGACTATTAACCAGTATGATGCCCTTCTCGTGAGAAGCGCTACGCAAGTGACTGGTGATATCCTAAAGGCAGGCGCTTCCGGTAAGTTAGAGTTTGTGGGGAGAGCAGGCGTTGGTTATGATAATGTTGACGTTGCCGCAGCTTCAGAGCATGGTATCGTTGTCAAAATCGCTCCGCATGGCAACACCAACGCGGCAGCAGAACTCGCTCTTGGCTTGATGTTTGCCGTTACCAGAAATATCCCGCAGGCACATGCCACCTTAGCGTCAGGAACATGGCTTAAAAAACCCTATGTCGGCAATGAACTCTCACAGGGCACCTTGGGGTTGTACGGCTGCGGCAGAATTGGTCAGCGCCTTTCTGCATTAGTGGGCGGTTTGGGTATGCACGTCATCGGCTATGATGCGCATCTTGATGCTGTAAAGCAGCTGTTTCCGGATTCATCAATCTCTTATGTTTCAAGAGATGAGCTCTTGAAGAATGCAGATATCTTGAGTCTCCATGCCGGAGGCGCCGAAATTTTAATTGGCACATCAGAGTTCGCACTGATGAAACCAACAGCGTATCTAATTAACACTTCCCGAGGTAGTAATGTAGATCATGACGCATTGTATGATGCACTGACTCATAACCGCCTTGCCGGTGCGGGTCTCGACGTTCACAGAGATGAGCCCAGTAAAGATGGAGCCTTATTCGACTCTCGCTTAGCTGCCCTTGAGCATGTAGTGCTCACTCCGCATCTGGGTGCTTCAACACGTCAGGCTGAATGGAAAACTTCAGTGGAGATGGCAACAGTTACCCTCGGCTATTTTCAGAAGGGTGACTTTACGAATGCCTTCAATGCACACGCAGCAGTTGAGGAAGAGTTAAAACCTCTCCATCCAATCTTCATTCACCATCACGACGTCCCTGGTGCATTTGGACAGATAAGTAGTGTTCTTGCAACGTATGGTTTCAACATCCGCGATAATCCGTCAAGGACACTGGGTGACAACGGCTTTGTGAAGACGGTATACCTCGTGCATCAGCGTCCTACTGATGAGGTTTTATCTGCTCTGAACAACCTTCCGATGGTTAAACGTGCCACGTTCTGAGAATCTTTAAAAACTGCTTTTCTTTTTTCTCTCCGGTATGGGAAATATCACGCACTTCTCGGGCAAGCTTCTCGCAGTCAAAGAACTCGCTCCTGAGGTCAGGCATTTTGTTTTTGAAGTGCCATCTACGTTCACCTTTCTCCCCGGTCAGTATGTTTTTGTTCAGATCCCTCTTTCCGACGGCAAGCATCTTAAAAAACCGTATTCCATCGCTTCATCTCCCCATCAGCAAGGAACCCTTGAGCTTTGCCTGAACCTCGTCAAGGGTGGGCAGGGCTCTGGCTATTTGTTCCAGCTCAAAAGAGGAGAAACTGTCGATTTCACAGGCCCCATGGGTAGATTCACGATCCATGGTCCAGACAAGCCAGCCATCTTTATCGCTACCGGAACAGGCATCGCACCATTCCGGAGTATGATCTCAACGTTGCTGACTTCCGGGAAACAGCAATCATTCATACTTCTCGCCGGTTATCGTAAGGAAGATAGTGAGTTGTATGGCGACACATTTCGAGAGCTCGCTAGAGAACATCGCAATTTTTCCTATCACTCCATCATCAGCCAGCCTCATCCTACTTCTGCTGGGAAGAAAGGGAGAGTCCAGCTTCTGGTCGAAAAATACCTTCCTCCTCTATTTACTGGAGACATCTATCTCTGTGGGCTTCGGGAGATGGTCGACGAAACAACAAAGCTCCTCTTAAGCAAAGGCATAGATGAATCTCGGATTCATTTTGAACGGTATGACTAACAACAAAACAAGGTGATGATCTATGGTTATGGAACAGGTGATTATTATTGGTGGCGCTTGCGCCGGATGGACTGCTGCGATCTATGCAGCAAGGGCAAACCTCAAACCTATAATTATCAGTGGCAACGAAGAAGGCGGGCAGCTCATGCTCACCACCATGGTTGAGAATTTTCCAGGCTTTCCGGAAGGCATCATGGGGCCTGAGTTGATGGAACGCATGAAGCAACAGGCGAAGCGATTTGGTGCACGGATTTACCCCGAAGATGCTACTTCGTTCTCTTCCGTCAAAGGCGGCTATGCAGTGAAATCTCCTTCCGGAACCTTTCAAGCAAAGAGTATTATTATCGCAACTGGTGCGAGAGCACGAACGTTAGGCATCCCTTCTGAAAAAAAATTCTGGGCAAAAGGTGTGCATACCTGCGCAACGTGTGATGGTTTTTTTTATAGCAACAAAAAAGTGATGGTCATCGGTGGAGGAGATTCCGCGTGTGAAGAGGCTTCTTTCCTCTCCAATGTTGCCAAACAAGTGGTTATTGTTCATCGTCGCGACACCATGAACGCCAGCAAGGTGATGCAGGACAGGGTCAAGCGCAATAAAAAAATAACCTTTTTGTGGAACTCGACCATCACCGAATTCAAGGGCAAAGACCTCTTGCACAGCGTTGTTCTGGAAGATCTTGTCACCCGCAAAAAAACAGAGCAGAGCATGGATGGCGTTTTCCTCGCTATTGGTCACATCCCCAATACCTCTATCTTTACAGGCAAAGTAGAACTGAATGAGCATGGCTTTTTAGTTGTTGACAGAAGAATGCATACGAATCTTCCCGGTGTTTTTGGAGCTGGCGATGTTCAAGATTTTATCTATCGGCAAGCGATCACTGCCGCAGGCACAGGATGTCAGGCTGCGTTAGAGGTGGAGCGGTATTTGCAGGGATGACCAAGCATGAGGTTGACTTCTATCGATCGACAAACGGAGCATAGACTTTTTTGTCTCGGATATGGGGCTTTACCTGCGGTTATCTTTATAAATGGTTTTCTTTTATCTCTTCTTCTATGGCGCCAGTGACCAACGGGAGTTTAGCTGGTGGCGTATCCTCTCCTGAACCTTACCAATCTATCGGAGGTGGATCGCATCCTAACCTGCCTCAGTTACCTTCACAGATTCCCGTCCCTTCCGGTTACTCTATCCTTCCACTTACTAATCACTATGAACAATCTCGTTCAGTAGCTCCTTTCCCGCAATCATATACTTCGCGAGCTTCGGTTCTCCTCCCGCCTCATGCCCATACAATCTCTCCATCTCACCTCAATCTTTCATATGAGCAACCGTTTAGTTGTCACATGAAGCCGTCTTATGAATCGCATAATCGGTACCAATCACCATACCAGTCTCGCACACCTCTTGCCATCCCTTCAGATCTCGAGAGAAGAACGGACACGACACTTATCTCTGGCGAACCAAACACCTAAACACTTTTATACTCACACCTTCTCTTTCCCCTTATGATCTCCGTTATAGGCGCAGGTCCTGCCGGAAGTTTCTACGCCTCCCGAGAAAAGCACGACGAAGTTCACCTGTTTGAAGAGCACAAATTCGTCGGAAAGCCCGTGGCATGCACCGGTATCCTTACGGATTCAGTTCGCAGCATCATTGACGTTCCACAGGATCTGATCATCAGCAAGATCGAGCGTTTCAAGATAGTTTCTCCCAACGGCAAAGCAATTTATATCGACCTCAAAAAAACGAATATGGTGCTGGACCGAGCACGATTCGACCAGTTCCTCTTTCAAAAAGCAGTCGATGCCGGAGCAAAAATTCATTTGGGCGAAGCATTTGTCAGCTACAAAAAAGAAGGCACATCCTACCAACTCAAAACAACTAAGAAGACCTACACTACGAGCATGATCGTCGGTGCAGACGGTCCTTTTAGTCCTGTTGCAAAAGCAGCCAACATGTACGGCAAGCGCGAATTTGTCCATGGATGGCAAGCCCGTTGCAAGTACCCAGGTTTAGAAGAAGGCGTTACAGAAATCCATCTGAACTTAGGGGAATTTTCATGGGTTGTTCCAGAAGATGACAAGGTGGCGAGAGTTGGCGTCATCGGTCCCAACACTGAGCAGCTCAAGATCGACTACAAAAAACTGCTGGGCAAAGCAAAAATCTTGGAAGATCAATCCGGTCCTATTCCTCTCTACAATCCGAAACAGCAGCTCCGAAAAGGCAAAGAAGACATCTTCCTGCTGGGTGATGCAGCTACTCAAGTGAAAGCAACCACGTATGGTGGCATTATCTACGGATTGCTTGCCGGCTCGTATCTCGCCGAAGACAAGGAGCAGTATGTGAGCAGGTTTAATGGCAAGCTGGGCAAGGATTTATGGATCAGCCTTAAAATGAGGGAGCTGATGAACCACATGAGCGAACAACAATGCAATGAGCTGATCGAAGTCTTTAAGAAGAAGCATAATGCCGAAATCCTAGAAACGCACGATCGCGATTTTCCCAGTAAATTCATGGTGCAGCTGCTCATGAAGGAAGCGAAGCTCTGGAAAATTGGTTTTGATATATTCAAGTCTAACCTCGGGGGAAGGAAAAAATGATACTGCAAGGAGGCACGGTCTACCAACAAGGATCATTCATCCGAGCAGACCTCCGCATCGATGGCAATTTCATCAAAGAGATCAACTCCCGACTTCTCCCGAAAGCAAACGAAGAGGTTATTCATTGTAAGGGTTTGCATATTCTTCCTGGCTTGATCGATATCCATGTGCATTTCCGTGAGCCGGGAGCAGTCCATAAAGAAGATTTTTTGTCGGGATCGAAAGCGGCAGCGGCAGGCGGCGTTACGACTGTTTTTGATATGCCGAATAATACTCCGCCCGTTGTCACTCAGAAAGACCTCAACGCCAAACGAAAGCTTGCCAAAAAGTCACTGGTTAATTATGGATTGTATGTGCTCGGCTGCAGAGAAAATCGCACCATGGTTGGGAATTTTATCGCAACCCCTGGCATTAAAGTCTACCTTGGCAGCAGCACCGGCAATTATCTAACTGACGATTTGGGCGTTTTTGCAGATATTCTTCAGCATGCCAAACGGCCAGTGGTCGTTCACGCTGAAAACGAGCAGCTTATCCGTTATTTCTCTGAGAAATATAAGAAAACTGAACATCACCACAAAATGCGCGATAATCTCTGCGCTGCTGTTAGCGTTGCAGAATCGACAACCATGGCATCCTACTTTCAGAAGCAGTTGCACCTTGCCCACGTTAGCACTGCAGAAGAAATAGATATCATACGCAAACACAAAACGTCGTTGATCACTGCTGAAGTATCCCCCCATCATCTCTTTCTCACCGAGCAATTTTTTCTGAAGCAAAAAAACTATGGAAAGATGAACCCGCCTTTGCGTTACCAAAAAGACCAAGACGCTTTATGGCAAGCATTACATGACGGCGTTATTGATATCATTGCTACGGATCATGCCCCTCATACCCATGACGAAAAAAAGAAATCATGTGCAGAAGCACCCTGCGGTGTTCCCGGCGTGCAGACTATGCTTTCTCTGTTGCTTGAAGCAGTGCATCAGAAAAAGCTCAAACTGGTCGACGTTGTTCGTTACTGCTGCAACAACCCGGCACGTATCTTTGGCATTCAGAAGCGCGGGAATATTTCGCCAGGATACTTCGCAGACCTCTGTATTATTGATCTTAATCGCACATCAATCATTCGCAATCAGGATCAATATTCAAAATGTGGCTGGACGCCTTTTGATGGCATACCTGTCCATGGTGCAGTACAGATGACTTTTGTGAATGGAACAAAGGTTTTCGATCAAGGTAAATTCTTTCCATCATCGGCTAAGGAGGTGACGCTGATATGATCGATCTCTCGACGACCATCACAGGAATAAAACTTAAAAATCCATTAATGAACGCGTCCGGCGCATTATGTATGACGAAAGAAGAACTCCATGAACTCGGCGCATCTTCATCCGGTGCTTTTATCTCCAAGTCCTGTACCTTGTTGGCTCGTGATGGCAATCCTGAACCGCGCTATGCGGACTTTTCTGGCGGCTCGATTAACTCCATGGGCTTGCCCAATCCCGGATACCAGTTTTACACGTCCTTTTTTCCGGAGCTAGCGAAATATACCAAGCCGTTGTTTGCGAGTGTTTCTGGTCTATCCTTAGCAGACAATGTGCAAATCATTAAGACCTTTTCTGAGGTCAAGGCATTAAGCGCTATTGAACTTAATCTCTCTTGCCCCAACGTTCCTGGAAAGCCGCAGGTGGGTTATGATTTTGAGCATTCAGCTGAGTATATTCATGCCGTTTCCAAAATCTGCAAAAAGCCGTTGGGCGTGAAACTGCCACCCTATTTTGACTTTGCCCATTTTGAGCAAATGGCAGCTATCATTAACAAAAGCAACATCGCTTTTGTGACCTGCATCAACAGCTTGGGCAACGGGCTGGTGATCGATCCAGCAAAAGAGCAAGTCGTCATCAAGCCTAAAGGTGGCTACGGCGGCATCGGTGGATCGTGTGTTAAACCTATTGCACTCTCGAATGTGCATAAGTTTAGAGAGCTGCTCAAACCGTCCATTCAGGTCATCGGTTGCGGTGGCGTTACTTCAGGAACAGATGTCTTTGAGCATCTGCTTGCAGGTGCCGATGTCGTTCAGGTAGGAACGACGCTTGTTCAATATGGCCCTAAGGTATTTGATCGGCTGCTCAAGGAACTGGAGATCATCATGAAGAAAAAACAGTATTCTTCGCTTGTCGACTGCAAAGGAAAGCTGAAGCAACTTTCATAACTTTTATAAACAAACAAGCCGAGAAAGCTCATGGGGTGAAGTATTTATGGAAGAACATGAGCATACACCACATAAGAAAGATTATTCAGCATTGTTTATGAAGGTAACAACAGTTATCGGGTTAGTCCTTTTGCTTACAGTTGTTTTGCAAGTCCGCGGCTTGCAGAATACCATGCAGGCGATGGATGATAAATTTGCGCAGATCATTGGCGCCCCGAGTGCAGGTGCCGGAGGATCTGCCGGAGCGGGAGGAGATGCTGGAGGAAGTGGCGTCACACCACCAGCAACTGCTGACATGACTCTGCTTGCGAATGATGTCGTGAAAGGTAGTGCTAATGCACCCGTTACGATTATTGAATACTCAGACCCATCCTGCCCATTCTGCGCGGCAGCTGACGGCGAGAATCAGCAAGTGCTCGACTATTTGAAGCGTGGAGATCCCAGCTGGGAAGCACCCATCCCCAATATCATGAAAGATTATGTTGCATCGGGCAAAGTTCGTTTCGTCTATCGTTACTTCCCCGGACATGGAAGTGGTGAAAAAGCGATGAAGATCCTCCTCTGTGCCAATGAACAAGGCAAGTTCTGGGAATTAAGCAATGTCATATTTGCGAATCAGGGCGATGTTGATAACGAAGTTAAAGTCAAAGACCTTGCCAAGGGCTTGGGAGTGGACATTACTAAGGTTGACGCATGCCTTGCCGCCAAGAAATACGACGCAAAGATTACCAACGACGTTGCTTTAGGAAGAAAGATGGGCGTTTCTGGAACACCTGCTTTCTTTGTCAATGGCAAGAGCGTATCGGGTGCAGTCTCCTACACCAGATTCAAGCCACTTATTGACGCTGCTATCAGCGGATAGGCAGCTTTTTTTTCATTTTTTTATTATTATGATGCTTCTTAGGATATGGCTTTATCTAGAAATAAAGAAGAATTAGGTTTTTTGTTTTTCTATTAATCCTACCATAAGTCACTTGTTCTTAGACTGCCCCCAGAACTTCCACTCCAACCACTAGAGTTTGTAGGTTCACTTTTAGGTTTTGATTTTTGCGTTGCAGTCTCCTTCTTCTTTACCCCGGTTTTTTGTCTAGGACGGCCTTCATCAAATTCGTTCTGAACCCAATCACCTAAGGTTCTGATGCCCACATCCCTTATTGCCATTCCATACTCCGGTTGATAGATACGTGTGCTCTCGGTCAGGTATACCTCTTTTTTAGGATCAAAATGATAGTCTTGCAACCATCGTAAGAGTTGCTGTACTTCTTGAGGCGTTCTTGCAACACCAGCTACTGGATTTGCATTTCTCTCAAAATCAATAAGAAGTATTCCATCATCGATACTATTGCCGAGATGTCCCCATCTTACTAAATCACCAAAACCCCTTCCTGTCGTATTTTGGTAGGGATCTGGGTCAATATCAAAATAACCTTGACCAGCAGTTCCATGGTGATCTTTGCCAAGAACAATTACTGTTCTTCCATCATCGCGATGGGTCATTGCTTTGAGATAGGTCTGACCAACAAATTTGTCAAAGCATCGTTCATTCTCTTCGACTTTTTTGTATTCGCAGCCAACTGCTTTTTGCAGCGAAATTAAAGCGTCATAAAATCTAGCAGCCTCTTTTTCTAAGCATGGATCTTGGCTTAGATAGACCATTATTCCTTGGTTTGAGGGTTTATCGATTGTCATTTTATCACCAAAGAATGAATAGTATTAGTTATATGTTAAACTTTACGATCATATTTTAATACGAAACCCTAATATTTATGGTAGTGTTAGTAAATGACTGACCGAAAGATTTTTATTCTTTGAAATATTTGGTGTGCGTATGGCACCAAAACTCATCTGCACAAGCTGCAACAGCAGCAATATCGTTATGAATGGACTTACTTCTGCCAAGAAG
>JACRKL010000029.1 GCA_016219835.1 Candidatus Woesearchaeota archaeon
GCAATCAGACAAAGAGTTGGAAGAGTAGTGAGAAAGACATGCTCATTCTCGAAATCTTTAGAAAACCACGACAAGGTTATCGGGTTGTTTCTTCAAGAAAGAAACATGGAGCGTTTATCAGTCAAATGATAACACTTCCGTAACTTCAACATCACCAGGCCATATACGAAGTCGGATTATTTTCGGGCGAACCATTGGGATACTTTTGCCTTGCCATTATGGATGTGGCAGAATGCAACCCAACTGTCACCAACAGCTGAGCATATACTCTCCAGCCTTGACGGCAACTACAAGGCGTTTTATGCATTCAATGGAACAGCATGGCATTCCTACATTCCTGGTGCTGTTGTCAATGATTTTGTAAATCTCACCTACAATGGTGCAGAGGCATACTATTATGTATACATGAACGGCACAGACCGGCTGGAGGTATAATAATGAAACAAAGAGTCTATCTGATTTTTACGGTGATGGTCTTAATTGTTATCCATACTACTTTTGCATCTCCTTCAGCAAATCGTTTTGAAGGCAATGTTACAATAGATGGCAACAGTTCAAGTGCTTATGTTGATAATAACACGGTCATTGCATATGTCAACGGTGTCAGACAGAATCCGGTTGCTGGCGGTGAAGTGACCGTAGGGCATATTGAGGGTCAGGATATTCCTTCTTATTATCTACTAACAATCGGCTGCTCTAACAGCGACACCGTTGGATTCCAAATCAACGGCATCTGGGTCTTTCAGGCAAACAGAACATGTTCGCAGGGTGCACAGACATTGCTCAACCTGTCCATGAACAAAAGTAAGATCAATGGTATTTGCACGTCAGGATATACCTGGTCAAATGGCGGCTGTGCTTCAGGCTTAACTTGCGTTGCAAACAATACCTGTTATAATGCATCAGCACAGAATAGACCGTTAACAGGATTCTCCGTAGGAGCTGTGTACTCCTCAAAACAAAACTATGATACTGCACGTGAAGTCTTGAGCAAGCTGAACCCTGCATACGGATGTGAGATCATCATTGGGTGGAAAAATGGATTCTGGCAGCCGTACAAGATAGGAGCCCCGGTGAATAATTTTTCCCTAGAAACTGGGAAGGGGTATTTCTTGTACTGCAGAAATGCACCTTTATCAATGTATGTTGATCCGAACGATTACCTACCGTTGAGCGGATCATCCTTCCGGTATCGTATGAACCCGGGAAACAATTTTATTACTCCGGTTTGTAATAGTACATCATTGCATAACGCGACCGCTTTCTTGGGTGATCTCAATGCCCAAGGTGGAGCATGCATTGGTGTTGCCCGATGGAATGGCTCTGTATGGCAATTTTACCAGTCAGGTGTGCCCCTCAATAACTTTGGGATGGTTCGTGGTGAAGGTTATCTTGTCACGTGCAGAAATACATCGTACTATAACCTCAGTTGTATTGTTTAGAACATGAACCCATCACCACCACAAACACCTTTTTAATTCCCGCTCCCTTTTTCTGTGCTATGCTCCTGAAGTCAATTCAACTCCATAACATCCGTTCGTACACGGACGCATCGATCACCTTTCCGCAAGGTATCGTTCTTCTCTCCGGTGACATCGGCTCCGGCAAATCAACCATCCTGCTCGCCATTGAGTTTGCCCTGTTCGGCGTCAGAAGGGGAGATCTCGAAGGCTCGATGCTCTTGCGTCATGGCTCTCCAGAAGGCTTTGTGGAATTGAGCATGGAGATCAACAGCAAGCAAGTACAGATCAAACGCATCCTGAAAGCTGGAGCCAAAGGCATTCAGCAGCAAGCTGGCTATCTGATCACGAATGGTGTGCAGAAATCACTCACTGCCGTTGAGCTACGTGCAGAAATGCTTGCCCTCTTGGGTTATCCGCCTCAGCTGCTGTCACGATCAAAAGACCTTCTCTATCGCTTTACCGTCTTCACGCCGCAGGAAGAGATGAAACAGATCCTATATGAAGATCATGAATCGCGGCTGGATACCTTACGAAGACTGTTTGGCATTGATGCCTACAAGCGGGTGCAAGAAAACAGCCAGATCATCTTACGATGGATCCGTGAAGACGCAAAACTACTTGAAGGGCAATGCTTTGATCTTCCTGCAAAAAAATTGCAGAGCGAGCAACTTGCCGAACAACTAACAGCTGCAGCTAGAGAGCACAGCACAACGACACAACAGCTGCAAGTGCAACAGACATTGTTCGTTCAGCAGGAAGCTGCGTTCAAACAAGCAGAGCAAACATTCCAGCAGTGGCAGGAAAAGAAACATCAATTCGAACTTGCACAATCTCGTCTTGGACAGCAGCAGAACTTGCTGATGATGATCAACCAGCAGCTGCAAACGACGGATCATGAACTGCGTGAACTTCAGCAGCAGCGTTCTTTGTTATCTCTTACTCAGCCTTCGTTGCAGGAAGCAGATCTCCTTGCACAACGCGACCTGCTCCAACAACAGCTCCAGCAGCATGCCTCAACACAGGCAGCTCTCGCACAGCAGGACATCCAGCTGAAAGCATCGCTGCGTGATCTTGCATCCCAAGAGTTGCATCTTCTTGGCGTCCAGAAGGATCACGCTGCTTTGCAGTCTTCCCTAGCTGAATTATCTGCACAGATGCAGAAGACATCAACAACACAACACGATCTCATGGATGTCGAACAGCAATGCCAAAAGCTGTTACAGCAGGAAGCCATTCTTCAGGAGAAAATGAGACAGGCATCGCAACTACTTGCATCCGTGCAATCCCTAATGACGTGTCCGGTATGCCTCCAGAATGTTGCAGAAGATCACAAAGAAAAAATCAGGCATCATGAGCAGCAGCACATGAGTAGTTATGAAACCGTATTGCAGCAACTCCGGCAATCTCTACAGCCATTGCAGGAAAAACGTGCTCAGCTTCACCAGCATCTTCGGGTGCGGGAGCAGCACGAAAAGAAGCTGGAATCAGCACAGGCAACGGCAAAGGCCTTTGCACAGCAGCTTATCCAACTTCCTCTCCTCCTAACAAAAAAGCAGACGATGGAACAGCAACGTCTATCTTGCCAGCAGCAGCTCATAGAATCACAACGCTTCAACCCTGAAATTCTTCACCATGAATCAAAGAAACTTGATGAGCAGCTTCTGGTTCTCAGAACATTTCATGAGCAACAGAAACGGGCACAGCAGATTGATGCTATGCTCACTCAGAAAAAGATCACCATTGAGCAGCAGCACGCAAAGCAGGCACTGGTGCAGGAAGAGATCAAGCAGCTTCTGTCTACCGTAGCTGAAGTCCAGCATGCACTGGAAGGATTGTCCTTTTCGCAGACTGCACTGGATTCGCTTCGTAAGTCCCTTGCAACAGCTCAACAGCAGCTTCAGCACACTCAGCTGCTTCAGGTTCAGCAACACAGTAAACTACAGCATCTGAAGTCAATGGATAGCCAACTACAACCAGAAATCGTCGAGAAAGAAGCGATTCAGAGTAAAGCAGCTCATGAACGAAAACTCGAAACATGGACAAAAGATCGTTTCCTTCCCATTGTTGGTGTCATCGAAAAGCACGTCCTATCGACGGTGTACCATGAATTCAACTCGTCGTTCCGTGCATGGTTCTCCCAGCTCGTGGACGATCCTATGCTCTCGGTTCGACTGGATGACACGTTTACTCCTCTGCTCGAGCAGAATGGATATGAAACGACGATCCACAACCTTTCGGGTGGAGAGAAAAATGCCCTTGCTTTAGCGTATCGGCTTGCCCTGAATCGGGTCGTCAATCAACTGGTCAGCTCCATTAAAACCAAAAACCTGTTGATCCTCGACGAGCCAACCGATGGTTTTTCCTCAGAACAGCTGGAGAACGTTCGAACGGTGTTGCGTGAGTTGAAGCTACAACAGATCATCCTCGTGAGCCATGAAGCCAAGATAGAAGGATTTGTGGATCATGTGGTAAGAGTAGTGAAGCGGGAGGGGGAGAGCTGGGTGATTTAATATTACTTCTCAGGGGTAAAGAAGAATAGCTTTATAAACTCTCTGCCGTTCTTTTCGTCTATGAATGCCCAAAACATAGGTCTTGAAGAGTTTCCATTCCTCGTTGTTTCTGATGTCCACGCACGTCCAGATCTACTGGAGCGGATTCTCAACGATGCTCCTGACGTGAGATACAAAGTTTTCCTCGGAGATGCGGTTGGCTATGGTGATAAACCGGTTGAAGCGATTCATATGCTATCTTCATTTGATATTGGCATTCGTGGAAATCATGATGCCTATGTTCTTGGTGAGGATGTAACACAACGTCTTTCTCACAAGGCTAAACATTCTTTAGAGCTCCATGCAACTCAATTAGGCCAGGCAGAACACGATCTTCTTGCAGAATACGCAACACCACATTTTACCCGTGATCGCATGATTATGTTTCATGGCTCTCCAACCAGCCATCGTACCTATCTTCTGAATGAAGATCATGTTCAGAGAGTATTCAAGCAGTATCCATTTCATAATCTTCTCTTTGGAGGGCACCTCCATGTTCCACGGGTTGCTGTCCAGAATCGCGAGTCTGGTCAAATTACGTTTGAAGAAGTCTCCATACCTCTGTCACGCCATTTTCTTGATCTCTCTCAAAACCGGTATCTCATTAACTGTCCCTCTGTTATCCAAGGAAGATTTCATTACTTAACATCGGGCTATGTGACGCTGTTTCACGAATCTGCGGATAACAAGATCCTTAACTTTCACTTTATTTCGTAGCCTCTAAGCTGCAGTTTTTCTTCTTTCCTCCATGAATCCGTCCTCTACTGCTAAGAGTTCCTGGTAATTTTTCAGGGAGAATCTCCACTTGAGATATTGCTTTCCATGCCGTTCGAGTAATGCATCTATTGCCCGCTGATTTTTGTAATAAAAGCCAATGATTCTCTTTAACTCTTCCTGATACCCTTGATTGTACCACTTGATGAGTTGATTGTAAGGAACTATGGATTCTCCTTTTCCGATAAACGAGGAGCTAAAGACCCCTATGGGACCAAAAAACTGCCAGTAAATGTATCTGCCTGAGTCATTGGCTTCCATAAAATTATAGTCGATATGGAATATCGGATTCTTCTCGCCCAGAAACAAAGAAGGGTTACTGCTTACTTTATTGAGCAAGGGCTCATCTATAAATATGTTATTTGGCCGGTCTTCAAGATTCAACACAAATCCATCAGCACAAGCTGCGCCAAGAAGATAAGCAAAAGCAACGATTTTCTTTTTGTCCCTTATTGCTGGCATCGTGATAATCGGTTGCCCTTGCATGACATGAATGGCATTCAGGTGTTCGACTTTCCCGTCTATCATTTTATGTTTGTAATCGATGGTCATATGCCTGATACCTAAGAGTTCCATCAATCGTGAAATCAGGAGACCATCTCCTGGATTCTTTTTCTTGATGACATCCATCCTTACTTCTGCTCTGTCAAGACTGATGAACAGATAGGGTCTATCGTTCGTATTATACTGCAAGGCAAGGATTAAATCCGTGTTCGTGAACCATCGCAACATTTTTTTTGCAGTCTCGTAATTCATAGATGCAGGAATATACAACCTTTCCTGAAGTCCTTTAAGGATCTCTTTGAGTATTTTTCTCTTTCCAATCTTGTACACGGGAAACTGTGCTGCAATAATCATGAGAAGGTGAATTTCATCAACAAGGTGCTCCATGGAAGCTTTCAGGTTTTCAGGGATATGCTGGCTTACCTCACCGTTTGATGCTCGTTGAAGATGCTTCTGAAGATAAGACAAATGCTGCCGCAACGCAACAAGGACTCCATCCATCTTCGCTTCTACTGCTTCTTGGACTTTGAATGCGTCTGATTTCTTCAGTGAGTCTATCGCATGTTCAACCGTTCTTTCTATTCCCTCGATCTTCTCAACGATTTCTTTGTGAAAGAACCATGTTGCAGGCAGTTCTTTCTGCACGGAGAGAAGATCTTCTTCTGATTTCTTGAGTTGATCAAGAAGCTTCTCTTCATCAGGATCCATCAAGTTAAATATACTCATCTTTTGATCCTGATCTTATAGATTTTTTAAATGCATCGCTCGTTATGGCTCTGGTGAAAATCTCGCAAGATGCGAGGTTCTGCCATCGGTTCGCATGGTTTCTGGGTATTCTGCTAGCGGAAATTCCCATTGGAATTCCCTTTCCGCCTGAATGGTTTATGCTGCTGATGCTCACATGAGGATGGCAGAACTGACATTTTCACCGGAGCC
>JACRKL010000030.1 GCA_016219835.1 Candidatus Woesearchaeota archaeon
CAAAAATCAACTGAATACTGCCATCATTAATGGTAGTTCCCAGCAGCTTTCCGGTAGCAAAGAGGGGTTGACCCTGCCTGGAGAAGATAGACTCATCGATTTCATAACCCAATAAACTCTCAAACAACCGGGGACCGCTATACTGGTAAGATTTCATATCCCTGCAAATGTATCTTATTTTAAAAAGGTACTCGTATCCACGGCAGTTGCGTTATCAGCAGATTCGATCCCTGTCGTATCCTCTGTTATCCCGAAATCTTTATAAATCTCCGCTATTTTCTCCTTATACAGGTTTAAAGGCTTGAGAACGCCAAATTGGCAGGAAGAAGCTTATTAAGCCGAGATTCAACAACAAGAAATTCATTGAGTGGTGTTTAAGTAATGGTAACGTTTAAAGATGCTCCAACTGGTCAATTGATAGAACAAGTAAGCTCAGAACTGAAACAAGTTCCTGAGATCAAAGCTCCTGCATGGACTCCCTTCGTCAAGACGGGTGTTCATAAAGAACGGCAGCCAACGAGAACAGATTGGTGGCATGTTCGGGCAGCAGCAGTTCTTAGACGAGTTGGCGTTGTCGGTCCCATCGGTGTTGCTAAGTTGCGAACAACGTACGGCGGCAAAAAGAGAAGAGGACATCAGCCTGCTGAATTCAGAAAAGGTTCGGGCAATATTCTTCGTAAGATCCTCCAGCAACTGGAAAAAGCCGGTCTCGTTAAAAAGATGGAAAAAAGCATTCACAAAGGAAGAATCCTCACTCCAAAAGGAGAAAAGCTCCTCAACAGCGTTGCGAAGAAGATCGTTCCGCAGCGTGTCATTCCTGAAAAATCAAGCTCTGCTCCGCAAGTCCCTGATGGAAAGCACGAGAAGAAGCCCGTGAAGAAAGCAAAAAAGCCAGCAAAAGTTGCTGAGCCGAAAGTAGAAGCACCAAAGCAGGAAGCATGATGGCAGACCGTGATCAGGAAGATCTGATCCAGCAGGTGGCTTACCTCGAGAACATCGTGAGGCCACGACTTACCAAAGAGGCATTGCAACGGTATGGCAACATCAAGGTTGCAAATCCCGAGATGGCAGTGCAGTTGCTGTTGGTGGTTCATCAGTTCATCAGTAAAGGAGAAGTTGAGACGGTGAACGACACCCAACTCAAGGAAATCCTGCTGACGATGCAGCCAAAGAGAAAAGAGATGAAGATCAACCGAATGTAACTGGGAAAAAGAACATGGCACATTACCTTCACAAAAGCAGAAAGAAGCGACTGATCAAGCGAGCTCGCCAGACCGTCTGGGCTCCGTTCTGGACAGTCCAAAAGAAATACGGCAAAGGACGAAGAATCCATCCTGGTCGACATACGGCAGTAAAGAGAAGCTGGCGCACAACCAACACAGAAGCATAAAGCATTGAGATGATCATCCATGGCAAAAACCGCAAAAGCACACGCAGGAAAGATTGAACGAAGTTATGTCATTCCTCTCCGTAAGGAATTCCAGAAGGCTCCACCCTATAAGCGAGCGAAGAAAGCAGGTTATGCGCTTCGGGAATTCTTGCAGCACCATCTCAAGACGGACAAAGTCTTAATTGGCAAATATCTCAATCTCAAGATCTGGGAGCGAGGCATTAAGAATCCTCCGCATCATGTCAAGGTTAATGTCATCAAAGATGAGCAAGGCGTAGCAAGAGCAGAGCTTGAAGGTCATCCCGTCATTCCGGTCAAGAAAGTCAAGCAGGAGAAGAAGAAAGCTGAGCCAAAGAAAGCAAGCGAGCCAAAAGCAGAAGCAACGAAAGATGCACCTGCTACATCACCTTCTCAGCCAACTCAATCAACTACGACTGAACCTGCTGCAGAACCAAAGCCTAAGAAGGCAAAGGTTGTGAAGAAGGAAGAAGCGTAGATCTCTTGAGTAGAGCATTGTTTTATTGCTGCCAAAGACCCCACACCCTCGTTTTCCATTAATCATTTAAATTCCTGTGATGTTCTAAGCGTACTATGAGGGAGTTCTTTAAACTTGCAGTTGTTGCTGACACCCATGATCAGAATGAACGCCTTGAAACTGCGGAAGTGTTATCATTTGACTGATAAACGCTCCATGTTTCTTTCTTGAAGAAACAACCCGATAACCTTGTCGTGGTTTTCTAAAGATTTCGAGAATGAGCATGTCTTTCTCACTACTCTTCCAACTCTTTGTCTGATTGC
>JACRKL010000031.1 GCA_016219835.1 Candidatus Woesearchaeota archaeon
ATGCGAGGTTCTGCCATCGGTTCGCATGGTTTCTGGGTATTCTGCTAGCGGAAATTCCCATTGGAATTCCCTTTCCGCCTGAATGGTTTATGCTGCTGATGCTCACATGAGGATGGCAGAACTGACATTTTCACCGGAGCCCTTAAGCTCATACCAGATCCTTCCATTCCTTCAGCGCCTTCTCATAACGCTCTAGATTCCCCACATCAAACCACTGTCCAGAAAAAGGATAGCCAAAGAGCTTTCCTTCTTTTGCGATCTTCGGGAAAACGTCGGTTTCCATCATGGCAAACCCTTCAGGTACCATGTTCAGGACTTCTGGCTCTAGCATATAAAGACCTGCATTGATGAATGGAGAAGGTGCGCTTTCCTTGCTTGGCTTCTCGATGAATTCCATGATTTTAGTGCCTTGCAATTTTGCAACGCCGTACATGCTAGGATCTTCAACCGTCGTAAGGGCAATCGTTGCCATGCCTTTCGTTTCTTTATGATGGTGGTACATGTCAATGAGGTCAATCTCCTTGAGCTCGTCAGCATTGCACATCACAAAGGTGCTGGTGAGGAGATCTTTTGCGAGAAGCAGCGGACCTGCAGTTCCCAACGGCTTGGATTCTTCCACATACGTGATCGTCATCCCAAATTTCTTTCCATTGCCAAAGTATTCTTTGATTTTTTCCCCTTTAAAGCCTAAGGCAATAATGATCTCCGTAATGCCATGCTTCCTGAACAGGTCAAGAGCATGCTGGAGCAGTGGCTTGTCATGGACAGGTATCAGCGGTTTTGGAATTTCATCGGTCAATGGTTTTAACCTCGTTCCTCTTCCTCCGGCAAGAATAAACGCTGTTTTAGGACGGTTGACATCAAGGCTTCTCATCAGCAGCAACTCGATCGCATGGCTCCGGTTTTTGATTTGATGACCGTCCACTGACTTGTCGATATTATTCAGGAGGTCTTTGTCGAGTGTGAGGGTGATTCGTTCTTTCATCTCTTGCCCTCTACCCATGTGCTATTTAAATGTTGCTGTTTGTATGATAAGGTATGACCTTCGCAAGCTTTAAATAAAAGGTTACCTTTCAGAGTCTTAGATTTTGACAAGCACCTCGGAACCACCACGGGCGTATGCTCGTGGGAGTTCTTTTTTTGCTTGCCTTACCTTGGTCCTTACCTTGGTTTATGCTTTATGATTGCTTGCGAATGACCATCGAATGATCATCTTTTTTAAGAAGTGTTTCTGGGGGTGGCTTTATGGAAAGAAATCTTGCGCTTGAATTTGTTCGGGTTACTGAAGCAGCAGCACTTGCTGCAGCACGTTGGATGGGCAAAGGTGACAAAAACAAAGCAGACGGTGCAGCTGTTGAAGCCATGCGTGAGCGATTCAATTGGCTGGACTTTGACGGTGAAGTCGTGATCGGTGAAGGAGAAAAGGACGAAGCTCCACAACTCTATACCTGCGAATTTCTCGGCAGCAAAAAAGGTCCGAAGATGGATATTGCCATTGATCCCTTAGAATGCACGGAAAACCTCGCTCTTGGAAAGCCGAATGCCATCTCCGTTTTGGCAGCAGCTCCCCGTGGATGCCTCCTCAAAGTGCCCGGTACCTATATGGATCAGATCAGTGTAGGGCATGCAGCAAAAGGAGCGATCGATATCACTCGTTCTATCAAGGAAAACATTGAGGAAGTTGCCTTCGCTCTCGACAAAAAAGTGGAAGATGTAACGGTTATCGTTCTGGACAGACCGCGGCATAAAGAACTTATCCAACAGATCCGGGATGCTGGTGCAAGAATTCGGCTTATTGAACACGGCACCATTTCTGGTGGCTTAGCTCCTGCGATCAGCAACTCAGGCATTGATATGATGGCTGGCATTGGTGGTGCTCCTGAAGCTGTGATTACTGCTGCTGCGCTCCGCTGTCTTGGTGGAGATCTGCAGGCAGTCCTTAAGCCGCATAATGACAAAGCAAAAGCACAGGCAGCTGCCATGGGCTTCCATGACCTTGCAAAGGTCTTTAAAGTCGAAGAGATTGCAAAGGGCGATAGTAACTTATTTGCGGCAACGGGCATCAGTGACGGACCTTTGCTGAAGGGGGTTTCATTTAGCAGTTTCGGTGCAACAACCCATTCCATCGTTATGCGCCAGCATTCAGGTACCATTAGGTTTATTGAGGCCAATCATCATTTCAATAAAGAGCGGAGGGGATTGTAATGCAGAACAGTATTAGCATTGAAATACCGGCAGACGTTCCTTCATCCATGAAGGCGGAATACGAAAAAAATTATGCGCTTGCGACCCATAAGACAGGCAGATTGATGCTCTTTGCAGGCGACCAGAAAATCGAGCACCTCAATGATGATTTCTATGGTGAAGTGAATGGTCAGGCTATTCCTCAGGATGATCATCATCCCGAACACCTTTTCAAAATAGCAGGCAAAGCGAACATTGGAGTCTTTGCAACGCAGCTTGGTTTACTTGCACATTATGGGTCAGCATATCCTTCTGTTCCGTATCTGGTGAAATTAAATTCGAAATCCCACCTCGTGAAGACGAGTCAGAAAGATCCCCAGAGCACTGCACTGTGGAGTGTAGCAGATGTCGTGAAACTCAAGAAGGACTCCGGGTTGTTGATTGTCGGGGTTGGCTACACCGTGTATGTCGGCAGCGAGTATGAAGATGCCATGATGAAAGAAGCTGCACAAGTCGTTCTCCAAGCGCATCAACAGGGACTCTTTACTGTGCTGTGGATGTACCCGAGGGGAAAAGCAATTGCCGATGAAAAGGATCCTCATCTCATCGCAGGCGCAGCAGGTGTCGGAGCCTGTTTAGGAAGCGATTTTGTTAAAGTGAATTACCCGAAGCCAAAGAGTGGAAGCAGCGCAGAATCCTTCAAGGAAGCAATCCTTGCCGCAGGAAAAACGAAAGTGATCACTGCTGGAGGGTCAAGCAAAGGAGTCAAAGAGTTTCTGCAGGAAACATGGGATCAAGTGCATATCAGCGGCTGCTCGGGCAATGCAACCGGGCGCAATATTCACCAGAAGCCGCTTGCTGAAGCGATCGCACTTGCCAATGCTATGTCTGCCATAACACTGGACGGGAAAAGTGTTGAGGGGGCGTGGGGAGTATATTGGCAAGGTATGGGTAAAGAGAATGAAAAAGCCATGAAAAGTAAATGATGGAGAACAGCAATGGCGGAGATGCGTCGGGGGCGACCCTGCGGGGTGACGTATAGCTCACGAAGTGAGCGTCTCCCGCGCCTTTGTTGCTGTTCATTTCAGTACTCTAAAAAACTATCAGTTATGGGTGATGCCAAGATGATCAAGGTCGGTGTTGTTGGATATGGAACCATTGGGAAGAGGGTAGCTGATGCCGTACGCAAGCAGAGCGACATGCAGCTCATCGGTGTGACGGGCAATTCCTACAGCTTCCGGATGGATGCTGCGCATGAGAAGAACATTTCTATTTTTGCAACCGAAGAAGGCAAGGCTGCGTTAGAAAAAAATGGTGTACCTGTTGCAGGCACCTTTGAGCAGCTTCTAGATCATGTGGATATCATCGTTGACTGCACGCCAAAAAAAGTGGGCAAGGAACACAAAGAAAAGTACTATCTGCCAAGAAAATTGAAGGCGGTTTTTCAGGGCGGAGAAAAGCCAAGCATTGCGCAAGTCTCTTTTACAGCGCAGTGCAATTACAACGACGCTATCAACAAGGATTATGTCCGTGTCGTGAGTTGTAATACTACGGGTCTCAATAGAACGCTGGATGCTGTTCATCGTGCTTTTGGTGTTAGTGCAGTCCATGCAACTATGATCCGCCGGGGAGCTGATCCTTGGGATATTCGGCATGGTCCCATGAACGCTATTGTCCCCGTCTTAGAGATGCCTTCTCATCATGGACCTGATGTGATGACGGTTCTCAAAGATGTACCGGTTTTTACGACGGCCGTTAGCGTTTCAACATCATTGATGCATGTGCACAACATTATTGCAGACCTTAAAACCGAAGCAACGGTGCAGGATGTTCTTCATCTCTTCCAGAAAACAACGCGCGTTCGGATAGTTACCAATGATGCTTGGATCAGAAGCACAGCAGAGATCATGGAGTATGCCAGAGACTTAGGAAGAGATAGGGGCGATATGCCTGAAATCTGCATCTGGAAAGAAGGTATCGGAATTGTTGGTCATAAACTGTTTTATATGCAAGCGATTCATCAGGAAAGCAACGTTATTCCAGAAAACATCGATGCTATTAGGGCGATGATGGGATTTACCGATGCCAAGAAATCGATCGAGATGACGAACAAGAGCTTTGGGATGCGATGAGGAAAAAAACCTGCATCACTCAATCTAACCTTTGAATCAATCTTTTGACCGCGTCATCAATCGCTGGTGCAAGCTGAGGTTTTGCCATCCTATAAACTTCTAAGTTCTCTTCACAAAGTCATCTTTTAGTCATCTTTTGTTAGACCAACATAGTTCCTTCCTCGGGCTAACTGTTCATACCACTGACCAAGCGTTGCCTGAATTTCTTCAGCAGTTTCTTCGAGCAATGCTTGAAACTTCAATGAAAATAGCTGATACATTTGAATTCCGTTCTGTATTACTCTTGGATCATCTTTATCAGTAATGCCTTCATCAATGGCTTCATACAGTTTATCTTGTACCATCAAAAGTAACGGGTTAATATCTTCAGGTTGTGCCTGTTGTCTTGCAAGCTGTGATGCTTTTGCAAAGTACAGTGCAGCAGGAGCAAAACGAACATGGTATTGGATTTCGGGGGATAAACGTACACCTGCATGAAGAACTTCATGAACTCCGTTACACAACGATCCAATATTCTCGTCAGATAAATCAAGGACACCTTGTTCTGGGAACCTAGTTGATACGATTACTTCTTTGCCAATAGTTAGGGGTATGAGCTGAGGAGTAGATTCCAGAATTGAGTTTACCTGTTCCGAAACTCTAGCAGTAAGCGTGGCTCTTTCTTGTGCTGCGGCATGGCATTGTTTAAAGAACCTTCCTTCTTCCTCGCTGAGTTCAAAGCTGCATTCTAAGTTATAGGAAAAGGCAGAAGCTATTTTTTTCCATAGCCCGTTGTGCTGAGGATGCTCCTGCTGCAAGTGGAGCTCCTGCTTCTTCACGCCAGCGGTAGTATACATATTTTCAATAAGCTCAACTGCCGCAGGAGCACCATGATAGGCTGCCCGTTCAGCATAGTTTCGCAACACCTGCTGGTAAGCGGCAAGATTTCGTTCACTCATGACTGTAGCATCAACCCCAAAGATGGTTTCAAGAGTCAGGGGCTGCCCTGATGTATCGAGCTTATAGGTTCCCGTTTCACCCTCGAAAAATAGGTCTACAAGGTGTGGGTATGCTTGAAGAATAGTCTGATGCATTTCGTTAGGATTCAACGCTCCATTTCCCCGATGGTCCCTTGCTTTTCCATCTCCTTTAGGTAACAGTGTTTTATACACCGACTCCAGAACTAGATCTCGGTTGACATCAGGTTGTTCTCCTTGACGATGGAAAAGACTCGTTGCACGAGTGTATGCTCCTATAAACTGCTGAGAGCTTTCAGAAAATGAATGTCCAAAGTATGCAATAGTTCTTTCATCAAGAGCTGATCCCGCTGGTTGATCCATAGACTACCCTTAAGAAGCCGAACTATATAAATGTTCCGATTATAACCACTTTTAAGTTATAATTCTGTAACAAAATACCGCCGCAACCCTTATATACGCTTTCTCTTTCTTCGCATATATGCTCGATCTCTCCTATCTCAAGCAACTTCGCCGGGACATGGGCTTAACGCAGCATGAGCTTGCCAAAGGCTCAGGTGTCAGCCAGTCTCTGGTTGCAAAGATCGAGGCAGGAGAGATCGACCCTCGCTACAGCAGTGTCAGAAAGCTTGAAGAGTTCTTGAGTAGATTAAAAAAAGGAAAAGAGAAAACTGCCGGACAGGTGATGACCACCAAAGTGGTCTCTATCCATTCTCAGGAATCCGTCAAGAAAGCGATTGAGAGAATGCGGCAGCATGCTATCTCCCAGATGCCGGTGATTGATGATGGTCACGTTGTTGGATCACTCTCAGAAACGATTTTGCTGGATGCAATCACCAAAAACAAAGAGTTCGTCCATGAAGTGATGGGCGATATTCCCCCGCTCATTCCTCTGCATGCGCCGCTTTCGATGGTGCTTGAAATTCTCAAGGTTGCTCCATTTGTGATGGTCAATGAAAAGGGAAAGTTTAAAGGCATTATCACGAAAGCAGATTTACTTCGAGGATTTCTGACATGAGCATTGCCCTTTTTTTAGGCAGGTTTCAGCCATTTCATAACGGTCATTTTGCCGTCGTTAAGAAAGCATTGCAGGAGCATAATGTTTTAGTCGTAGCTGTCGGCAGCGCACAGGAAAAAAGAACTGAGCAGAATCCATTCTCCTATGAAGAGAGGAAGGAGATGATTGCTGCTGCTCTGCGGGCAGAAAAGCTAACGGGATGGAAGATCGTTGCAATCCCTGATATTCCCAACGACGAAGAATATGTTGAGCATGTGCGTAGCATTGCTGGAGCATGGGATGTGATGTACTCCGGCGAGGATGATGATACCAGAAAGTTGTTTAAGGCAAAGGGAGAGAAGGTCATAGTTACCGGAAGGATCAATGGCATCCATGCAACGAAGCTGAGGAAGATGATGAAGGACGGGAAAGAATGGGAGACGCTGGTGCCACTCGCCGTTGCTGATCTTATCAAAACCACTCTACAAAATAAACCTTCTTAAATCGTCTCGTATTCGCTCTATTATGGTTTTACTTGAAATGATGCTTGGCATTGAACTGTTCACTGCTGCCCCTGTTCCGATACCCTTAGCCTCGCCTTCACCCCCTGTTGTTCAGAATCAACTGATTACTGCTCTGCAGAGGACACATTGTCTGCAGCAATCGCCAACATTAGAGTTTAATTCAGGTTCTTGTTTGTATTATACTTCTGCGGATGAAGATCAAGGTGTAAATCGGATCAAAGAACTTCTCAAAAGATATCCTCTCGAAGAATCATGAGCTTTCTTCCCTGAACAAAAATTGGAAGTGTTATCATTTGACTGATAAACGCTCCATGTTTCTTTCTTGAAGAAACAACCCGATAACCTTGTCGTGGTTTTCTAAAGATTTCGAGAATGAGCATGTCTTTCTCACTACTCTTCCAACTCTTTGTCTG
>JACRKL010000032.1 GCA_016219835.1 Candidatus Woesearchaeota archaeon
ATCAGACAAAGAGTTGGAAGAGTAGTGAGAAAGACATGCTCATTCTCGAAATCTTTAGAAAACCACGACAAGGTTATCGGGTTGTTTCTTCAAGAAAGAAACATGGAGCGTTTATCAGTCAAATGATAACACTTCCAAAAAAATACCTTGCTGAATGGACTCATGGAAATCAGAACGATAGCTTATGCTGTATCTGCCTTCAACAGGAGTTCGTATTTCTTGTATCGCTGTAGTATGTATCGGCTCAAAAAACGAGGCATAGTTATCCTCACGAATCGCAAGGGAACCCACTGATGGAATCTCATCGGAGAATTTACCATTATTATCACCAACAAAAATCTGAGGGTAACCTGCAGCGTTTGACAGATGATCCCAAAGTTTCAAAAATTGTGCACCATGCTCTCGAACAAGTCTGATGCGTTCATCACCGTAAGGAAGTCTGAAACGGTCATCGCGAGGATACAGAGTTCCAGCAGTATCAAGACGAGCAATGGCAGCTAAATCGTTACAGTAAGATGCAAACTCTTCCTCCATTGATGATGGGAATAAAAGCGGAGGAAGGTAGAGATGAGTAAACCGATCAGCCAGATCTTGATCAGCGAGACGACCATATCTCAAAAGATCATTCTTTTTATGAACAAAGAGTTCCTTGAATCCTTGTTCGACACGTTCTGCTGCCTCTGGTGAAAGCTGCTGCGCAATATCCTCAAGAGCATCGCCTAAGGTAAGCAAACGTGGATGCTGCCGATTATCGTTCTGTGGTTTTTCGTTCTGCGGTTTTCTGGGCACCATAGTAATCCTCCTTTTTTCTCATTACTCAGTAGGGATAAGATACTATAAATAACTTCCGAAGATTATTTTTACATAAACGGAGATTTTATATACTAAAAGTACGGTATTTAGAGGTTATGGAACTTGACAAGAAGGATAGTAGCATCCTAACGGCACTGGCAGCCAACGCTAGAATGCCGCTCACGCAGCTCAGCAAGCGCGTAGGGCTTTCCCGAGAAGTGGTAGACTACCGCCTTAAACAACTCGTGAAGAAAGGAATTGTTCAATCATTTTGCACAGAAACCGATGTGATGAGGTTAGGGTACACCAAGTATGTGGTCTACCTTGAAATCATCGGGGTCGATGAGAAACGGGAAGCAGAGATCATAGATTTCGTAAGAAAAGACGCGTTCACCAGTTGGGTTGTCACCACGCCTGGAAAGTGGAGTATCATCTTCGATGTGTATGCACAAACAATCACTGACCTAGACGAGAAGATGGGTGAACTCAAAAAGAGTATCGGGAGAAATCTTGGTAAACAGGAGTTAGCAACAATAAAACACTATGAACACTTTCATGAGAAACCTTGGGGATTGATAAACCAACAAAAAGCAAAGAAGAATGCACCAACGAACAAAGGAAGTATAGACGATACAGATCTCAGGATTTTGCACCTTCTCAGCAATAATGCTCGCACGGAGTATGTGCAGTTGTCAGAAAAGCTCAAGCTGACACCTGAGGCCATAAGCAGACGCATCAGACGGCTTGAACATGAAGGTGTGATAAAAGCATTCTATCTTGTTATTGACTTGAACAAGCTTGGTTTTGACCACTATAATATTCAACTCCTGCTGAACAATGCAGCAAGTGAAGAACAAAAGAGACTGACGAAATATCTCAGCAATCATCCTCAAGTAACTTTTATCTACGAGCCGATTTCAGGATGGGATCTGGAATGTGGCGTGATCATGAAAGGAGCAAAAGAGCTCCATGATTTTATCCGGGAGTTGAGAAAGCTGCATCCGATGAACATCCACGTTCGTGATATCATCCCCATCTACGAAGGCATCAAAAGCACTGCTCCTCCGGAAGGAGTGTTCAACTATAAAGGGTAATCGTCTACCTCCTCTCCCTCATCCCTAACCATGGAATGATCTCCTCGCATGCCTGAACAGGTAATGGCAGGTGCACTGGTTCAACTAACGGCAACTTCTTCAGGAGAGGAATGTGCTGGATGCCAATTTTGCCATAATACAGGTCACGCAATGCTCCGCCTTCTTCCACATAAGACTTAACGGCAAGATAGCCCTGCAAATACAACATGTCTTTGGTAAATGCGCCAGATTTTGAAGTGTCGCACAAGCCGCGTTTTGCACGGAGCGTCATTCTCCACGACTCATCGGGTGGATACAACTCGCGTAAATACTGATAGGTTTCCCTGAATGAGGAATGAAGCGCATGTTCAACGGCAAGCACCCTGCCTGCGTATCTGCGCAGTGTGGCATGATCCAAGCAGCCATGTAATTCCTCGTGATAAACTGCAAGCCCTTCCTCAGTAGGAAGATAGGAAGAAAGTCCTCGGGAAAATATCTTATAGGGCTGCAATGCTCCATTTTCAACACGCATAATATGCGTTCCAATTTCGTGCACGACCAACCGCCGGAGAAAGGATGATGGGAAAGAAGATCCCGTTTTGAGGTAGAGCGTTTTCTGAGACGGACTAACTGCAGCATAGGCAGCCATCACTTTGTGCTGGATTTTCCAATTAAAACCATAACGAAGAAACGCTAATCGAAACGCCTGAAGAGCAGACGCAGGAAGCGTAAGCTTGACGTCTTCCTCGATAGGCTGAGGAGCAGCAGAAGCGATGGCAACTGCTTTGTTTATCAAAGCGGCATCAGGCACGCCATGAACGACAGCAGACATCGACGAGAAATCAGCAGTCCCAAGAGCAAGCATCATCTGTGCTTTGGTATGATACTCCTGACGTTTTGCCTCGAAAAGAGGGCTAAAGTCAGACGAAGGAACGGTGAGGTGAGTCAAGAGGTGGCGTATGCCGGTATAATGTCGCTTGGGAAAAACATAGTTAAACTGAGGGTTAGAATCACTCGACAAAAAGAATTTCTTTTTCTCAGCTTCTTCGTTGAGAGGATGCAAGTTAGTAAATCCAAGAGCACTGCTGAGCGCATGCAGTGTATCATCCAAAGGCCGTAAGGGATCAATCAGGTGGTCAGTCATCGTGGAAAAGCCCTCTGGAGACGAAAGGGCAGTATACAGTTTTATATACCAGTCACCTATTTAAATCTTTTGTACGAGGAGAAAGAAAGAAGCATAAACATTTTAAAGCAGAGGCATTATAAAAGAAGAAGAATAGGTCATCACCAAGAAAAAGAGGCACTATGGGCTACCTGCAACAAAATATGAATCTGGTCTTGCTGATTCTGATTGCCGTCATTATCATTGCACTTGCTGGAGTCACGGTCTATTACCAAAGCACCTATCAAAACATTTCTACAGAGTTCACCAATCGGATCAGCGAGCTCAAAACAACTCAGGATCAATTAACCAAGCAGAAATCAGCCTTGAATCAGACGAATGAGCAACTCCAGCTGAAAGAAAAAAGCCAGCAGGAATTGCAGGCACTTTACACCACCATGGAAGGAGAACGAAATCAATTGCAGGCAGATAAAGATGCGTTGCTGAAAAAGCTAGAAACAACAGCCAGCGAGCGAGACACGGCATTAGTGAGCTTAAAGGATACCAGCAACATGCTCCTCGCGACGCAAAGCAATTTAACGCAGGCAAGAGTCGATGTAACTCGGTACTCCAATCAGGTCAGAAGTTTGGAGGGCAAATTGAATAAAGTGAAGAACTTAATTACCACAATCCAAGGATACATCAACGCAGACACGACATCAGCAGAATGTAAAGCTATTTTGGGCGACATCAAAACCAATGCCGAGGACATCTAAGATGGCAGATGACAATAACAAAGTAAAAAAAATAGCCCATATCCTCAAAGAAATTCAAATCACCCTGCTCCATTTTGTCATATTTGAAGCGTTGATTAATACCGTGCTGCTGTTTCTGGTTTGTTATCTGGTGCTCATCCTTCTTGGAATCACCGGAATATATGCCGGTATCCCTGCGCTTGCCTATCTTGGATTCGCCATTGCCAGAAAGCTGAGCAGCTCTGATGTCAAACAAGTAGAAGAAAAGCACGAAATCCTAAGGGAACGGTTACGAACGATCCGCGACAATCAGGATCAGGACAATTTCATGGTGCAGAAACTCGTCGAAGAAGTGGAAGGAAAGCTCAAGGTAGTGCCCATTTCCAGTTTCTTCAATACCAAAAAAGCAGTCTCTACCATACTCATCACTGCAGTGCTCTGCTTCCTCATCATTACTGCGACGATTTTCCAGGTGAAGGTTGTCGACGCAAGCAAGGCAGTGTCTTATCTTAAGAACAAGATCATCAAGACAACCGCAGAAAAAGAGGGTTCTGCATTTGGCACTGATGCAACCTACGGGGATCAATCCAAACTTCTTGCGTTGGGCAATAATGCAGAAACGATCACGCTCACGGGAGAAGCGGGCGAGCATGACCAGAAGCTTGACGACAGAAATATCGCAACAGAATACCCGAATTTAGGGAGTGCAACGCAAAATAACGAACAGGCATTAAATAAGGATGAGCAGGAACTCATCAAAAAATATTTTAACGAAGTAAGCAAACGGAGGTAAATACTATGGCAGATGAATTAAAGGGAAATTATGAGAAAGTGAGCAAGACTTTCGATGCACTCTTTCATGAAATGGAAAAGGCGGTGATCGGCCAGCGTGAAATTGTCGAGCAGATTGTTATTGCTATCCTTGCTGATGCCAACGTTCTCGTGGAAGGTTATCCTGGCTTGGGTAAGACTATGACAATTAAGACCTTAGCAAGAACGATGGATCTCAAATTCAGCAGGATCCAGCATACTCCTGATGTCATGCCCTCCGATATTACAGGAACGGAGATTATCGAAGAAGTCAATGGCAAACGGTTTTTCAAATTCCAGCAGGGGCCCGTCTTCGCCAATATTGTGCTCGCCGATGAAATCAACCGTGCAACCCCAAAGACACAGTCTTCCTTGCTTGAAGCGATGCAGGAAAAGCAGGTGACCGTAGGAAATAAGACCTACAAACTGGATCCGCCCTTCTTCATTCTTGCTACCCAAAACCCCATCGAGCAGGAAGGAACTTATCCTTTGCCAGAAGCACAGCAGGATCGTTTCCTCTTCAAGATATTGATGGGCTATCCAACATTCGAAGAAGAAGTAAAGATCGCAGAGCAATACACCAAAAAGATGGAGCAGCCGGATATCAAAGCCGTGATGAACAAGCAAACCGTACTTGCTCTCCAAACGTTAGCGCGGCAAGTGCCCATTTCCAATGACCTTTTGGAACGCGCAGTGAAGATTGTCGAGAAAACGAGAACAACGCCCGATAAGATCGAATACGGAGCATCGCCACGAGCATCTATTGGCATTATCACTGCAGCAAAAGCAAGAGCGTTGCTGATGGGAAGAAATCATGTGAGTGAAAAAGATATTGAATATGTTGCACTTCCCATTTTGCGGCACCGTATCATCCTGACGTTTGAAGCAGAGCGTAAAGGAGTGACGCGCGATGATGTCATCAAGGAAATCGTCCAGAAAGTCAAATAAGGAGAAGAGCGTAAAAACATCACGTTGAACAACCACCATGCTGAACCTCGACTTTCTCCGGCAGATCAGACGCTTTGAGCTCATTGTCAAGAAGAGAGTTACTTCCAATCTCAAAGGCGCAAGAAAGTCAATAGCACAAGGAAGAGGCTTAACCATCATGGACTACAGGGCGTATGTCCCGGGCGATGATATCAGAGCAGTAGACTGGAAAGTCTATGCAAGAACCGACAAGTTAGTCATCAAGCGCTATGAAGAAGAACGAAGCCTTACCCTGCACATTGTCCTCGATCAAAGTGCTTCTATGAATTTTGGCAAGAAAGGATCAAAGTTTGAGTATGGAGCGATGCTCGGGCTTGGTTTTGCGTATCTGGCGATGAAAGAAAATGAGCGTTTTGAATTCTCCACCTTTGGCGATGAACTGAGAGTGTATAAAGCACGAAGAGGCATGCACCAGCTTGCCAACATGGTTAATTACCTTGATACCGTCAAAGTGAAGGGGAACACAAAATTCAGCGACATGATGGCGCAGTACAAGAAGCTCATTAAGACCAGGTCAATCATAGTCGTTATCTCTGATTTTCTGTTTGATCTCGAAGAGATAAAGCAGGGCCTCATTTCCCTAGGCAGATTAGGAAAACATGAGATCAAAGTCATCCAAGTCCTTGATCCTGTAGAAACAGAACTGAATATCGAAGGTGACGTCCAGCTGAAAGATTCGGAATCCGGCGAAGTGCTCAAAACACATATCAGTCCTCGTCTTCGGCAACATTACAAAGTGCAGCTGAATGAACACAGCCAGAAAATCCATGAGATCTGCTCTACCTTAGGCATGGGATTCTATTATGTGAACAGCGATATTCCTATCTTTGACGCATTTTATGAGATTTTGAAGCGGTGAAAGGAGAAAATGAGATGAGGAAATCGCAAATCAATGAAATGGTTTTACTCACCATTCTCATACTCTTGATCACGGGGTGCTCTCGGACTACCCAAGAGATTACAAAAGAATCCGTTCAAACTCAATTGGATAATAAGCTTAAAGAGATCGGTGATCTAAAGAATTTTCTGTCCTTCTGTGAACTTAAAGATGAAGGTAATGAGATCGCTGTAACGTGTGATGTAAGGGAGCGTACTCAGTGTTTTGGATTTGTAGTTGAAGGCAAAGAATCATGTTTCTATGTTCAGAAAGAAGGAGTTAAGATGTGCTCAAAAGTTCCTGCGGAAGGAGAGGGTCAGGGAATCCCAGACAATAATTCCTCCTGTAGTTTCTATGCATACCCAAAAATGGGTTCACTAATCCTAAAACCGGAGAGTTTGGTTCTTGTGAAGGGGTGCTCATTTTCCCCGAATTACCCCGGTAATCCATATATTATGCTTACACGAGAAGAAGCTGAAAGGAAGGAGACTAACTGTGAGATATGTGAGATCGGGAAGGATATCTGCTATCTAAACAAAGCAATGCGTGAAAATAACGGAGAATTCTGCAGCAAGATTGATTCGAAAGGAGGAAGAATCACCTGTATTATGGAGATCGGAAGGAAGGAAGAAGACTTGCAATCATGCATAAACGTAGTGAAGCAAGTAGAAGAAGATACGTTTGGATGCAATGTCTGGTTTGCAGTCAAAGAAAAGAGTTTTGGGATCTGTAAGCAAATAAAAGAGGATTCTCTTAGTGAGACACTTCTCAATCAACGCTTGTGTGCTGGAAAATTCTGGAAGGAGATAATTGGACTTCCTTATGCCAGGGAGAGTTGTCTTGTTAAGAGCACGGTAGCTTCCAAAGAAGAATGCGAAGACATGTACGAAGAAATAGAGAGATTATCGAATGAACTTGAACAGGCAACCGGTACCACATAAAAACTAAGATTACATCCTACGCATGCATCTTCTCTTGCTCTGAGGTGTGATAGCGGAAGACCCAGAACCAGGCAACAGCAGCCGCTACCGTCAGCCAGTCAATGATCTGGCAGACGCCGCAGAGTTCATGCAGCACAAAGAACTGAACCAGCAGGAGATACAGCGCAAAGACCCCCCCAGCAGCGAAAAGGATGTCCAAAATGAATGAAGGCAAACCCTCGCGAAGAGAAAGGAGCAGCAGCGTCGACATGAGCAAAAAGAAGGCAATACCATAATACGTAACCGGCAGCCCGAGGAGCGTCGCATAGGAACTTGCCTGCACGCCGCTGCAGCCGCCACCATTGGGGAGGCAGATACTTTTTTTGGTGCCGAGCCAGAGCGAAAGCAAAAGATTGACATCCATGACGAGCGTAAGACCAACAATCCCTGCTTTTTTCAGTTCCATACACTCTTGAAGAAGGAAAAGGTTTTTATAGCTTTCGGAAGTTAAATCCCCTATGGGAACAAAACGGAAGCGGATCGTCATTATTGGTGGTGGTTTTGCAGGCTCTTATGCTGTGCGAAAGCTCCAGCATGCTGGTGCAGTCACCCTCATCGATACCAAAAGCTACTTTGAGTTTACACCCAGCGTCTTGAGAACAATTGCCGATATCAGCCATCTGGAAAAGATCCAAGTGAGCCATACCACATATCTTCAGCATGCGGAATTTGTGCAGGGAGCCGTTACCCGTATCACCAACAAGGATGTTGCCATAGGCTCCAGAAGAATCGCATTCGATTACCTGATCATCGCTTCTGGATCACAGTACGCTGCACCGATCAAAGAGGAAAACATGGTCTTAGGGATGAGAGGAGAAGAACTGAAGGAATATGCCGGAAAGGTAAAGGCAGCAGAACGTATCCTGATTGTAGGCGGTGGCTTAGTTGGCGTCGAACTTGCAGCAGAGATCATCGAAGCATATCCAAAAAAGAAGGTGACGATCATCAATGCTAGTGCATCATTAATCGAACGCTGCAATAAAAAAGCGATTGCTGCAGCAGAACGCTTCTTCAAACAGAGAAACGTTGAGCTCATCATGGGAGAACGGATGATCGGTGCAACAGGAAGAAGATTCAAGACGAGTAAAGGCACAATCCGAAAAGCAGATCTCTGCTTTCTGTGCACAGGAATCAAGCCGAACAGCAGCTTTATGCCAAAAGAGCATCTCGACTCCCGCGGATTTGTCAACGTGAACGACAAGTTGCAGGTGCATGGACAGCAGCATATGTTTGCCGTTGGTGATGTTAATGCAATTCATGAAGAGAAAACTGCCCAGAATGCAGAGCAGCAGGCAAAGGTTGCTGCTAAGAATATCATACACATGGAAACAGGAAAACGTCTTCTCCCCTATCAATCAAAAGCAAGAGTCATGGTCATGAGCTTAGGAAAGAAAGAAGGTATCTTGACGTATAAGAACATGGCTATTGGAGGCAGAATACCTGCAATGCTGAAAGAGTTCATCGAATGGAGGGAAATGGGGAAACTCCGTACAGATCATTAAGAGTAATCACAAACAAGGCAAGTGTTCGGCTGGACAGAGGGGGATGTTGCTTGATCATAATCTCCTATATAATCCCACCAGTTACGTACCTTTTTCCC
>JACRKL010000033.1 GCA_016219835.1 Candidatus Woesearchaeota archaeon
AGTGCACACTTCTGAACCATTAATGTAATACGTGCCAGCAGTTCTCACGACGCCTGTTCCAGCAGTCACATTAAAGAGATTATTGATGATCAGATTGCCAATGCCAAACAAGGTTCCGCTAGCGTTGATATTCGTAAAGTTCGCATCTTTGCCCACCAGACCTCCGCTCATCACATCACCGCTTGTATTGACCCATGCATCAACTACGGAAACACTCGTCAGCTGGCTGCCATTGCCAGAAAAATACAGAGCTGAAACATTGCCGGAAGCATTCAGGTTCACAAAAGACGCAGAGCCAGTGGCGTTGATACCAGACACCACATAACTATTCGCCGTGTTTAAGTCGTCACTGCTGTTCGCCCGATACGCATACGGAACGACGGAGAGATTCATGCGCGGAGTCATCTCCGCTTCATACACATTATTCTGACCGATACTCAAACCAAGATAATACGGTCCGCTAAATGTTAAGTTAACATCTTTCAGAGTAAGGTCATACGCACCTCGTGTCGTTGTCGTTAACGAAGTGTTGTACTGATAGACTCGAGTCCCACCCGTAGGCGCATCATAAATACTCGCATTAAACTGGTAGGTTCCGGATAGAGAGCTCCCGCTAGCGCTGGTGAGCCTGCCGACGAGGTTGATATGAGAGGGAAATGCTGCCGCACTCTGCATGATAGCTCCTAAAAGAACCATCAGCACCAACCATCGATGGACGTTGTTCATTGTTTCACCTTTTTTTACTTAGGGAGATGTATAATTCTGATAAGCATTGCCTTTTAAGGTTAAGTTTCCTGTGTTGTCAACGATGGCAACAAGGTTTAACGTTGAGTTCTGAATCTGCATGCTGAACCCGGAAGCGCTGGGTGTTGATGCGCTCGAGAGTATTCCCAACAAATATAACCCAGACTCGTTAAAGACTGCCAACTTGGTTCCTGAAGTATTTTGGACTATGAACTGGTGTGGTGCATCACTCAATGTTGCGGACGAATAAACGGTACTGTTGAGGAACAGATTGCCGTTGTTATCCACGGAAGCAATGTTGGCTCCTGTTGCAGACCGTATGATGAACCGGTTTGTTGTGGGGAGTGGTGAGACCGTAAAATTGTCGAGAACGGAAAGATTATCATAATTTCCAGTCCAATCGATGCAGGTAATGTTATAGCTAAAATTACCCACTCCACTAAAGCTTCGATTGAGCTGATAGATAGCGTTGGTTGCATTGAAGGTCATGTTCACCGGTGCAGGGAAAGATCCCGACGAGTTCTGGCTGTAGGAACAATTAATTCCAGAACCATTTATTGAAAGTAAAGAAGTCTTGTTCGTATAATTGGCAAAGAAGACAAATGAAGCCCCGATCGGAATGGAAGCGCGGTCCGTCTCATCCCATACCGTTACATTTGCCTGACTGCCGTTGACCGATGCCCAGTTCTGCGCATAGGCAGTCTGATTGCCATAGATGAAATTCTGGATGTGCGTGCCGGTTGTTAATACCTGCACGGTATGTTGAGCGATGGCATCGCAGGTAAAGTTTTCAACAAAAATCGAAGTGACGTTCAAACGCTTGCCAAACGTCTGGCTAAGAGCAACACAGGAACCGTCAGCAACCTTGAAGCAGACATTGGAAGCAGTATAATTAGTGGATTTATTGTAGAGCGTCGTATTCCCGCACGTTAAGGAAAGCAACGCAAGGTCGTCATCCGTAGAGGCATTATCATCATACATCTCCGTGTAAGTAGTTCCATTAACCCCGATGATCGTAAGATTAGCAGTTCCAGTTGCATTGAAGCGTGTCGTCCAGGTTCCGCCGACAACTGGATACGACTGAACATTGAGAACTGTGATAACTGCTTCAAACGTTTGGTTGGAAAGGTGTGGCGTCAGCCATTCCAAACGGTCGATGAGAGAATCGTTGTTAGTATCCTGATAGTCCACGTCATTAAAAAAGACTTTGCTATCATTAACGTACCAGAATAGTTGAACGGTTCCATTGGGTGTCTCGGGAATATCCATATAGGTCAGAATATCCGTATAATTAACATCGCTCGAGATCGTAATCTGTTTCTGATAGTCCGTGACGTTATGCTCAACGGCAACCGGAGACTCAGTGCTATACTCTACCTCATATTCAAACTGGCTGTCCAGCGACGTATCTTCAACAACAAGGGACGGAGCACTAGAAGGGGATGAAGCATCTGGAGATGGCTGGTCTAAAATGACAGCTCCGGTCAATACGCTGCCCTGATTTTTTGTGGCAGAAGCCTGATCCTGCTGATCAAATTTCTGCTCCAGTGATGTTTTGATTTCTTCGATTTTCTGATCATGTTCCTCAGTACGCACAGTGCTAAAATTTTGCAAAGACGTGAGTGTTCCATTATCATTAATTGCAACGTTACCAAAAGCAACAGCAGTCTCTTGACCGTTGTTAATCTTAGTGATATTACTCACGTTCATCGCTTGAAGAGGAAGATCGATCGAAATGTTTTCCTGGTATTTCTGCTTATTCACCTTCACACGTTTAACCCAAGTAACTGGCTTGCCGATCTCAGCGTGAACCTGCACCGGCTCATTGAGGGGGACAATCTGTTGACTGACATTCACCAAAACTGCACCACTGGTCGTTGCCGTTTGCCCGTCAGAAGCCGTAAACTGGAGCTCGAGCACACCCTCATACCCTGCATCAGGAGTAATCGTAGCAACATTTCCATGAATCTCAACAGAAGCATTATCTGCCAGCCCTGCGCTAAACGACAAACCATCAGCATCGGGGTCTGAAGCATAAGCCGAAATGTTGAAGGTCATAGGATGACCGCTGCGCGCCTCTTGTGGAGGAATCTCATCAATAAAACGGGGTGGACGATTGACCATCTTGGTCGTATAAACAACAGAAGTCAAGTTAAGGGTGACACCATCAACAATAGCATAGAGAACGATAGTTTCGTTATCAAAAGCAAGGTTGCATGTCTGTACACAGAGGGGCTCAAAGGAAATCTTCCGTGCAGGCGGCACACTGAAATCTGCAGGAAGGGAAGCATACGAACTGAAGCTATTGTTCTCATAAGTTTTGCCGGTGAGACTGTAATCAATATGGAGCACTTTGGCACTCACCGTATTATGCACTGTTGCACCATAAGAACCCAGATTGAGTTCAAAAGGGGCGTCCCATGCACTAAGTGTAGGAGTAAGATCAACAAATGCACAGCAGGCATCAGCACCGTAGCAGACACTCGTTGTTTTCTCATTCTCTTTGCTGTAGACTTCCCACTTCGTGCAGAGTTTGTCCTTGTTGACAGAGGTACTGAAATGCGTCGAAGCAACCGTAAAATCAATCACACCGTTCGATGTCTCTTTGCCATCGTCGTTAGGATCAAATGCCGTGCCGGATTGATACTGCAAGTTTAGGTCGATAGGGGGAGTTTCATATCCACTACGATCGGGTGCTGCGCGAGGGGTTACTGGCTCCGGAGAAGAGGGGGTAACTCCCGTCGTATTATCCACGGTAATGCTGCCATCATCAAGCACCGCTAATCCTGTAATCGAAACAATGCCACCTTGCTGAATAACGCTGCTATCAAGGATAAGATAATTGGCATCCTGTTTCTGCGCGTACAGTTTAATGGTTCCATTGCCGACAGCAACGCCACTGAATTTCAAAGATGCGGGAGCATGGGCAAGTTTTATCGTGTAGAGCCGAGTCTCATTGACGGTAAGGTTAACCGGAAAACTGTAGGTTTTCTCCTGCACAACCAAACCCGTGAGAAGATTATTGGAATTAATGAGCAGCATCGTGCAAAGAACAACAGCAACCATATTGAGGGGGATCCATAAGCGCGGATCTTCCTCTTTCAGGTCGATAATCGTAGAGCTAACGAGTTGATCGGTCTTCGTCATGGTGTGCTGGAAGTAGAGCTAGAGCGACCGCTGCGCAACAACCCCACAAAGATGATTCATTTTTGCGGGTCTCCGGCTTTATAAGTTTTTCTTTTTAATGGAAAAAGTGACTTATCACGTTTGTTTGCGATGGATTCCAAACGTGTAAGACTGTTTGGAGAAAGTGATTCTACTTCGTTACTATCTTGAACTTTGGAGTGCCTCTGTCCAAAAAGATAGAGATGACGTTAAGTTGACTTCATCCGCTTCTGGAAGCGAGGAGAATAGTGGATTATCAACTTAAGAGGTTGATCTGCCCCCATTTGTTGATTATCCAAAGTTAGACTGAGTTCAACTATAACGGAGCCTTCAACTCTAAAACCCGTTTCCTCGTAAATGGCACTCCCCAGAGTTTCAGAAAGCTCACCAACTCTTCAAAGTGTTCGGTTGGAACCAGGAGGCTATTCCTGCCGGAAATAACAGCATCAACTTTTTTCATCAAGCCTTCTTTACCCGTCCTGCCCTTTAATGCGTAACCAAAGAGCGTTTTTTTGGAGTGGATCAGATGCGTGAGTGAATAAGTGACTAAAACAAGCGATTTTGTCTTGAGTGAAGCGCTAATAAAAGCGTTACGCCGTACACTAAACCCTTCGTGAAGAAGCGTAAGCAACATGGGTTCATGCAGCAACTGCGTCATCATAAGTGGCTCATAATGCAGCAGGATGCCGGAAGGCAGTAGTTCCTTTATCTCTTTTCCAATAGACTCAATAACCTTATAATCTTCGTCTTTGAAAAGTATGGCAACATCAAGGTCAGCTGGTTTCTCTTTTTCCTTGACCGTAGAGCCGAAGATGATCACATCAACAACCGCAGGATGCTTACAGATCTTTTTCAGTTGGCTTCTGAGTGCCGGTATGCTTAAAGATTTCATCAGTTCTCTCCCTCACAAACTTGACGCGCGCAAGCGTTATTTCTTTGGTATAGGTTTCTCGGTAAATCAAGAAAATGCCATCGATAAGGCCATAAAGCACAGGATCATGTTCACGCAGGCACTCAAAACGGTCGGTGTGGCTTGCAGAAGTTCTACCGGTCTTCGCAAAGAGCTGCCCGTCAGCGAGAGCGAAGATGGCCTTGAAATAGTTCGCAACCGCTTCTGCATACATCTCCCTCAACTGGGCATAGAGCCCGAGGATATAATAATTTCTTGCCTTTGCGAGCAGATCATCACGCATGTTTACTATCAACAATAACGACTATTTAAATCTTTTGCTGTTGATAATCAAATCTGATGGAGAATAACCGAATGAAAAGAAAAGAAGGATTTATTTACAGTAAGCATGGGCTATTATAAATTCACCTTGGGGTAAGGTCGATCCTGGTGCCATCTCTGCACTACAAACCCAACCCCAAGTATACCCAACATTTCCATCTGGCTGTGGTGTCGCAAACAAAGGCATACTTTCCGTTTGGATGAACTCACCATGAAAGAGGCATCCGCCGCTTACTCCATAAGTCCCCATAGGGCAGGGAGCAACCGCTGCTCCTGAAAACGGTTGATCAATCGTAGGACCATTATCGATTCTGCTCTCCACTCGTGTAACTTTCGTGAAAATCGGTAACGTTGGAGAAGTAGACAATACTATCGCCTTCCCCAGCGGGAAACCTCCCCCAGACAAAGCATAACCAAACAAAACCCCAACTACCAATGCAATCACCGCGTAAACATAGAGCATCTGGTTCTTCAACGGTTTTGCTTGCTGTTTTTCTTGTTTCTTTGCCATGCATACACCTCTTTGAAAATATGTATTCTTCGGGTCACACCTTTATTTTACTTTCGAATCTACTGTTAACTGCTTTTTCATGAAAAAGACTTTGTCCGAAAAGTCAGTTCTGCCATCTTTCTGTGAGCATTTTCTGATTGAAGCATTCGAACGGAAAGAGGTTCCATGTGAATTTCCGTCGGCAAGATTTTCATTAAACCATGCGAACAGATGGCAGAACCTCGCATCTTGCGAGATTTTCACCGGAGCTCCACAAAAAGAAAGACATAAATAGAAGTTCCTCCATTGATACGTCCAAAAAGAGGTGAAAATATGAGTCAGGAGGAGATCCTTTCCCATTTGAAGGAGCAATCAGGAAGCTGGTTAACCGCAAGAGATATTAGTGCAAATCTCAATATGTCGTTAATTTCGGTACGCATGTCGTTAAAGCGGCTTGCTCAGGCAAACCACATCGATGCGCAGAAAAGCACGATGCGCGGTAACCCCTATGAGTACATAGCAATGACCGGATCAAAGAAGAAAGTGTACAAAAATTATTGAGGTCAACGATCATCAGAGACTGGAACCGTTGAATAAATCTGTTCAATGAAAGAGAACGCCCTTGATGAAGATTTTCTGTACTCTACAACGAAGTCCTAGGAATATAGGTATCAGTAAATGTCTTTGTTGCTAGGTCATAGCGAACTGATTCAGGAGCACTAATGCTTCCCATCGTTCCCCAGTCCTTTGAGAACATACCCCTTTTCGCCGTAAATTCTGGAGAGGTATTTTGAGTCCAATTCCCATACGCCGTCTTATACCCATGAAGAGCTCTCAACTGGTTGTCATGACTATATTCAAAACCTGTTACCGTAAACCACGTGCCTACTTCATCTCGAGGAAATTGATTATCCCAAGCGCATTCTCCGTTACACTCTTTTCCTCTCATGGTTGCAGGTACTAGTTTATGATCCTTAAAACGATAAGAACTAGCAACTCCTAATCGTTGAGCTTCTCTTGCAGTAAGCTCAGGAGATGTATAAGATCGTATGAAGGCATGATCTCGGAAGCCATCACCTAAAAACTCGTCTTCACCTACCCGGAATTCTTTTCCTTTTTTTTGCAAAAACTAATCGGCTTACCCCCGTTAGAACAGGATCCTGAAAAACATATAGGTGAGGTGCACGTGCGGGATCTTTGGAGTGCTTGCCTAAATATGAGCCGTTACTTGCATCAAAATAACATGCAGTTTCGGGATCTTTTGAATGAGCAAATTTAATCAGGTTACGGTATGAGTCTTCGCCATACAACACTGCTTCAAGCGATTGATAGGTTACATCTTCAGTGCCCAGTTCTTTCCTTGCTCTTTGTTGAACTCGTTCTTTAAGAGGAAGAGGAGTCGGCTTAGGTCTTCGTGTTGGCTCTGGTTGCAAAACTTCATAAGCAGGATTTAGCGTTATGCTCGGCGTAGGCTGAACGTCTGATCCGCAGCCAGCTGCAAAACCCATTACAGCTGCTGCAAGCAGAGATGAGAGATAACGGGTAGGTCGTGTCATACCCCCTAGGAAGTATGAAGGAGTATATAAATCTGGGAAGTGTTATCATTTGACTGATAAACGCTCCATGTTTCTTTCTTGAAGAAACAACCCGATAACCTTGTCGTGGTTTTCTAAAGATTTCGAGAATGAGCATGTCTTTCTCACTACTCTTCCAACTCTTTGTCTGATTGCA
>JACRKL010000035.1 GCA_016219835.1 Candidatus Woesearchaeota archaeon
ACAAGAGCTCACGCTATTCTTAACTCGAATTGTGTGCGCAGCTTCGTCCGCAGGATAGTCCTGCGGCTTTGCCGCACAAAAATTTTTCGGAGAAAGAACGACCTAAAGGTCGGGGATTTAAACCCCTAAATCATTAAATAAGTAGGGTTAACTTCCAATCGGTTTGGAATTATGATGCCCTCACTACATATGAAGCCGAGGATCAAACCCATCCTTCTTTAAATTCTGCAACGTCAGAAACAAGGGTTCGGGGAGATGATCCCAAGCAAACCAGTCCCATCGCTCGCATTTTTCAGGTTCCATGACGCTGACTTCTCCAGAATCATAATCCGCAAAGATGTAAACGGTGACATAATGCTTTTCTGCGCTGAAGATGTCGTTAGTGAATGTTGCTTTTCTCAGGTTTTTTATCTCGATGCCAACTTCTTCTCTCGTTTCTCTTTTGGCACAGGCTTCGAGGTCTTCTCCCATTTCAAGATGACCGCCCGGGAATCCCCAACTGCCACCGCCATGGCTGCCTTTTCTTTTGCCAATGAGAAATCTGCCATCCTTACGAATGATGACACCAACGCCAACGCGGGGATTCATAACGGAAAAAAAGAATGATGTGATTATAACATTTTTGCCGTTGTATCGCATCACCGATAAGCATATAAACCCGTATCGTATTACCGATATAAGTGAAGAGTATCTGGAGGTATTCATATGGATTTCACAACGATTGTCCAGAAGCGTTATGCTACCAAACAGTTTGATGGCAGGAAGTTGCCTGCAGAAAAAGTAGAGGAACTGCTAGAGTTAATTCGTGTTGCACCATCTTCATTCAATATTCAGCCATGGAAAGTTGTTGTTGTTCATGATCAAAAAATCAAAGAAAAGCTCCTGCCACTGTCGTGGAATCAGCAGCAAATAACTTCCTGCTCGTTTTTTGTGCTGATACCGACGTTGCAGGAAACATTGAGCGACTGAACAAGCTAATGCAGCGATCGGGTATGGATGAGAAGAGTCTAGAAACGTATGTTAACTATATGCGTGGATTTGAAAAGGGTTTGAGTTCTGAGCAACGGCTCTCGTGGGCGCAGCGGCAATGTTATCTTGCGTTGAGCAATGCCCTCAACGGAGCGAAAGCGCTCGGTTTTGATTCCTGCCCCATGGAAGGGTTTGATCCAAAAGGATATGTAGCAGCGCTGAAGCTGCCTGCACATATTGTGCCCGTAGCTCTTTGTCCGATTGGGTATGCTAGCGACACGCCTAAACCAAAAGTTAGGTTTGCGAAGGAAGATGTGTTTATGAGGATATAACAACCATTAAATATTTCTTTTGATTTAGATGAGGCATGACTCCGCTCTGTCCACGATGTGGCTCTACCAACGTAAGGGATTTAGGCGATGGGAACTATCATTGCATGAACTGCGGCTATATCGGTAGCTTAGGAATGGTCAAGACGATCTTCAGGAGCGTGAAGTGATGGTTACCTACTCCCACTCAAAATTAGGAATGTTCCAGCAGTGCAGGTACAAGTATAAGTTGCAGTACATTGACAAGATCAAAGTGGAAACACCGACGACGATTGAGGCGTTCATGGGCGATCTCGTGCATCAGACATTGGCAAAGTTATACAAAGATTTGCAGTACCAGCATCATAATACCAAGCAGGACTTGCTTGACTTTCTCGATCAGCTTTGGAATAAAGCATGGACGAATGATATTCTGGTGGTAAAGTACAACCCAGAGAATTACCGACAGATGGGAAAAAAGTTCATCAGCGAGTACTATGATCACTATACTCCATTCAATCATCTGAAGACGTTAGGCATTGAGACGCAGGATTTCTTCCAGCTTGATGGTGGCCAGTATCACATCAGGATTGACCGGCTGGCATGCGATCAAGAAGGTAACTATTATGTTTGTGATTACAAGACCAACAACAAGCTAAAGGCACAAGAAGAGTTGGATGAAAATCGGCAATTAGCGATGTATTCATTGTGGGTGAAGCAGCATTTTAAAGACGCGAAAGCAGTCAAGCTGGTGTGGTATTTTCTTGCATTTGACAAGGAGATGGTTTCTGAACGGTATGATGAGCAACTGCAGCAATTGAAGGAGCAGACCGAATTACTGATTCGAGAGATCGAACAATGCACCGACTTCCCGACGAATGTTACGCCATTGTGTGACTGGTGCGTCTACAAGCCAATCTGTCCGGCATGGAAGCACGAAGTGGAATTGGAAGCAAAATCACCGGAAGAGTTTAAGGCAGATGATGGTGTTAGATTAGTGGATGCTTTTGCGTCGCTTTCTGCAACCAAAAAGCAGATCGAGGAAGATGTAGAAAGCATACGGGAGAAGCTGATTGCCTTTGCTGCTGCAAGAAAGATCAATGTCGTTGTTGGGACAAGCAAGAAGGTTTCGGTGAAGCAGCAGGAACTGGTGACGATAGAGGAGAAAGCATGGGTAGAAAAGCTGCTGAAGGAGCATGGGCTGTGGGAGATGTTTTCAGAGATTGACAAGCACAAGCTGGCGAAAGCGTTAAAGACTGATTATCTGGATCCTGAACTTGCGAGAAAGATAGAATCTGCGATCCAGAGAAGGCAAAGCTATAGGGTGAGTGTAGTGGGGATAGGGAGGAATGAATAGAAGGATATGGCAACATGAAAAGAGAAATTGATAGGGATGGAAGAATGATTTACAAATTCAGTCATTCTATTGCAAAAGGAGGGAATGCGTACATCCATAAAACCCTTTCTGGTATGATTATCGAGAATAAAGAATGGCTAAGAAGTTATCTGGATGCAATCGCCAGGAAGCATAAGCTGATAGACCAAACAATCAAGATTTATAATACTATATTTTTCTTTTTCTTTCATATCCCAAAATCACTTGCTCCTGCGAAACTTATTGAAGGTATTAGTAAGGATATTTCACTCTTTGCAGAATGGGATGAAGAGTATCTTTTTACTGGAGTTTATGATTTACAGGAGAAGTTCTTGAGGAGAGATTTGGAAGAATGGGGGTATGACTATGAAATCAGATAAGAGGGTACTACAGTTAAAAATAACACTTAATGATATAACTCCTGCAATCTGGAGGAGATTCTCAGTAGAAGATTCAATTACGTTCAAGAATCTGCATAAAATAATTCAGGGAGTTATGGGGTGGGAAGACTATCACATGTATGAATTCAACATTGGTAATGAGAAGATCGCTCCGGAAGAAGACGGTTTTAATCATGCAGAAGCGATGTTTAGGGAATTGCATAACTCTCCAGAGTTTATCGAAGTTTTGCAGCAGCAGGATATGAGCAAAGGTCATGTTTCGATTGATCCTAAACAGATGAATCAACTTATGCAAAAGATAAAACAGGATAAGGCAAAGAGCAGCTTTACCTTAAAAACAAGAATAAGCAAGCTGATTACTTCTGAAAAGCAGGCATTCACCTATACCTATGATTTTGGTGATTCATGGGAACATGAGGTAATTGTTGAGAAGATAATCGAGCCGGAAGAGGGAAAGAAGTATCCGTTTTGTACGGACGGAGAAAGATCCTGCCCTCCTGAAGACTGCGGAAGCATGTCTGGGTATTATGATCTCATGAGGATAAGGAAAAACAAGAATCATCCTGAGTATAAAAGAAAAATTGTAGAATGGCTTGGAGAGGATTATGATCCCGAGTTATTTATTATAGACTGGGTTAATGCAAGGCTTCATGGGAAAAGACCAGTTCCTCTATGGGTAAACAAAAAACTGGACGAACAAGACGATTCTGGACTTCTCGGCAGTCTTCTCCGAGAGGATAATGACTCGATAAAGCAAATGAAGACATTATTCAACAAGGAAGAAGAATACGAGGATTATCTCGGCGCTATTGAATTTACCATCGCAAATTACTTTCTGGAGCATCGAAATCTGAAGGATAAGGATGTTGAACGAATAATAAAGAATCTGAAAAAGAATTATCTGCAGAATATTGACCTATTTGAGACTGAACTTGAAAGGGAGATAATAGACGCATTATGCATGGCTCTCCAAGAGAAGAGCATAACCCCTCATGAGCTAAGGCTGATATTTGACTACATCCTTTGGTCCATTGACAACAGGACATGGGTGCCCGACAAACAGGCATTTGTTAAATGGCTTCCCTATTTCTTTGAGTTGTATGAAGACAAAGAAATGAGAAACTACCATATCAATCTTACCAAGATAGCCCGAAGGATGGGAGTTCCCCATGCCCAGATTGATATGTTGCTCAATAGGGGAGAAACAGAAATCGATGAAGGAGAGAAGGATAAAAGTAAAATAGAGAGCCAGTTTTTTTCTCTGCATGCAGATGAAAAATTTAACTTTATTGTGGAGAACGGTCTTCTCAATCCGTATCTTGTTCAGTCATACATCCTTGAGCTTGATAAAACAAAAGAGTTTGAGACGGTTGAGCGATTATGCAAGAAACTGATGGAACAAAGCAATAACTTTCCGATGTTTGAGTTTTTGCTGGGGTTAAATTATAACTGTCTTAAGAATCCTATACTGGCAAAACACCACATGGAGAATGCGGTCAGAACTATTGAGGAATGTCCTGCTAACCTTCTCCCTGCAGAAGAGCGGGAAAAAATGCTTCAGCAGATGAAAGCAGAGATAAGACGGATGAGTTGATCCAGTGAAAATGGAGACCGAGAATCGCATGGCTTATTACGCATCATTGCAGGCATATGAAGAAAGAAAAGACCTCAGACCGACACTGGAGTTCTATATCAAGGAGTATAAGGCGTTGAGGAGGAAGTTACCGATTTACCATTAAGGGAATAAAATCACAATCTCCGCCGATAGAATACTGTATCGCCAAAATCCGGCATATCCGGAGGTAAATTCTTGATTTGCTCAAAACCATGCTTCTGATAGAATTTATTTGCAGCAATCATTTCATCAATAGTTCCTAGGTAAACGTCCTTAAAATGGTGAGTTCTGGCATAGTTTAGAAGTGTCTCCAGTAATTCTCTTGCTAAGCCAGAACCACGCAGTCCTTTTTCAACATACATCCGCTTGAGGTATCCTCTTTCCATACCATAGTTAAGAAGAGCAACAGAACCAACAACATGAGAACCATCAACAGCAATCCAGAAGTTATTTCCGCCGGTTTGATAAATATTCTGGATGTCATCGAGATCGGGTCTTTCTAAGTCACCAAGACCAAATTCTTCCGTTAAGATAGAAAGAATAAACACTTTGGTCTGGTGCTTGAAAGCATCACGATATTCAATAACATCTACCATGGTATCACCTACTTCTCCTCAATCCAACCATAGCCCTTGGCTTCTAACTGATCAACCAATTCTCCAGTCCCCTCAAGCGCAATCTTGCCGTCGATCATGATGAACAGCTTGTCGGGCTTGATGTATTCAAGGATTCTTTTGTAGTGCGTGATGATCAAGATTGCTTTGTCTTTGCTCATGAATGCATTGACTCCATCAGCAACGGCTCGCAGGGCGTCAATGTCTAAGCCAGAATCAGTCTCATCCAGCACAGCGACGATGGGGTCAAGCACCAGCAGTTGCAGGATCTCTGCCCGCTTCTTTTCTCCGCCAGAAAAACCTTCATTCAAATAACGTAAAAGAAACTTTTTGTCCATCTTCAGGAGCTGCATTTTCTCGTCCAGCAGCTTCTTGAAGTCAAGGAACGAGATCTTGTTGTTCTCTGCATGTCTGGCATTAAGCGCTGTCCGTAAAAAGTTGGAGATCGTTACCCCCGGAACTTCACTGGGGTACTGAAACGAGAGGAAGAGGCCTTTCTTGGAGCGCTCATCCGGTTCCAAAGTAGTAAGGTCTGCACCATCAAGCGTTATTTTTCCCGAGGTAATTTCATACTTAGGATGACCCATCAATGCATTTGCCAACGTACTCTTTCCAGAGCCATTTGGACCCATGAGTGCATGGACTTTGCCCTTCTCGAGCTTGAGGCTAATGCCTTTGAGGATCTCCTTGCCATCGACTGCCACATGCAAGTTTTCAATATTAAACGTCATGATGTTCACCTTTGTCACCTTTTGATTGCTCGCCATATGCAGCTTTATGCAACGTCTCAAGGCACAGTAACGCACACTTGATTCTTCCTGGACTCAGAGGAATGTCCAGCAGTTTAAAAATATCATCCTTCGTCAGTTTTTTGAGTTGATCAATGGTCTTTCCAACGACAATCTCCGTCAACATGGAAGCAGCTGCCATGCTGATCGCACATCCTTTGCCGGAGAAGCGCACATCCTCAACCTGCTGTTTCTTGACCAGCAGCTCCATAGTGAGATCATCGCCGCATAGCGGATTAAATGAATGGGCATGGTGCGTTGCATGCTGCAAGCTACCGAAATGCTGCGGCTCCTTGTAATGGCTAAGAATGTGTTCACGGTACATGGCTTCTGAGGTGTTTTTCATGGTTGTTGGTGTTATTGATTGTTTGATTCGTAAGTCATAGCGGATGAGGCAGCAGCACCAAGGGCGGGAGACGGCTTTCAGCCTACGGGACATCCCGTAGGGAGCCTCCCCTGTCCCGTCTCCGCCATTGCTGCTGCCTATCCTCGGTGAGTCTGCCACCACTGGCGTTGGTCGGCTTGGGGGATGACCCCTACGGGGTGAGCCGACGAGGAGCGGAGCGACGACAACCGCCAGTTATGGTGGCATCTGCTTTGATCGAACCTACGCTTCATCCAAGCGATAGTACAATCTCCGATTGTTCTTGCCTTTATTCTCGCACTTAACGAGCACAATCTTTCCAACTTCTTTTGTTGATGCAACATGCGTTCCGCCATCTGCTTGCACGTCAAAGTCGCCGATGGAGAGGATTCTGACCGTCGTAATTTGCGGCGGCAGACCCATCGCCAACTTAGAGAGCTGCGGGATTTTCATGGCTTCTTCTCTGCTTTTGAATTCGAATGTGATGGGGAGATCTCTTGCAACGACGCCATTTGCCTCGTTGATGTACTGCTGCATCATCTCTTGGTTGTAATTATCCAAGGCAAAATCAATGCGTGATTCTTCAATACCCAGTTGATTGCCAGTGATTAATGCTCCTGTTTGTTTGTGGATGACTTGACAGATTATATGTGCTCCCGTATGCATACGCATGAGCTTATAGCGACGATTCCAGTCAATCTCGCCTTGCACTGTATCGCCGGCATGCAGACCTTCACGATCCACCATGTGAATAATGCCATCCGGACTTTTTTTCACATCGAGAACGTTGAAGATCTCATCCCCTCGAAGAATTTTACCCGTATCAAAAGGCTGCCCACCGGAGGTTGGGTAAAATGCTGTTTGATCTAAGATAAGATGTGTTCCTTCCGCCTTCTTCACCACAGCTTCGAATGACCGCAGCTCGTGATCTTTCAAATACAGTGCTTCATCCATGGAACGTCCCCTCCCATGCTATTTCGTTTACTTTTTTTCGACCATTGGGAAACTCGCTGTTCTGTATTTCCGCAGGAAGGTCTTCTTTCTTTCCGTTTTTGCCGACGGCAAACATCATTTCAACGGTATAGTCGTCAGGCACTTTTGCTGTTTTTTTTGCTTTCTCGTAATCAAACCCTTCCATGCCATGAGCTACAAGACCCATCATCCTTGCCTGCAATGCAACAGACATCCATGCCGATCCAGTATCAAAAGAATGAGTCCTTGCCGGTTTGTTGTTATGTTCAAAATTTTTGCGTGAGATTGTCAAGACAAGCACGGCAGCATTTTTCACCCATTGCTTGTTGAAGTCACCAAGGCACTCAAAAAGTGCATGCCATACTGGTCTGTCGCGAACTGCATAAATGAATTTCCATGGCTGACCGTTGTATGATGATGGAGCCCATCGCGCTGCTTCAAAGAGTGTGAAGAGCTCTTCTTTGCTGATCTTCTCGCCGGACATCGCTCGTGGCGACCATCGGTTTACAAAAAGGTCGTCACAGGGATACTCTTTTGTTCTCATACTTTCACCCCGAATTTTTTGATGATAGATTGAAGAGCAATCATAACGGCAGCAACATCTTGTTCAGTGTTGTAAAGTCCAAAACTTATGCGCGCAGTTCCTGGGATGCCTAATTTCTTCATGAGCGGCATAGCACAGTGATGTCCTCCACGGATACAGATGCCATGATCATCCATCAATGAAGCAACGTCATGCGCATGCACTCCACGAAGGTTGAAGGAAATGATGCCAGCTCCATGGTTGATGCCAGGATGGTATATTGTAACGGAAAATTTTTTGAGCTGCTCAAGAGCAAGAGCAGTAAGGTGTTCTTCATGCTTGCGAATGTTCTCCATGCCTATTTTTTGGAGATAGGAAACGGCAGCAGCAAGCCCAATCGCTCCAGAAATATGCGGAGTGCCTGCTTCAAATTTCATGGGAAGATCGTTCCACTCAGCGTCGTGATAACTAACGCGTTTGATCATATCTCCACCGGTCATGTAAGGAGGCATACGCTCCAGAAGCTCTTTTCTGCCATACAATACACCGATGCCCGTTGAACCGTACATCTTATGTCCGGAAAAAGCAAGGAAGTCACAACCCAAACGCTTGACATCAACGGGCATATGAGGAACGCTCTGTGCTGCATCAACAACGGTGAGAGCGCCTTTTGCTTTCGCGAGCTGCGTAATTTTCTGCACAGGATTGATAGTCCCCAGTGCGTTGGAAACATGACACAGAGCAACCAGTGCTGTCTTGGAGGTTATTTTTTTTTCTGCATCCGCAAGATCGAGTGTAAAGTCGCTATTCATGCGAATGAACTTCAGTTGCATGCCCGCTCGTTTAGCAAGTTGTTGCCACGGTACAAGATTGGCATGGTGCTCCAGCTCAGTAAGCAAGAGTTCGTTACGCTTACCAAATAAAGGAGGGAGGGAGTGAGCAAGCAGGTTGATGCTTTCGGTTGTGTTGCGAGTGAAAATGATTTCATCTGCAGATGCTCCGATGAATCTTCCAATAGTTGCATGGGCTGCTTCATAGAGTCCGGTTGCTTCCTGACTTAATTGATAGACGCCACGATGGATGTTGGCATTATGATTGGTGTAGTAATCCGTGATGGTATCGATGACTGCCTGTGGTTTTTGTGTGGTTGCAGCGTTGTCAAGATAGGTGAGGGATTTGCCATGGATCTTTCTCTTGAAGATCGGGAACTGCTTTTTGAGAGCCGATGGATTGATAGCAGAGAGCATCATAAAACCTCCACTGCAGCTTTGAATCCTCTGCAAAACTGCTCAGGATTTTTTTTAATTGCAGCTTTAATCAATGGTAAAGACTGGAAGGTAACAGAATCAACTTCTGCGTCCAACACGTTGAATGGACCATTATGGTGACCAACAAAAAGTGTGCACAGGTGAATCATATCATCACTGCCGTGCTGATAACGCTCCAGCAAGGTTGCCTTCTCCTGCAACGGGCAGGTAACGCCTAACTCTTCTTGGAGCTCACGAAGTGCAGCCTGATGTAATGGCTCGCCTTTTCCTACATGTCCGGCCGCTGAGAAATCAAATTTTCCCGCACCCATGCTCTTGTTACTGCTTCGTTTCTGGACTAAGATCTCGCCCGCATCATTGAATAGAATGACTCCAGCAATGCGATGAGGTAGACCTTTTGTATGGCATTCATCTTTAGAAGCGTAGCCAACGATATTGCCTTTGCGGTCAATAACATCCAGAATTTCTTCTGCTCCGCTCAATTAGATCAGCCCCAGCATCATTTTTACTTCTTCATTTGGCTCCCACGGCGGCTCAAACGTAAAATCAAGATTCACTTCAGCAAAACCCAAGTCCTCTAAGCCCTGTTTGACTTCGCCGGCGATGACCGGTCCATACGGGCACATCGGACTTGTTAGGGTCATGAGCACATCGATTTTGTTGTCATGCACATCGAGCTTGTAGACTAGTCCCAACGTGTAAATGTCCATGCCGAGCTCGGGATCGATCACTTCCTTCAATGCTTCGACAGCATCTTCTTGAGTTAACACTTTCTGGGGGTTATGCGTGATAACTTTCACAAACAGTTCATGGAATCGTCCATTGGTTGCAAATAAAGCACCTGCAGTTGGCGGGATCGGCGTAGCAGGGTCGTCCCTTGACACAAAGCCACCGGCTTCCTGAACTAAGAGAACGCCTGCACTAAAATCATGCGGATTGACGAAAGGGTACCACAATGCATCATACTTGCCTTGTGCTACACGAATAAGGTTAATAACGGCGGAACCTATATCACGAAGTCCTCGGATTTGAGGAAAGACGCGTTTCATGATTTCAAGATCCTTTTGGGCTTGGATAGGGTCAAGGTGTGGACCAAAGGTCATCATGCAATCTTTCAATTGGCTGCACGTGGATGAACAACGGAATTTCTGTTGCTCGCAGTAAGCTCCTCTGCCTTTCAATGCCCAATACATCTTGTGGTCATCTGCTGAGAAGATTGCTCCAAAAACGATCTGCCCTTTGTGCACAAGTCCAATAGAAGTTCCAAACTCATCTAGGCCGTGGATAAAATTATTAGTTCCATCGATGGGATCAAGGTACCAGATAAATCCGCTGGTCTTCTTTCCTTGCTCGCCATATTCTTCTCCGACAATAGTATCATCCGGAAACAAAGCAAGGATGGTGTGAACAAGATATGCTTCGATAGCTTTATCGGCATTGGTCACGAGATCTTTGTGTGATGCCTTCTGCTCAATTACTAACTTACCTTGCCATTCTTTCTGCATGGCGAATATCTTTTCCTTCATGCTGAGAATCAAATCTTTTCGTTGCTCAATGTTCATGATGGTCACCTGCTTCTGTTTCGGCATGTAATGATGCTTGAATGCTTGTAATAAGGGAAGCACGAAGATCAGGGTTACTGATTTCCGACAAGACAGGAGCAAAATAGCCCTCGATGAGCTGCTGCTGCGCTTCTTTTCTTGATAAACCGCGACTCATAAGATAAAAAACTTTCTCTTGATCCAGCTGTCCGATCGTAGAACCATGGGTACATTTGACATCATGGTTATGAATTTCAAGATTTGGGATGGCGTCGGCTTCCGCAGTATCGCTGAGCAGTAAGGCATTCTGTTTTTCATAACCACTCGAGCCAAAGGCATTGCTTGCGATACTGACTAAACCGCGACTCAGCACTTTGGCATGTCCATCGACAACACCTTTCGTTAGAATATTTGAAGACGTATGAGAAGCTTCATGCAACGAAGCCGTGTAGAGGTCAATACGCTGCTCTCTTTTTGCGAGGAAGAGTGCTGTATTGTTGGTTGTCGAACCATCACCAACGAGATGAGTAATCACCGATGTTCTCGTGTACGATGAACCCAGCGAGAGATCAAGCCAGTTGATGCAAGCGTCCTTGTCTGCCTTTCCAACGTGCTCCCGAAGGTTGTTTGCTTCTGCATCGAGGTCTTGGATGGTGACGATGTCAACCGTGCTGCCTTGCTCGGCATGGACCCGGATGCTCGTGCTTACAACATCTTTTGATTGACCGCCGTTCTGAATCAGAACAATGCGAGCTTTTGCTCCCTGCTGTGCATGGATCAAAAAGGTAGTGAAGCAAGATCCTTGAGTGAGATCACACACAAGCTCAACGGTTGCTTCTGCGTTTTTTGGAGCAGTAATCATCACGATTTTATGCGTATGGCTGTGATGCAGCATGCCCAGCCAACTGGGTTCGATCCAGTCATCGGTGAAGAAAAAGGATGCGTGCTCGGGAAGATGAAGAGGGTCATCCGTGATGGTTGCTTTCGTTTGCGTTGGATAGTGCAGGGTGAAAATCAACTGCTGATGACGCTGGTCCTGTTCATGCAATGCCGTAAAATCGAGATGCTTGGGGGCGATGAGGATGTTGAGCCCATAGCGATAGCTGGGAGGAGGAAATTGTGAGAGCTGCTGCCTGCATGTCTCTTGATAGGAAGCATAGGAAGATTTTGGTTCCGGATGATGAGAGTGCTGCTGTTCCATAGATATCATCCTAAGGATCCTTCCATTTCTAAGGCAATGAGACGATTTAATTCAACGGCATATTCGAGAGGAAGGGCTTTGACAATAGGTTCAATGAAACCGGAGACGATCATCTGTGTGGCAGCTTCCTCGCTCAAGCCACGGCTCATGAGATAGAAGATTTGTTCATCGCTGATTTTTCCAACCGTTGCCTCATGGGCAATAGCGACTTTGCTTTCTTTGATGTCCATGTATGGGTAGGTGTTTGACTGTGACTGATTGTCCATCATCAACGCATCACAGTTCACACTTGCAGAAGTGTTGGTGGCACCATGTTTGACACTCAATAAGCCGCGGTATGCAGTAATGCCGCCATCCTTGCTGATAGATTTTGCTTTGATGGTTGAAGAGGTATCTTTGCCGATATGGGTGACCTTACAACCGGTGTCTTGGTGTTGGTCTTTACCTGCAAACGCGATGCCGATGTAGTGTGACTGGGAACGGTTGCCAATTAAGACCGAAGCTGGATACAGCATCGTCACATTGCTTCCCATGTTGCCGTTGATCCACTCAACGACGCCATCTTCATAGACGACTGCCCGCTTGGTGTTTAAGTTGTAGGTGTTCTTGCTCCAGTTTTCAATGCTCGAGTAACGCATACGAGCTCCTTTTAAGACATGGAGCTCAACGCAGCCAGCATGCAATGAATTTTGGGTGTACTGCGGAGCTGAGCATCCTTCAATGTAATGGCATTCTGCGCCTTCATCAACGATAATCAGCGTGTGCTCAAATTGTCCGCCTTTCGCTGCGTTCATGCGGAAATACGCTTGCAGCGGCATGGTGAGCTTGACGCCCTTCGGAATGTAGATAAACGTGCCACCACTCCAAACAGCGGCATGGAGCGCAGAGAATTTGTGGAGTCTGATCGGCACGCAAGACGTCATGAAATATTTTTTCATCAGCTCGGGGTATTGCTTCAAAGCTTGATCGCAATCGAGAAAAACAATGCCTTTGTCTTCCCATTCTTTCTTGAGCTTGTGATAAATAACGGTTGATTCATACTGTGCACCAACGCCGGACAAGGCAGTCTTTTCTGCTTCAGGAATGCCAAGCTTGTCAAAGGTACGTTTGATGTCCGCAGGGACTTCAGCCCACGATTCTGCATTGGATTTTGCGTCTGGCTTCATGAAGAAATGGATTTTTGAGAGATCAAGCTTATCTAAGCTAGGACCCCATGTCGGAAGGGAGAGTTCAAGAAACGCATTATAGCCTTCCAAACGCTTCTGCAGCATCCATTCCGGCTCGCCTTTTTGCTTGGAGATTTCTCTGACGATCTCTTCGCTGATGCCAGGCGTTGCTTTGTAGAGCAAATGCTCTTCATTCGCCTCATCATAGGTAGAGCGGTTGATCTCAAAGGTGGACATATCGACGGAATCTGCCATGAATTAACGATAGTTAAGGAGGTATTATAAAGGTTATGGAAAAATGGGCAGGAGATGTTCTGGCACTCTGAGTACTACCATTAAGAAATAACTTTATAAACTATGTTGGATTGACGGTTTACATGGATCTCGATCTCACCTATGCGGGAATTAAAGAGGCTGATGGCAGTACGAAACCTGGAAGTGTTATCATTTGACTGATAAACGCTCCATGTTTCTTTCTTGAAGAAACAACCCGATAACCTTGTCGTGGTTTTCTAAAGATTTCGAGAATGAGCATGTCTTTCTCACTACTCTTCCAACTCTTTGTCTGATTG
>JACRKL010000034.1 GCA_016219835.1 Candidatus Woesearchaeota archaeon
GCAATCAGACAAAGAGTTGGAAGAGTAGTGAGAAAGACATGCTCATTCTCGAAATCTTTAGAAAACCACGACAAGGTTATCGGGTTGTTTCTTCAAGAAAGAAACATGGAGCGTTTATCAGTCAAATGATAACACTTCCACCACCGACAAGATTATCTAACTGGTTGAATACCTCGGTTTCATCTTTCTTAAGCAAACGATATCCAGTCTTAAGATCATGCATGAACGGTCGGTAGGTTGTCGCTATCTGTTGATCGTTACCAAATACTCTGCGATAATTAAACTCTATAAAAATACCGCTCATCCGCGGTTCGGTACTATCGTACATCTCACCTGTAAAAAAAAATCTCGAGCATATCGCCAGAGGAAATGCCTTGCTTACTCGTATCCTTAAACGTCATCGTATGAGGGATAAGCTTGACCGTATCTCCATAGCCCAACTTCTCAAGAAACTTCACGCTAAACTGTGGTTGCGGTTGCATCAGCTCTTCAGGTGCTAACGTGTAAAGGGTAGTGCGGTTATCCGTAGTCTTAGTGAGCAGGTAATAACATTCTGGGTCGATGGAACTGACGGTTTGCTGGTTCGTAGGATTGCTAAAGAACTTTCTATCTTTCTCTATTCGATAGAGCAAACCAACAATGTCTTGAGGAGTATATGCTTCTTTCAGATTTCGAGAGGAAGATGATGCTAGTGAATGTGGTGCGGAGAGAGGGGTGACGATCAGAGGATGGTCTGAAATCGGAATAGGTGAATTCTTCTCTCGTTGTGCGTGTGCTGCATGTGCTTGTGGTTCCAGAGGAGCACCTGCAAGGTATAATGCAGCAACTGGAGCTATGAGTCCCATCAATCTTGAGGTGTGCATGATACTGTCTAAGAGGAATGGGCATGTATATTAAGTCTTCGTTACACCCCTTCGCCGAAACATTTAAATATTGGTTATTCACCACACATGAACTTGGTTGACTCTGGATCAACCAACATAGACGACAGCGGAAGAGGAGAACCGTAACTGTGGTGTCCCATGAAGCAAAAATCAAAAGGAACTGAACAATTCACCGAAGATACATCCACAGCATCCCTTTCCTCAACTGAGGAACAACAACCGCAAGGAGGTGTTCTTCCAAGAACGCCTCCTCATGATCAACCCATCGAACAGAAGCTCGCAGAGATGAAGGACATGCTGCAACGGACGCATGCCGACTTTGTGAACTACAAAAAAAGAGCAGAAGCTGATTGGGAGAAGGCAAGGCAGTTTGCCAGTGTCGATATCGTTGAAAAGCTGCTTCCCATCCTTGATAGCTTCGCCCTTGCGGTAGCTTCTGCAAAAAAGCAGGAAACCAGCAAGGAAGAACTGACCAAAGGCATGGAGCAACTCTATGCACAGTTTAGTACCCTGTTAGAAAAAGAGGGGCTCAAGAAAATGGTGTGTGTCAAGAAACCATTTGATCCTTATCGGCAGGAAGCCCTGATGACCGAAGAAAGAAGTGACGTACAGGACGGCACCGTCTTGGAAGAATTTCAGTGCGGCTACCAGTTTAAGGACAAAGTAATTCGGCACGCTAAAGTAAAAATTGCAAAAGCAAAAACCCAAGAACCAAAACAACCGGAGACCATGGAGGTAAGAAAATGACAAAAATAATTGGCATTGATTTAGGAACCAGCAATTCGGCTGCTGCTTTTTTAGAGGCAGGCAAGCCAAAAATTATTCCCAGCGCAGAAGGAGCTACCCTTTACGGAAAAGCATTCCCCAGCGTGGTAGCAGTCACCAAAGACGGACAAACCCTTGTTGGGGAACCAGCAAAGCGACAAGCAGCTTCCAATCCCGAAGGAACTATCTTTGCTGCAAAGCGAAAGATGGGAACCAAGTTCAAATATAAGATTCACGGCAAGGAATACACACCGCAGCAAATTTCTGCATCCATCTTGCAGAAGATCAAAAAGGATGCTGAAGAATACCTCGGCGAGAAGATTGAGAAAGCAGTCGTCACTGTCCCTGCTTATTTTGACGATGACCAGCGACAAGCAACGAAAGATGCTGGCACGATTGCAGGTTTAGAGATCGTGAGAATTATTAACGAACCAACGGCAGCAAGTTTGGCGTACGGACTAGACAAACAGCATGACGATTTCAGAATCCTCGTCTTTGATCTCGGTGGTGGAACACTTGATGTAACCATCATGGAATTTGGCGAAGGAGTGTTTGAAGTCAAATCCACCAGTGGAGATACCCAGCTCGGTGGAACGGACATGGACAATGCCATGATCGACTTTGTCGTTAAAGACTTCAAAGCAAAAGAAGGCATTGATGTAAGCAAAGATGCAACGGCAATGACGAGATTGAGGGAAGCGTGCGAGAAAGCAAAAATTGAACTCTCAAATGTTCTGGAAACGGATCTCAATCTGCCGTATATTACGGCAACGGACAAAGGTCCAAAGCACTTGCAGATGAAAATTTCTCGTGCAAAACTAGAAGACCTGATTAAACCGATTATTGACAAATGCAAAGGTCCCATGGAGCAGGCGATTAAAGATGCTAAGATGAGTGTTAGCGAAATTGACAAGATCGTCATGGTTGGTGGACCTACGCGCATGCCCATCGTGAGAAAGATCGTTGAAGATTTTGTTGGTAAGAAAGTGGAACGAGGCGTTGACCCGATGGAATGTGTTGCATTAGGTGCAGCAATTCAGGCAGGTGTCCTTTCGGGCGACGTCAAAGATGTGCTCTTGCTCGATGTTACACCCTTGACCTTGGGCATTGAAACCTTGGGAGGCATTAGGACAGAACTCATTCCAAGGAATACAACGATCCCTTCCAAGAAGAGCCAGATCTTTTCGACGGCTGCTGACAATCAGACTGCAGTGACGATCCACGTCCTGCAAGGTGAACGACCGATGGCGAAGGACAACAAAAGCCTGGGCAGGTTTGACCTCATCGGTATTCCGCCAGCACCTCGCGGTATTCCACAGGTTGAAGTCTCCTTCGATATCGATGCCAACGGAATCTTGCATGTCGGCGCCAAAGATCTTGCAACCGGAAAGCAGCAAAGCATCAAGATTACAGCGTCGCACAAGCTGAATGAAGCAGAGATTGAGAAGATGAGAAAAGAAGCTGAAGCGAATGCTGACGATGATAAAAAAAGAAAAGATGAAGTCGAGATTATGAATGAAGCAGAAACCACCGTCTACTCGACTGAAAAAGTCTGCAAGGAGTTTGAAGGTAAGGTCGATGCTGCAGTGCTTGACGAAATAAAATCTGCGAATAAAGAACTTGCTGAGCTGATGACTGCACCGGAAAAAGATGTGACCAAGATCAAAGCTGCGGTAGAAGACGTAAACCAGAAACTGCAGAAGATCGGCGAGCATATGTACCAGAAGCCGGAATCGCAAGGAGAGCAAGCTCAAGAAGAAGCTTCATCGACATCGCATCATAAACCCCATGACGAGAAAGTGGTTGATGCAGACTACAAGGTTGAGGACGAAGGTAAGAAAGACCACAAGAAAGGAAAGGGAAAATAAACCAGAGATCAGGGGGCAAGTTAATAAACCCCCATTTTTTTTCCTTCACACGATGACGCTTCCCACCCGAAAGGTATGCCTGAAGAAGTTTGATGAGTATCATGTACCTCCCAATATTCTGAGGCACTGCTTAACGGTCAATCGAATTGGCAGATTTCTTGCAGAAGCATTACGAGCAAAAGGCATCACCATCGATGTTGCATTGGTGGATCGCGCAACATTGCTGCATGATCTGATGCGGGTGGTTGATATCCCTGATGGAAAGATTGCCTTTGAGCGAGAAGAAGATGGAGCATTCTGGAAACACTTGAAACAGAAGTATCCCCACGGCGGTCATGAAGCTGCTGCTGCTGCTGAATTGCAAGCATACCCTTTGCTTGCTGAAACAATAAAAACCCATAGGTTTGACAATATCCTGAAACCTGAAACGCTCAACACTTGGGAAAAAAAGATCGTCTATTACGCAGACAAGCGCGCAAAGTTTGACATCATCGTTCCGCTCCAAGAGCGATTCGAAGATGGCAAAAAAAGAAATGCGCAAGATCGTGCACTGGGCGATGAAAAGCTCCAGCAGGTGTATGGTAATACTCATATTTTAGAGACAGAGCTATTCTCCATAATCCAAAGCAATCCTGACCACATGGAAACCGATATGCAGAACCGAGAACATCAGCAAACAAAGGCGATCATCTTTGATTATGACGGCGTGATTGTGGATTCGCTTCCTACCGTCATCGAGTTGTATAAGTGTATCGGCAAAGATCTAGGAATTCCTGAATTTACGCAGATCCAGAATGGAGATTTCTTTGAAGGACCATGGGAATTGCATTTCAAAAGGTTAAGCAAAGATACCTCAGAAAATCTGATGCGGGCAAGAGAGATTTATTTTAGTGAACTAAAGAAGAGACAACATGAAGTCACGGTGTTTGCAGGAATTCCTGAACTGCTGAACCAGCTGAGTAAAAGATACAAGCTTGCCATCATAACCAATTCATCAGCAGCATTTGTCAAAGAGCACTTGCGAGTCTTGCACCTCGATCACTATTTCCACAGCATTATTGGACATGAATGCGGTTTCAAAAAGCCCGATGAGCGCATGGTGAAGCATTGTTTAGAACATCTGGGTACTAAGCCAGAAGAGACCATTTTTATAGGAGATATGGATACGGACATTGAAGCTGCACTAAATGCAAACTTGCGCAGGAGCATTGGCGTCACCTATGGCTGGCATTCGAAGCATCGTTTGCGGCACGCAGATCACCTTATGGAAACAGTTGAAGAACTGAAGAAAGAAGTAGTCGGATAAAGAGGACAATGAACATGGCAAAAGATTACTATCAAACACTCGGTGTTGAAAGGAACGCATCTACCGAAGAGATCAAGAAAGCATACAAACGGCTTGCAAAGAAATTTCACCCTGATCTTAACAAGGAACCAACAGCAACGGAGAAATTCAAGGAGATCAATGAAGCTGCTTCGGTGCTTGGTGATGAGAAAAAGAGGGCGCATTACGATCGCTTTGGAACTGCTGCTGATGCAAGCCAAAGTTATACTTACAATGCCAACGACTTTGGAGACATGGGCGGAGATTTTGATTTCAATGATATCTTCGACAACTTCTTCGGCGGAAGCGGTGGCAGCAGAAGAAGAAGGCAAGGTCCTGAGCCAGGAGCAGACCTGCGGTATGACGTGACCATTACCTTAGAGGAAGCGTATCATGGTACTACCAAGACGATTAACATACCAAGACTGGAGACCTGTCCGGAATGTGAGGGGAGAAAAGCAAAGAAACCAGAAGACATTGTGAAATGCTCAGGTTGTAATGGCACTGGCTATGTGCGGAGAAGCCAACGCACACCGTTCGGCATTTTCTCACAAACCGGACCATGCCACATTTGCAAAGGTCAAGGAAGCATGGTGAAAACACCTTGCCCACAGTGCAGGGGAGAAGGAAGGATTGCAGCAAAACGAAATATTGAAATCACGATTCCATCGGGCATTCAGGAAGGATATCGCCTGAGACTTGAAGGCGAGGGAGAAGCAGGCGACAAAGGCGGAAGGCGAGGCGACTTATACATCCTCATTCAAGTACAGCCACACAAGCATTTTGAGCGGAGAGGAGATGACTTGTATACGGAAATACCGTTAAGCTTCACGCAAGCTGCGCTGGGAGCTGAGGTGGATGTGCCAACCATCGACGGCAAAGTAAAGATGGAAATTCCTCCAGGAACACAGCCAGAGACGGTTTTTAGACTCAGAGACAAAGGCATGCCCCATATTAATGGCTATGGATCAGGATCCTTGCATGCGAAAGCCATCATTAATGTTCCTACGAAATTGAGCCAGAAACAGCGCGAGTTGCTGGAAGAGCTGGCGAAGGTTTCTGGAGATCAGGTCAAGGATAAGAAGGGATGGCTGTTTTGACATCTAATTGCAACTTAAAAATAGTAACATTTACATAGTTGCTTAACTATGATGTGCTTGGTGAGACTATGAACTACCTTTCAGCACTAAGAGATAAGGCGCGGGATTACAGCAAACGTGCCACCGCATGGACATTGGAAAAAGCAGTCGGAGAACTTGCTTTGCCAGCAGCATTGCTTTCAACGACAAGCAATGGATCCTACCTTGAACGAGGACTTTCAGGGTTTACCACAGCAGCTAATGCATTGTATTATGGAGCCAGTGCCTATATTCAGAACACGGGGGTTAGAGACGTGCTCAACAATGGTGTACTTGAGGTGGTGAAGCTTGCAGGAAATGCAGCAGCAAATATTCAGCAGGATCCCCAGAAAACGTTGTACGCCATTATTGGAACCTACGTTACTATGAAGGCTGTTCCTGCATTAACGGGCATGGCAAGGAAGTACCTCAGAAACAGGAAAGTGAGAGCAGCATCTGTGCCGACTCGTACAAGGCAATCCTACGTTTCTGCACCCAAAGATAATCCTCAATCTCGAACGATTAATCAAGGATATCCAATACCCGAGGAAGATTTGAGTCATGATCTCTAAACAGATTCACTTTCAATAACCATTTAAATCCCCGCTCTTTTTGAGATTGCATGACCCTCAAAACAATTGTAGTACAGCATCTGCGTTCTCTTCCGGAATTGAGCGAACTGAAAGAAGAAGAATTAGTTGTACCACCCAATCCCGAGATGGGGGATTTCAGCTACGCCTGCTTTGCTGCAGCAAAGAAGTTTGGCATGAAACCAGCAGATCTTGCACAAGAACTCTCCAGAAAAATTGGCAACAGCGAGTACATTCAAGGGGCAAGAGCAATAGGTCCTTATCTGAATATCGTGCTTAACAAAGCTAAGCTTGCTGCCATGACGTTGCGAACCATTCTTCGTGAACAGGAGAACTATGGCGCAACACCCCAACAGCAGCAGACAATCCTCATCGAGAGTCCAAGCCCTAACACGAACAAGCCGTTGCACCTTGGACACGTCAGAAATATTGTCCTCGGACAGGCATTGGAAGCTATGCTTACCTTTCAAGGGCATAAGGTCAAACTGGTGGATATTATTAATGACCGCGGCGTGCATATCTGCAAGTCGATGATCGCCTACCAAAAATGGGGCAACGGCAAGAAACCGGACGTGAAGGGTGACCATTTTGTCGGGCAGTATTATGTCAAATTCGCACAGGAGGAAAATGACCAACTTCTCGAAGAAGTGCAGGACATGCTTAGAAAGTGGGAACTTGGTGATGAAGAAGTATGGAAGCTCTGGAAGCAGATGAGGGAATGGTGCATAACTGGCATTCAGCAGACATACCTGAAGTTCGGGCTTCATCATGCTAAGGCATATTATGAAAGTGAGTTCTATCTGCGCGGAAAAGAGATTGTTATGGAGGGTTTGTCCAACGGAAGCTTCGAGAAAGATGAAACGGGAGCTGTGATCGCAGACCTTGACGATGCAACATTGGGAAAGAAAGTCCTCCTGCGTGCAAATGGAACTTCAGTCTACATTACACAAGACCTTGCATTAACGCCACTCCGCTTCAAGGATTTTCATTTTGACAAATGCATCTGGGTCGTTGGCAATGAACAGATCCATCACTTCAAGGTGTTGTTTGCCCTGTTCAGAAAAATGCGGATGCCATTTGCTGACGGATGTTACCATCTTGCTTATGGCATGGTCAACCTTCCGGAAGGAAAGATGAAATCTAGGGAAGGAACAGTGATTGATGCCGATGATTTGCTTGATGAACTGAAAGAGTTAGCAAAAGAGGAAATTACAACACGTCATCCCGATCTTCCTCAAACTGAAGTCAACGCACGAGCAGAACGTATCGGTTTGGCTGGACTTCGATTCCATTTGCTGAAGCAGGATCCCATGAAAGATATGACGTATGATCCGAAAGAGAGCCTTTCCTTTGAGGGTGAAACTGGTCCCTACGTGCTCTATGCCGTTGCAAGAATCAATTCCATCCTCAAGAAGGTCGAGCATGCAGAGCAGGGAGATCAAGAACAAGCAAGCCAATTAATCAATCCTGAGGAAACAGAACTTCTCACGATCCTTGGGCAGTTTCCTGAAATTATGGAACAGTCAGTCGAGAGTACAAAGCCATCGGTTATTGCACACTATGCGGTGAAGCTTGCCCAGCGGTTCAACACGTATTATCATGGGAACCCTGTCTTAAAAGCTGAGCCGGAAGTGCGGGAAGGACGGCTGCTGCTGCTGAGGGCAGTAAAAATCGTGCTGACGAATGCGTTAAGATTGCTTTCGATTCCGACCTTAGAAGAGATGTGAACGGCTAGTGTTCGTTTAATGCAAACGAAATACCCAACCTGATAGTGCGATCATCCAGCAGAACATGGAGAGCCGGATGCTTGAAATTCTTGGTAGTGTTAGTAAATGACTGACCGAAAGATTTTTATTCTTTGAAATATTTGGTGTGCGTATGGCACCAAAACTCATCTGCACAAGCTGCAACAGCAGCAATATCGTTATGAATGGACTTACTTCTGCCAAGAAGC
>JACRKL010000036.1 GCA_016219835.1 Candidatus Woesearchaeota archaeon
AGCCCAGGAGGATGTGCCGTCACTGTTGGTTACAATGACCTCAACTCAATGATCCGCTATATTGAGAACCAAGCAGAACACCATAATGTTGTGTTTGTCTAATGGAAACCCCACCCTTTAGGGTGTGGGAGGAGGTCATTAATACATTGTATCTCTACGCATTCATTGCGTTGGTCGTTGGTGTGGTGTTAGGTGTTCTTTTGTCTGGAAGCGGATTGCCGCAGGGAAAGGCGATTAGTCAGCCGAGTTCGGCAGCAAATATTTTCTCAGGTCTTAAAATCTACCAACGTACAAATATAGTATGGTCAAATGAAACATTCCCCATCCGTCCATTCGCTGAACCGGTCACCGCAACATGCCCTACAGGAACTTACGCAGTAACTGGAGGATGTGAAGTCAATGTTTTTCAGGATTATCTTTTGGCTTCGGTGGTATCAAGTACTCCGTTATATAGTGGGTCTCCCACAAATGCTGCTACAGTAGGGTGGAACTGTAATTTTTTCTATAGTCGTCCATATGAACAGCTCCCGTCTGGTGTAGCTTATTCAACTGTTACCACTGCATGGGCGTTCTGCAAATAACCCTTCTTTCTTTTTCTTTTTTGTTTACAACCCTTCCAGAACCATTCCTATTTGGAAGATAGGTCTAAAGGATATAGTCTTCCGTTTTGCAGTCAGCTTTTCTGAGAGTACAAACCCCTTCTCTGGCTTGTATTTTTCAAGGAAGCTCCAGTAGGATCTCGTTAGTTCAGGTTTTTGCAGTGATGATTTGATCTCGATAGGAATGATTGTGCTTCCTTTCTCCACAATGAAGTCAACTTCTGCTTTTGCTTTGGTTCTCCAGTACTTCAGATCGATGCCTGCTTTGATACATTCTGAAGCAACAAAATTCTCATAGAGTGCTCCTTTATCCTGCCTATTGTCCAGTGGCTGAAACTCTTTCAGCGTGGCATTTCTGAATCCATTGTCCATGAAATAGATTTTTGGCGCTTTGGCGAGCTCAAGCCGTTTATTCGTATAAAAAGGCATACTTCTTCTGCAGATGAAGGTCTTCTCAAGGATATTTACATAGCGGAGCAGTTCAGGGTAGTTGTATCCCGTAACATCAGTCAGCTCCTTATAGTTTACGATACCACCCATTTGCAATGCTAATGCCTTGAGCAGCCTTGCGAGCTTATAATCCTCTGCAATATTGAGGATCTCTTTCACTTCTTTCAGGAAATAAGTGTTATAGATGTTAGCCAAAACCGTTTCTTTCTCTTCATGGCTTTTTGCCAGAATCGTTCGGGGATAGCCACCATAGACGCAGAACTCCTCAAAATAGGGAAAGATTTTCTCGATTAAGGGACTGCTCAACGCTTTTCCCTGATCAATCATCGAGGACAGTTGAGGTTCTCTGCACTGAAGAAATTCTGTAAATGAAAAGGGGTAGAGCTGGAAGACAAAAATCCTCCCGGTAAGATATTTGATGCTTTGGATCGAAAGCTCGCTCACTGATGAGCCGGAGATGATGATCTTAATCTTGTAAGTGTCATAGAGGTATTTGAGCTGCTTCCCTCCTGCTGTTGCATATTGGAACTCATCGATAAACACATAATCGTTCGGCTCCACATAGAGCTTGGCAAATGCCTTAATATCTTCGCTAAAGAGCTGCAGCAGTTGTCGATCTTCAAAATCCAGAAAGACTGCTTTCTTCAGCCCTTCAAAGAGATGGCGCAGCAACGTTGTTTTGCCGCATTGTCGTGGTCCAACAACAGCGATGATCTCTCTCGTAGTAAGATATCGGTGTAATGTGGCTTCTAACGTTCGGGTGAGGTAGTCCATAGTATCCCTGCTAATCTGTAGTTATACATAGGTTTAGTGAGTTTATTTATAAATATTGTGGTTTATGGGTGGAAAACGTCAACCGTTACCTATATATAGAAGCACGTCCAAGAAACAGTTCAATTCATATTCAAAAGAGGTGTATGCATGGCAAAAAAGAAGGTAATGAATAATACTCTGTATCTCTATGCCTTCATCGCGTTAGTCGTTGGTGTGGTGTTAGGTGTTCTTTTGTCTGGAAGCGGATTGACGCAGGGGAAGGCGATCGCACAGCCTACCTTGAGGTATAACCTTGCTAAAACCTATTTGAGTCAGGGGGGGCGATTCTCTCCGGGCGTTGGGCTGATGACCCATACTCCCCCGTTTACAACTGATGTTTCTGTTTATTGCCCTTCAGGAACAAGCTTAGTAGTTTATGGAGGATGTGGTGAGCAAGGTATGTTTTATTTTGGCATACCAATGTATTTAATGCAATCAAGACCTATTGAACAGGGTCAAGGGTGGTATTGCCAATATGCAGTAGCTGATACCTTCCCACCAGAAATGGGATATAATGCTTTCAATAATACCTACATCGCTGCACACGTTTACTGCAAATAAGCCCTTCTTTCTTTTTCTTCTCTTTTTTTTCTCGTCCGTTAAATAACTTAGCCAGAAATCCCCAGCTTGCGCCTAACTGAATGTTATTCTTCGTGCGCAAGCGGTACCTTTAGGTAGGGGATGAATGGCGTTTTTATAGAAGTGGCTTCTCGAAGGTAAGTGTTGGTAAAGTGGTGAGCCCCACCTGAAAGGAGGTGAGGCCCAATGAAATACAGCGAACACTTCACACACCAGCACTCGAATGGCAAGAGTACATGGCATATCGAATGGTGCACAAAGTACCGCTATAAGCTGTTCAAGAGCGACTATGATAAAAATATTTGCCTTATCGCTTTTGAAGAAGCGGCAAAGAAGGCAAAGGTTGTACTTATCGAGAAGGATGTACAACCGAGCATGTCCACCTTGTCGCCGAGCTACCCTTGACTTTGGCTCCGATAGATGCAGTGCAAATCCTGAAGAGTGTCAGTGCGAGGATCATCTTCGTACTGCGTCCTCGATTGCATCTTCGTTACCCGAAGGGTAGCTTATGGAGTCGTGGAAACTTTGCGATTTCCGTGGGAAATATTACCCTCGAGAAAGCTAAGGAGTACGTCAGAAATCAGAAGGCTCACCACGCCAAACACCGGAATCCTCGCCCGAGCAGCAGCGAGGGTAAGCCCGCAGGCTGAGGGCTTGCCCCGAGGAGGAGGTCAACATTTTGTTGGGATCCAGCAGGTGCAGATTACATTATGAAACTTCCGCTCTTGTCAGCGTATGAAGTCATCCGTGTTCTCAACAAATTAGGGTTTGAAGAAACTCGGCAGCGTGGCAGTCATAAATACTTTAAGCATCCGGATGGAAGGGCTATTGTTGTACCATTTCATTCGGGAAGAGACATTGGTAAAGGATTGCTCCGAAAGATTATCAACGAAATCCAGATTGAAAAAGAAGAATTCTTAAAACTACTTTCAGGCAAGGTGCATATACCGACCAGTAACTCTTTTTACCACATGGAAACAATTTTTACCAAATCGATTTCCTTCACCACAGCTTCCCTAACACATCCGTCGTATAGAGCATCGTCGCCTGAGCCTGCTCTTTGGTCGGGATGAACACATCCTGCCGCTTATGCACTGATTCTACTCTGAGCTTATTGATCAAATGGATTTGCTCATCGATACCAATGCCTAAGTTAATATTTGCTTCTTTCATCTTCGCAATGATCTTCCCCAATCCGAGGTTGGGGCTGGTCTCCAGCAAGTCTTTGTTGGTCGCCTCAAAGTACTTTCTATGGAGGGCAGTCTCCAGAATCTTACCGCACAGAAAGATAGCTGAGCGATAGCAGCCGTTTTCATAGCAGCTGTTCATTTCCTGAAGGTCGGTTTCCACTTCTTTTTTGATCTCCGCAGGCAATGTAAACTCCGTGAGCTGCTTCTTTTCCATAGGCAGCTTGAGCCTTTTTACTTCGATTTTGAGTGCTGCAAGCTGTTCAGCCATATTGGCTGGCTGCAGGTCTTGAAGAATGTCCAGCATTTTCTTGAGAATTGTTCGATTGCTTGCTATCGTGTGGTGCTGGCAAAGATCCCAGCAGATAGCTGCAATATCATCAATATTCTGCAGGATCCTCTTCTCGACATAAGTTCCTTTCTGGACGCTAAAGTCATACGATAACCCCTTCGTCTGCTTTGCCTTGTCTTTCAGATACAGTTCCGTTTGTTCGATCAGGGCGATGAGTTCCATGGTGTTTCAAATCCGGCTTTTTTGTGATGGGAAAGCGCGCGACAGCCAGGATTCCTACGAGCGTAGCGAGGAGGTGCCAAAAATCCGTAGATTTTTGAGCATATTCAAATCTGGCATGCTGTAAGTATAAACGCTGCCGCCCAGATTTGAACTGGGATACCCTTGCGGGAATCGGTTTTCGAGACCGACGCAGTACCAGGTTGTGCCACGGCAGCAGGTTATACAATCAGTGGCGATTGCGGGTTTATATGGTTAATGATCGTTTTTTCATCTCATCCATTCATCGCTTCGCCACCTTCCACAGTAGCTCAAAATGTTTCTTGTACATTTGCGCAACGAGTTTCGATGTTATGATGATGGAAACCAAGGTTGGATCCCAGATGTTGATGTTGATTTTATCTCCATAAATAAATGTAGCAACAGGTCCACTGAGCTCTTTTGCAACATACCGTATCTTAGTATAATATTTTGGTGGAACTCTCTCGGTATAAATTCCGTAGTATGCTATCTTCTTCTCCTTTAAATCTCGCAGCCATTGCTCTGCAAAGAGTGGTAGTTTCTCGCGCAGCTGTCCTTTTACTCCAAAGGCATAAAGCGTTTTTCTCTGCCTGAGAATGTCACGAAATGCAGACTTCATGCCCTCTTCTCCTTTGTACACTTCGACTTGGATCTCCTTTGAGGTGAGATCATGCAGCCGTTCGATCTCAGGAAAAATACTATCCAGCACTTCTTTCTTCTCGCGGAGCAGTTCGTATAAATTCTGTGGATCACTCACCGTATACTGCATGGTCTTTCCTTCTTTGGCATAAGCTACTAATCCTTTCTCTTTGAGTTGCTCGAGTACATCATAAATATTTGTTCGATGGAAGCCGCACTCTTTTGTAATGTCCTTTACCGTGCACATACCCAGCTTCAGAACACTGGTGTAAATTCTTGCTTCTGCTTCGGTGAGACCTAAGGTGGTGAGCTTCTTTCGATCCATCGGGGTTGAAAAGAAATACTGTTATTTAAGGTTGTCTATTTTTAGACACATAGACTTTAAGTAGGCACATGAATCTACTGATCTGTGATGAAAGGATGTCAAGAAGGAACTCTGGGCTGGAACATTCGCAATGTTGTCTATGAATATATTCATGCGATCAATCCGGAAAACCTGAAAACACTGGTTGAGCATTTGGAAATGAGCGATGGCAATATCGTTGTTGATTTGATGAGTGGCTATGGCAGTGTGATGAAGGAAGTGCTGAGGCAAGCGCACGAAAAGAGCATCTCTATCGTTCCTGTCCTCGTTGATATGTACGAAGAACAGCTTGATCGTGCAATAACTGAGCTTCATTTAACCCTAAGAGATGGAAACTTTGGGAAAAGTATTCATCTTGAGGATGGAACGCAGTGTTACCTCAAACAGGAGGATGCAAGAAAACTCTATTGCTTCTGGAATAATTCTCTTGACCGCGTCGTCATCAAGATGGGCGTTCATGAAGTTCCAAAAACAGACCAGCAGAAGATCATCAGCGAAGCGTATCGTGTTTTGAAATTTGGAGGAGTCTTTGGTGTATGGGATTTGCTGCCCTTAGGCAAGCAGGAACAGCGCGTCATACAGGATATAATCCGGAAAAAAGATGAGCTTGCAGGGCTTGAAAGCTTAGCAGAGCAGCGCTATTTTTTCAGACGAGATGAAGTCTGGAATTACCTTGAACATGCAGGAGACTCTCATTATTATCCTTACAAAGCAGGCTTTAAGGACATCGAAGAAGTTAGTACTTTTCCGTTCTGCCTCTCTACTGAAGGTAGGTTAGATGCGGAATTTCATGGAGACCACAACAAATTAGAGTGTTGGAACAACTACATCCGGTATAGAGTTCCTCCATCCATGAGGTCATTTTTTCAATACCGAGACAACGGGCATACTATTCAACTTATGTTCAGGGATGGCATCATCAAAGGAAGAAAATGATCTCACAACCACTCTACCTTAAACCCTTTGCTCTGAACATTTTATCTTCTTTAGAGATCATCAGTACCTCAACCGGAAGCTCTTTCGAGAGCCTGATTGCTTCTTCAAATCCTGTAGCAAATAATCCCGTTGCATAGACATCCGCATCCATGCCTTTCTCTGCGATTACAAAAATCGCTTTCATCTTCTCCGCTGGCTTTTGTGTTTTTGGATTGATAAGGTGGTGGTATTCGCCTTGTTTGCCCCACCTTCTCCGGTTGGATGAAGAGCCAGCAATGGCTTGCCTGTCAAGCTTGATTTTCCCAATGGCGCGTGCTGGATCATCCGGATGCTCCAGCAAAATGATCCACGGCTCATCTCTATGACTTTGCCGTGCATAAATGTCTCCACCAGCGTTGATGTAATAATGTACCACACCTTTGCTCTCCAGTAGCTCAGCAACCTTATCCAGTGCATATCCTTTGCCAATGCCGCCGAAATCAATTTCTTTTCGAAGTAGGATTTTGTTGTTATTATCATCAATAACAATGGGCTGCATAATCGCTTCCTTGATTCCATGCAGGATTCCTTTGCTCTTCATCTGCTGCGGCGTGAAACGATAGGTCTTGTCGTAACCCATGCTATCAAGGACTTCTTTGATCGTGATATCAAAATATCCTTTCGTTTTTTTCTTATACAACTCTGCTTGTTTGATCAGCCACAGAAACTCATCACTCACCCCTTGCCATTTCCCGATCTTCTTGTTTGCCTGAGATAATGCAGAATCGTCCAGAAACCGTGAATAGGTTTTCTCAATCCTCTTTAGTTCTGCAAAACAAGAAGCAAGGCAGTCTGCATGTATTTTCGGCACTTTAATTTCCACAACAGTGCCCAAGACTTCCTGTCGTTGCACGCTCAGTTGTGTTCGCATAGTGTTCAAGTTAATTACAGAGATCTTCTTGAAATTGTCGTCTTAAGGTACGTTCATTTTCTACTAATATCTTTCAATCATATTCTCGATCTCCTGCTTAAAAGCAGCAGTTGTCAACGAGCTTCCGCTGATTTGCGTTGGCAAGTTTAATTGATTGATTTTCTTCCCAACGACAAGGTCAGGTAAAGCCGCATTGACGCCGTCGATATACCGTTGTGATATTCGGTTGGGATTGATGCCGGTGACCGATGCAGCAAGAACAACATCATCTTTTACAGTGACTGAAATATCAACCGTTTCTGTGCCGCTATGATAAGCATACGTTACATTTTCTGTGTACGTTCCATCGGCGATGACGCTAGCAAGTGTTTCTTCATACTTTTGCTGAGCATTTTTTGTCTCTGTTGTAATGCCATTATCTTGTTTTTCCTTCCCCAATCCATCTTTCTGCACCTGCCCGGTGATCGATGAACCCTTCGTGCAGCCTGCAACGATCAGTAGTATAACTGCAAGGACAGCAATTGTACCTACTGTAAAAAGTCTCATGCGTTCTTTTTGTTCTTCTGCATCCGATAATCGAGACACCATGGATCTTCACCCCATAACGCTATTGCAATCGTTGCCATTGCCAAGCCAAAATCCCTGACGGCAACATCGCCATAACCTAATTCAATCGTAATAACGAGCAAATGCATGCTCAACAGTGCTGCTGCAATTCTCGTCCATAACCCTGCTAGCAGCATCCCGCCGAAGACGATTTCAAATGCACCGTTAGCCATAATGATGCTTCTTGCCCACAGCGATGTAAACCAGAAATCAGGCAGATAGCCCAGAAAATTAGTCGGATTGAGGACTTGGTTGATGCCAAACCACAGAAAGACAAGGCTCATGCCTATGCGGAGTAGCGTCGGTGCATAGGTTTGCATCTTTCGTAATGGCTCCATAGGATCCTCGTGCCGTAAGTTTTTGTTTATAAATTCACTGAAACTCATTTCCACAGGCTTTCTAGGGTTTATACGCCTCCACCACAGCAAAGCTTTTAAATCGGAGCCGTTTTCTGGTTCCCAGAACATAGGACGCAGCAATGCTTATTCTATGTAGTAGGAGGAAAAGAACATGAACAACTTTAACCGTGGAAACAGCGGTGGCGGATTCCGAGGAAATTTCGGACCAAGAGAAATGCATAAGGCGACATGCTCAGAGTGCGACCAGGAATGCGAAGTTCCGTTTAAGCCCATGGATGGCAAGCCAGTCTATTGCAGAGACTGCTATTCAAAGAGAAAGAAGTCATTCTGATCTTATAGCAAAAGCTCATTTTTTGTTTTTATTTTTGGTAGTGTTAGTAAATGACTGACAGAAAGATTTTTATTCTTTGAAATATTTGGTGTGCGTATGGCACCAAAACTCATCTGCACAAGCTGCAACAGCAGCAATATCGTTATGAATGGACTTACTTCTGCCAAGAAGC
>JACRKL010000004.1 GCA_016219835.1 Candidatus Woesearchaeota archaeon
ACAACAACTCAAGCTTTAAACGACGCTTCGGAGACTACGTCCGAAGCGTTACCTTCCGCGCACAGCACGCGGAAGTGACGGCAAGAATCATCCTTCACAATCTAAAAGCAATATTAACCAGACTTTTTCACCGGAGCCGGTAACCGGACACAAAACATTTAAACCCCATTCGTCAAGAAGGAAGCATGGATCTCTTAAGCATCCTCCTCGTTGTTGTAATCATTGGCGGAGCTGTTATCATCTTTAAATTTGTCCATGGTCTCGCTCAAGTGATCAGCTCGGTTCTCGTGTTCCTGATTATCCTCATCGGCATCATGAGTGTTTTCGTGTATCTGGATACGCAGCAATTCCAACAAAACTTTCCACGAGCAAGCACCCTCACACTGCTGGAGATCGATGGGAAAATAAATGCAGGTATTGCGCGAAAACTCGGTCAAGATGAACGTATCCTGAGCCAAGACGAAATCGATGAGATCGATCGTGCATATCAAGCAAAAGACTACAATGCGATGGTCAAAGAATACGCCGTGGCACAAGTCGTTCATCAGGAAATAGTCTCTGTCCTTTCCGGCAGCATGGAAATAAAAGATGGAGCAGGAAAAAGCATCCAACTTGATAAGACGATGCTCAAGAACATCATGTCAGCAGCTGACCCCCTCCCGCTCCTTGATCAAGTCACCAGAAGCAGATCCACGACCCTAGAAACCTTTGGCAGTAGTCCGCAAGCGATCAAAACACAGCTATTTATACAGATCCTCAAGAAACTCAATGCAGGAGATATGATCAAAGCATACAAGCAGGGGATGATTGAAATCTATCCATTCAGGCTGACATTCGCAGTCATGCAGATCGGGAGGTAACCTATGAGCTTACTCGGAAAACTAATGTTTTGGAAGAAAGAGGATCTTGATTTTGAAAAGGAGATCAATAAAGACATGGGCATGAAAGAGGACGACCTCTTTAAGGATGCAGGAAACCAGAATTTCCCTGGGATAGAAACGAACGACCTGACCGGCAAACCATCAGAAGAGGACAGTGGCATGGGGTCGCCGATGCGCTTTTCCCAGCAAAATCCATTGCAACAGCCCACACAACAACCACCATCATATCAACGCCAGAATTACGGAATGCAGGGCATGCAACAGCAACAATCAGCATATCAGCAGTATCAGGTTCCCCAAAACGTACCGCAGCAGATGCCAACCGACCGGGACTTGATCATGAACAAGAACATGGAGATTCTGTCCAGCAAATTAGAGGCGATCAGGATTAGTTTAGAGAGCATCAGCCAGCGCCTCTCCAATATTGAAAGAATGGCGTATTATGAGCACGAGCAGAAGAAGTGGTGAGACCAGAAGATTCAATTTCACGTAATTCATCACCGAACTAATCCCTTGAACTTTCCAATCAGCCCGTCAAAAACCAGTTTCTTCTTTTCAGAAGAGAGATGAAACAATGATTTTTGGATCATCATGGTAGAAATGGTAAAAAGATAATTGAGTTTGATCACACTCTCACGAACTGCACCTTCTTTTCGGGTAAGAGAAATTCCTTTCATCTCAGGATTACTCGTAATTCCAGCTACAACAACATTGTCAAATTCTTCAAACAAAACAACAACAGGCCGGATTTTGGTCTCAAACGTATCGGTAAATTGCACATGGACAAGGACAACATCTCCCGGCCTAAGCATGTTCCCAAGCCTCATCAAACTTATTGTCCCAGAGTTGCTTCATCTTGGATTGCTGAATCTTATGCAAGAATTGATCGTACTGGTTCTTGCTCTTGGCTGCCTTAAAGACATCAAGCATGTGAACAATAAGGTCATTATACGACTGCCGTGGATATTCACGAGCTTCTTGCAAAGACACCACTATCGTTTTATCGAGTTGGATCGTTGTTGTACTCATTATACATCACCTATAGTGAGAGTATAATAAGAACTATAAAAAGATTGCGGATGAATGTTTGAAGATAAAGTAAAAGAAGTAGCTATACAAAGAGGTCTCAACTCACCTAAACTTCCCTTCATACGCTTTCATCTGCTGCTCCGCTGCTTTGACGATCATCTCCACTTCAGCATCGTCTTTGATATCAGCTTCCAGCAGCTCCAATGCCTGCTTTAAGGAAGTGATCGTATCGAGAATCTGCTTCCTGCCAACATCCTCTTTTGCCGCAAAAGCCTTCTGCCTGCTGCCCTGCTGCTGCCGATACTGCTTGAACTGCTTTTGATCACCAATAACGTCCGCAATGCGGAGCAAGCTCTTCAACGATGCCTGTAATAAACTCTGGAGCCGCTCACGATGTGCTTTCTGGTCAAGAGCAGCGAGATGCTCAGTTTGTTCAACAATGCCTTTCACTTCAGAACTTTCTTTAAACTTCAGAGCAGCAAAATCTTCCCAGTCATGTAGATAGTACGTAAGATCATCTAATACCTTGCGCCGTAATGCCATAAACCCCTGAACGTCAGGATGCGAGGAAGATAACCCTTTAAAAGCAAGGCCGCATGCTGCATCAATCTTTTCAACAATAGCCCTCAACTGCGCATGAATGCCATAAGGATCGAAATGCTCTCCATCTTGCCGCAGGTTCATGTTCATCAGACTTCCCAGATCCTTGATCGCAAGCCGGAGGAGAGTAACAAGATTCTGCTCAACCGTCTCTTCTTTCTGCAATTGCTCAGCAGCAGCTCTGGTTTCCTTTGCAATCTTGGGAAACATTCGCTCAAGAAAAGCCAATCTTACATTCAGCCTCCAGATCAAATCCAAGATGCCCAAAACTGCTCCAACTGCCAGCACGATCTCCGTAAGAAGAATGGTCAGATTTGGCTCAATGATACAGTATTTTTTGAACGCAAGGATATTGTAGAAGATCCACACTAACGCTAGGGATGAAACCAGTGCTGCACCATAAATAAACGCAAAAAAAAGAACCTTAAGAAAAAAACGGATGCGGAGAAGCAAGCTTTGCCGCATCATGTTGTACCCCGAATTAACGCTTCTTCACCACGAAGAAGTACAAGGCTGCTCCGACCACCAACACAATCACCAATCCCAGAAGAGCCATGAGTGTGTTCCCCCTACCTTGGGATGTTGGAGTTGCTTGAGCAACCACAACGGTTTTGGAATCCAAGCGATCAAGTTTCTTATTAATTACATAGGAAAGATCCTTCGATTCTCCTTTCTTAATGCGATCAAACGACCACTGAAGAATAGGATCCTCTTGTAAGACAACCGGCTTTTCTCCAAGATAAGTGATCTCAGAAGCAGTTGCAGCCGAGGTCTTGGGAACGGTTTCAATAACATTGATGTTAACAAGATCTTTCTCCGTTGCAGCAACATGTAACGTAACCTTTGAAACCGTCACGGTTTTCCCAGTTTCCGATGAAGTGATCTGAAGCACTTGCAACTTCGTATCAACAGGCACTGCTACAACGTTGCCGGATCCAAGCCCTGCTTTTGCAGAGGAGAATGCCGATTGTGCAGCAGAGGATGATGCTCCGCCAGCTGCAACGTCAACAGATGCAGAAGTTACAGCTACCGTTTGTTCAGCAGCAGCACTTTCAACAACGGTAAGAGATGCAGCGGGGTTAGCAATGGCACTGCCAAAGACATTACCTGAAGTATCAGTAAGACCAAGATCAGAAGCAAGACCTACAAGAAGATCACGCTTCACATTAAGATCAGTAACTGGAACATTCGTTGGAGTAACTACGACACCTTCTTTGGATGAACCCGTCAAATCAGAAGGTTCCTGCACAAAGGTTGCAGCCGGTGTTTCTGGAGTAGATGCAGCAGGTGTAGATGAACCTGAACCGGTACCAGTGCCTCCTCCGCCGCCACCACCGCTAGAGCCAGAAGATCCTGAAGAACTTCCTCCGCCACCACCACCACTACCGCTAGACCCGGAACTGCACGAAGAAGCACAGGCATTAGTAGAACAGCACGTCAAACCAGATGCACAACCGCTATCTGACCAAGTATAGCCATACGTACATGCGGCACCGCTGACACTCTTGTTCATCGTTAAGTTTAAGAGTGTTTGAGAGCCCTGAGAGCATGTTCTGTTTGCCTGAAAAACCCAGACTCCGTTGATTTTAAATCCAACAGTATCTCCATTGACACAGCCGGGGGAAATAACATAATACGAAGGAGTACGGTCTATGCCTGGATAACCAACCGTAGACTCCCCGCCGACACTTGAGCCACCAAGCTTAGCCCCATTGATGTACGCAATCACCGTTGCATTATCAACAGAGGAGGTGTTCGTTGCACCATCAATAGTAACATTACCCTCAAAACGATTGAGAGAGGGTGATGCAGAAATAATGGGCACAATAAGAAGAGCTATCACCATCAACAAACTGTATCGCATCATATTCATGGTCATTCCCCCCGAATTCTGAATCTGAATTATAAAAATAAAATAAAAATGACTCGACTTATACTTCGAGTCTGTCAGTACCGTTCATGTAGAGGTAATAAAACGCTTCTCCACCATTGTAGGTAATGTTCACGAAGTCATTGCCGACAGCTCCCGGAATGTACGTCTGCCATGCCGAGCCATTGTAGACATAGAATTTACTGTAGCTTCCGTCTACACTGCTTAGCACGTTCGTTGCATTCGGCTTCAGCGTCGTTGCATTCTGCCATGTCCACAAGGGCAAGGCAAACGCATTCCACTTGTTGATCTGAAGATAATCATACAGTGTATCAGGTCGTGTGATGTTGAAGTTGCTTCTGGTGTCGAGATTGACGTTGACCTGAGTACCAATATTAGGCTCCGTACTGTTTGAGTCTACACATCTCACAAACAGTTTGTAAGCAGCATCACGGAGCGTAGTAGGGAATGTGTAATTGTGGTTAGTCACCAGCGTACCCGTCATCGTATAAGGCATACTGCTATATCTTCCATCAGCATAATCCCATTTACAGGTGGACGGCTCTGAGGTGTTAAGGGATACCAAGGGTGTGCTGTTGGTAACCGTCTCGTTGGATTTAGGAGACATTGCCGAGATGGTAGGTGCATTGGCAGAAACGGTGACGGTGAAGTTCGTTGCATTCCATGCAGTCCTGCCAAAGGTGTCATTACAATACACATTCCAGATATAGGTACCATCAACACCTACGGTTATCGTCACATTATCCGTCGAACCACTCGAAAGGGAGCTGTTGGTGACTCTATTTGTCCATGTACCTCCGATGTTATCATACAAGATACAAGAGGCAGGATTTACTTCGGTCACTCGGTAACCCAAAGAGACAACCTGCGTCATAAAAGTGGTTTGATTTGGCGTCAAGAGATCAACGACAGGGTTGGTCGAATCAATGGTGAACGACCGATTGGTAAAGTTGTAGGCAGTGTTGGATGCGTTATCAAGGCAGTACACATTCCAGAGGTACTGACCATCACTCTCAAAGGTAAGGTTAACACTGGCAGCAGTGCCAGAAATCAAGCCATTGCCTGATGAGTTAGTACTATTAGCAACAAGCCTACTTCCTACCGATGAGTTGGTCGTGAGGTTGCAGGTTCCTAAAGCAGTCTCATCCGTGGCATTATAGGTAAAGCTCACCGTTCTGCTCTGCGTCATCGTTGCATTCGCGGGAGAGAGGAGGTTGATACCTGACGTAGTATTGTCGAGGATCAACGTCCTGTTCGTTGCGTTGAACGCCGTCCTTCCAGACGTATCATTACAGAGTACGTTCCAGATCTTAATACCTGGCGTTGCAAAGATAGATGACGTATTGGCTAACGCCCCTGAGGTTGCACCGAAGGTTTGGTTTGCTGCAAACGTACCACTACCGTTATGGTAGAGCGTACAGTTCTGGATGTTGATATCAGTAGCACTCCAGTTGAACATCATATTAAGTGTATTGTTGTAGCTGTTGTTAATCGGTGCTACAAGATTAACCACGGGGTCAGTAGTATCAATATTCACATTGAACGTACCCGAGGTGTTGATATTACCGGAGGTGTCGTTACAGAAAACAGCCCACTGGAAAGCACCATCAGACTCAAGGGTTAAGTTGACGGTTGGAGGAACTTGCGGAGTAACCGACAAATTCGTGGCATTGGTAACTAATAAGGTACCTTTCGTTGAGTTGGTGGTCAGGTTACACTGGTAAGGAGCACGATCGCTCATGTTGTAGGTGAAACTCACGGTTCTTGCTCTCGTCCATGTGTTGTTGACCGGTGAAACGAGTGTTACATTTGGAATCACGGAATCAACTATAAACCAATAATCAACGGACATGAGGTTACCTGCGTGGTCTTGTGCGTTGACTCTGACAGTAACATTATCATTTTGGGAGTAACCTAGACTACAAGCAGTACAGTTCATGATAAACTGTGCACCGCTGACACCAGGTCCTTTGACCGCAGCTTGGGGATTGAAAGCGCCACCATTGATGCTGATACTAACGTTCAAGTTAGTATTATTGATAATACCAGTTGTTGCATCAGTAATGTTGAGGTAGATCTGAGGCGTAGTTATATTAACGCCCGTCCCATTGACCGGGAAGATGTCATGAGTCGTTGGTGCGGTATTGTCCACACGGAAGTACAGGTTGGTGCTGGTGTTCAAGTTACCAGCAGAATCGTTGACCGAGATATTGACACTATAGTTACCGTCAGCTAAACCCGAGGTGTTGATGAACTGGAAAGAAGCATTGGTGCCATTGTTAGTTGGGAATTTAGAGGTAAAGTTATGCGATGTCAAATACAAGTTCGTATCGTTCGATGAACCGTTGAACTTGACTGTTGCACCGGAAAAGTTAAAGTCATTGACAGGATACTCAAAGCCAACCATTGGGAAAGTTGTATCAATCGTGATAGTAAAGTTTGTAGATGTTGTCGATGTCCTTGCAGAGGTATCATTGCAGTATATATTCCACTTGTAAATACCAGTGCTGAGATTAACATCCATGGTGTTTGCAATACCGGACACCGGAGTGGTGTTCGTAAGATTAGTAACAAAAGCTCCAGTCCTGTTGATAGTAAGATTACACACACTTGGCCAAGCATCGGTGAGTGTATAACTAAATGTCGCGTTGGGGGCATTTCGGTATGCGTTCGTGGATGGGCTGTTCAAAGTGATACTCGGATTCATCGTATCTACCGTAACAGACATATTCCTCCCGCTGGTTAATCCCCAAACCGCGTTACCAACAGAATCATTACAGAGTACGTTCCAGAGAATGTGACCTTCTTTCAAGGTCATGTTAACCGTGTCCGTTGTTGCATTGATCAGACCATCTGATGCAGAGGTGTTGGTTTTATTTGCAAGCCATGTTCCAGAGTAGTTGGTATAAAGCTGGCAGGCAAAAAGACCAGTATCGTTCGCTTGGTACTGGAAACCCGTTACATTATTCTGAACCGTCCAGTTCGCAACAGTAGGAGTCAAGAGACCAACGAGAGGAAGAACCGCATCAATCGTCACATTAACATTAGGGCTACTTCGAGTGTTGGTTGCATTGTCTGAGCAGGTGACATTCCAGATGTGCGGACCTTCGCCAAGTTGTCGGGCAGTATAGTTTGACATCGTGCCGCTGGTGGCATAAATAGTCGTGCTAGAAGTGACCGTACCATTCCCGATCAGAAGGCTACAATTCAAAGTGGTAGAGTAATCATCCGTAACCGTAAAATTGAAGGAGACATTATTGCCCAAATTCATCGTGCTATTAGGTGGTGCATTCAGCGTTAAAGCGGAAGGAGTGGCGTTATCAATGTGGAACGTCCAGTTAAAGTACTTCGTATTTCCGCCCCAGTCACTTGCGTTAACTTGGATGGTTATATTAGCACCGTTGATAATACCTGCATTGCTTAGCGTTCCGTTTACGTTAATCAGTGAAGAATCAAGAAGATCATCGCTGGTTGTTGGAACAACATTGCTAAACCCAGTATTGTTGACGCTATAATACATCGTAATGCTTGCCGTGTTGATCTTCGCACCCGTATCGTTGAAATAAACAACAACCGTAGGACCCGTGCTATTCGTGTAAGAATTATTGCCTGGCTTGAGACCATAATAAGCTGGAGCAGTATTATCAATCGTTACATTGTAAGCAGGGTCTGAGGCAATTACTCCAGAAGTATAACGGAAAATGGAAGAGTTGGTCACGTTACAGGTGATATTATACCTGCCATCTGCAAGAGTAGTTGTTGAAAATGCAGGATAAACAAACGAAGTTGTTACGTTATCACCATGCACTGCGCCGGGAGTGGGTGAAGTAATGTTCGTCTGGTTAGTGGCAATCATGGTAATCGTGCCACCTTGCACTGCAAACCATGTGACGTTCGTCACGTTCATGCCTGCAGCAAGTGTACAGTTAAGATTAACAGAACCCGTAAGATTGGTAAAGTTGAGACCTACATTAGCTTTGTTGCCAACACCAACCGTAACCGTGACTGCATAGACATACAGCAGCACAAGAACAAACAGAGTAACAAGCATTGCAGAAAACATGAATCTATTTTTTAGGAATTCCCCCTTTTTGACCTGCATTTTTGACAACACCTCAACGTTTTTCATGATCGTAACAACCTAACCTCGAACCTAACTCGGTGCTTCATGACGATAAGCACACAACTACCACATACCAATCGTACTGATTCTATTTAAAGGTTTCGAATTTTGAAAATCGGAGGATGATCGAAAATAAAAAGGAGAGGGTCAAAAGAGAAGAAATGAAACGATTATCCCTGTTCTGGGTAGTAGCTGTCAGTGTTTTCGTCATTGACCAGTTCACTAAATCGTTTGCACTTGCTTATCTCAAAGAAAAAAGCCTTGACCTTTTGCCGTTTTTCTCCTTCACGTACGTCGAGAATACGGGCATCAGCTTCGGCTTATTGAAAGGCAGCCAGACATGGGTGATCCTCTTCTCCGTGATTGTAGTCGGCATCATCTTCTTCTATCACAAGCAGCTGCTCGAGGAGAAAGATCCGCTCTATCTTCCTGCTGCGTTGATTTTAGGGGGAACCATCGGCAATCTCATCGACAGAATCATGCTCGGCCATGTGATCGACTTTCTCGACTTCAAGGTCTGGCCTGTTTTTAATGTTGCAGACAGCGCAATTTGTGTTGGTACGGTGTGGTTGATTCTGCTTTTGTGGAAGAAGGATGAGAAGGAGGGAGGAGCATGAAAAGCGCAGAAAAAATAGCTGGCGAAATACTGAAGACTGCCGACATCAGGATCAATGGTAATCGAAGATGGGATATCCAAGTCCATAATCACGAGCTCTATGCACGAGTATTAAGCGGTGGCTCTCTTGCATTGGGAGAATCTTACATGGATGGCTGGTGGGATTGTGCAGCAATTGATGAGTTCAGCACTCGATTACTCCAAGCAAAAATTGGCAAGGAAATCATCTCGCCAGCATTACTCTTTCACATCCTCAAAGCCAAAGCACTGAACCAGCAAAGAAAATCGAAAGCATTTGAAGTAGGGCAGCGGCATTACGACGTCGGCAACGACCTCTATAAAATCATGCTCGACAAACGCATGATCTATACGAGCGGCTATTGGAAAAAGACATCATCGTTGGACAAAGCACAAGAGGAAAAATTGGAACTGGTCTGTAAAAAAATTGATCTCAAAAAAGGCATGAGCCTGCTCGATATTGGATGCGGCTGGGGAGGTTTTGCAAAGTACGCTGCAGAAAAATATGGCGCACGAGTGGTAGGCATCACCATTGCAAAAGAACAGGCAGCGTTGGCAAGAGAATCATGCAAAGGATTACCGGTTGAAATCAGACTACAAGACTATCGCGACCTTAAACCAACGCAGCAGTTTGATCGAGTCGTTTCCATCGGCATGATCGAACATGTCGGGCCGAAGAATTATCCTCTTTATTTCAAGATCATGAAAGACTGCCTGAAAGATGACGGTCTTCTTCTGGTAGAATCGTTTAGTGCAGACTGGGGTCCAAGCCAGAGCGATCCTTGGTCAGACAAGTACATTTTTCCGAATGGCACGATTCCACGCCTTGGGCAGATTGTAGACGCTACCGAAAAATTGCTGGTGATCGAAGACTGCCATAACTTTGGAGCTGACTACGACAAGACATTGATGGCGTGGCACAAGAATGTAATCAAACACAAGGATCAGATAAAGCAAGAATATGGAGAACGCTTCTTGAGAATGTGGAATTATTATTTGCTCACCTTTGCCGGCATGTTCCGGTCAAGGAAAGTACAGAACTGGCATATCGTGTTCTCAAAAAGCGGTATGAAAAATGGGTATGTTTCGATACGGTAAGTCATAGAAAGAGAAATGTCTACTTCAACCCATTAGCGAGAGTAACTCACGTCCCGGAAGAGCATCTTTCTTCTTGGTAAACGGAATCAAGCTCAGGTTGGGTTCGCTCAAGATGTAGCAAGGTTTTCTAAAATCTGCTTCCGTCAACTCAAACATGCCACTGGCTTCAATACTGTAGCGGTAACGGTAATACACTTCTGCGCCTTTTGTAGAACAAACCAAGAGATTGTTGTTGATGGCAACTCCTGCAGCATAACCCATCGCATCCTGCGTAGAAAAAACAGAAACAAGCTTCACGGCACCTTTCTGATGAGCAAAGACAAATAAGAAAGGTTCAGAAGCAACCGACTTCGTAATTTCATGATCTCCAAACTTCATCCCCGTAGGAATTTTCTTGACCAGTGGAAGATAGCAGGCAAAGTAGTTTCCTCCCCCGTACACGTCGAGAATCGGATTTATATCATCCAAAAACGGAAAATCGGTTTTGCCAAATGGAGCTTGCTCACGAAGAGAGTTATCAAAAACAACAATGCGTTTTCCTTCGCTCAACACAACGCCAGCATCAGTGAGCGCAACAGACGGAGGAATAGGAAAAGCACTTCCAACACCAATGGTTGCACATCCGCCATAGATGTTCGCTGAATTTCGGATCATGGCGTTGGTCGTTGTTGTGAAGCTTTGCGCCTGATGCTCAAAAACAACTGAACTATTTCTAAGAATAAGATGATATTCCAGAGATTTGTCATTATAATATACCAAAGCTACTCGGTCGCCATCAGCAGAAACCCCACAAAGCCGATGCATGCCCTTATTTTTGCCATGCAGTCGTAAGAGCTCATCAAGCTGCTTTCCCGAGAAGGAATCTCCTTGTTCTTGGAGTAATGGATTAAAAACACGAACGGTTTCCTTCTCAACCAAATGAAGCTCATCTTGATACAGCAAAGCAAAAGGAAGCCATCCATTTTTCAAGGGGATATTTCTTGATTCCATCTTACCGCTCTCCAGATGGCAAGACAAAAGCGTAAATTCAGTAAGGTCTCTCCCCTGCATCTTTTCAGTTCCAAGGACATAGAGGTACTCCTTTCCAAGCAGTGTCTTCAGAGGCAGGAACGGTTTCTTAAGGATCTGAGGAGAAGAAAAATCAAGATGATTACGCTCCTGTAATTGTGCAGGAAAATGTCCAAACGCCTGCTCTTGCGCTTTCAGCTCTACCCAAAAGTGGGAGACCTGACCAAAGAGAGATAACTGACTACTGGTATCCTTGCCTTCACCATAGGAGCCGCCACCAATATCTTTGGAATAATGGCACCAATATCTCGTCTGAACATTGAACGAAGATTGGTAAGAAGGATCAAGATCCCACGCTTCCCACGGCACAGCTTCAAGCAGAGGAAGAAGTGTGTCAAATGAAAGATGGTCGATGCCTTTCAGGCGAGCAGCGTGATGGAAGAGCAAGAGGGCAAGCTCTTTGCTTTTGCTCGAGGGATCAGAAAGTTCTCCATACTTCGTTGAAGCATCGACGACTTCTTTAGGGACACGACCAGAGATCAAAAGCCCTGCATTCATCAGCAAACCATCCAGTGAAGGCTGCGGTATCCCATCAGCAGGATAAGGAATCCCATCGCTATGCAAGAGTCCCTGATCAGCAAGTTGGGTAAGAGCTTGTGCATGGGAAAGATATTTTGCAAGAGTAAAGGGATGATGAAGAAACCTATCGCCGTCCCATGCTATTTGCTGGGAAGGAGGGATAGCTAACGTATCATACAGTTCTTCAAAAGTGGCATGACCAGGAAAGACAAAAGGGATCATCTGCCGGATATATTGTTCATGAGATAAATCACCATACTTACTGGCATCATATTGTTCTATGATGGTCTTCAGTTCCTCAGCATTAGGTATCGTTGCCAGAATCTGTTCAAGATATTCACCACGGCACTTAGGATTGCGTGATGCCAGCAAGGTTCTGAAAAGCTCCGCCTGTTCGGCAAGAATGGAGAGATCCATAGAAGGGCGAAGAGAGCACGATTAATAAAAGTGATGGTCAAAACGGCTTAGTAGAAAATGTCAGTTCTGCCATGATTTCAAGGGGTCATATTCGGCTCGACAAGTTTCTTGATTTTTCCGTTGGCAACGATATAAATTTCGTGAGTTAGCGGGTGTTGAGCGATGGAAGCAATCCATAAGTTGCTACTCCCAAGACCCAGGTTCATTGCCGTCCATGTTTTTCCGGAATCGCGGCTCATGAAAATGCCATTCTGAGAACCAATCCACAAACGACCAGTACTGTCAACAAAAAATGCCGTCACGCTACTGGAAGGAGGTATCGGTATATTTTCCCAACGAGAAATGCCATCTTGGATCATCGTGTTCATCCGATAAATCCGAAAATCAATGGATTGTTTTTTGAGGAGCACATACGTCTGATGGGATGATGCTGAGTAAGCAACCATGATGATATTAAACCCTGGCGCAAGAGTATTGAAATCAAAGACATCTTGCCAAGTCCCCTGAGAAGTACGCTTAGAAAGGGCAGATGCAGGGGTCTGAAATCCATAGATGGTGTTTCCGGCGACGCTAATGGAAAATGGACTGGGACCGGATGAAACTTCCACCTGAGTATTTCCAGACGGGAAATCGTATTTCATGATTCCAGTTGATAAAAGATTACGGTTATAGGAAAAAAGCAAGGCAGTTGCATTACCAAAGAAAACAGTCTGGAAAATAGGTGTTGTGGAACCGATACCAGAAGCAGCAGGGATCCGGTAAGAGGTGAGTTGCTGTCGAGAAAAATCATAAACTGCCACCGCATCAGGTTTTAAGTGATCGCCTCCGAGAAGGAATCCATAAAATGCAGAAGCACTGACCATAGCCTGTAAAGCCTCTCCGAACTGAGGAATATAAGTGTCAAGACCAAAGAGAGGGAGATGCCGCCATTGATTATTGGTAGAGTAAAACACCGAATCATCAGCTTGTGCAAGAAGAATACCGCTACGAGGAGTAAAACCCACAGAATCAATAGGACCCTGAGACCCAAGAGGTCTTTGTTCAAAATCGCCGGTAAGCGCATCATAAACCCAAAAGCCAATAGTGGTGCCTATCAGAAGCTGGTTCGGACGATATCGATTGCGTTGAAAAGAGATGATACTCTGCCCGGAGTGGCTTTGAAGAGGAGAAAGAAGAGAAAAAGTCTTTCCAAAATCCTGACTTACCAGCAGACTTTGATTGAGTGAAGAGAAACCAATAATCATCTGGGGGTCATCCTCTGAGAATAAGAGACTACCTGAATTGATGTGCTTGGATGCATTGATGAAGGTTGAAAAGGTATAATCTGTCCCGTTATAACGTGCCTGCAGAATAGACCCATCATTACCACTAAAAAGAAGCAGAGGCGGTGAAGAGTACGAAAAAAGAAAGGAAGAGGAAAGGCTCGGGATGATAATACGTCTCCATGTTCGCCCCGCATCTCTCGTTTCATAGAAAAAACCGTTGAGAGAAGATGTCCCAAATCCAACAGGACCAACGCCGCCAACGATGATATGGGTTGAGTTTGAAGGGTCAACGGCAACTGAATAGAGCACTTGATTGAAGAGGTCAATGCCAGGATGCTGTTGATTCTCTGCAGGACTGACCTTCGTCCATGCGTCTCCACTGTTCACGCTTTTATAGATTCCATCTTGGGAAACCGAAGCATACAGAACGCCGATATTGCTTTGTGTAGGATCCAGAGCAAAATCAGCAAATACAATTCCGTTACCTACTTCTGTATCGCCCTGAATACCATTATTCTTTTCCAGCCAGGTGTTTCCAAAATCATCGCTTCGAAGAAAAGAGGAACTATTCATTGCATATCGAACATTCGAGCGGAATGGATCAAAACGGATTTTGTGCACTGCTCCCGAGTGCTTCAAAACCCAACTATTGCCCAAATCTATGCTTTTGTAAATGCCTGAAGAAGTTGCAAGAAAGAGGACACTCGGCTGGAATTTATTCTGTGCAATGTCAAATACTGAGGTGTAAGACGGATTCTCAACATCCTGCCATGAGTAAGAAGGAAGTATGGATGTTGGAGTAGCTATCGTCTTTCCAGAAGTGCTAAAACCCATAACGAGAAGATTGCTCAAAACAAGTCCTCCAAGAAAACCGACGAGAAGAAGAAGAGAGAGAAAGATGAGGGAAGAGAATAAAGGTTTTGGCAGATGACGCATAGTATCGTCAGACGTCATGAAGTATATAAATATTGGGGTAGTGTTAGTAAATGACTGACAGAAAGATTTTTATTCTTTGAAATATTTGGTGTGCGTATGGCACCAAAACTCATCTGCACAAGCTGCAACAGCAGCAATATCGTTATGAATGGACTTACTTCT
>JACRKL010000037.1 GCA_016219835.1 Candidatus Woesearchaeota archaeon
AACATGGAGCGTTTATCAGTCAAATGATAACACTTCCATTTTTTGTAGTATGTTTGTTTTCTTTTTCATGGGGAGCTCGTACCTCCCCAACCCTGCCAGTATAGCTGGCAGGGGTTCTATTTTAAGATTTTCACCGGAGCCGCTCGAAGATAGCCACGAAGACGATAATCCTTATAAAAACACGAAGATTAGCTCCTCGATAAGAACTATCTTGGGGTGGTGAAAGGCTTTTTGAAAGCCCTCATAACTCCGATAGCGAATAGAACACTTGGAGGTAAGAACATGACAAAAAAAGTAAAACCAGAAGAAAAAACACCTGAGGTGCAAGCAGAATTTACATATGACCCGAATCAGAGCTATGTGCTCAACTTGAAGCCAGGAAGCACGGCGGGAAAAGGGTTAATCATAAAGCTTGAGCAAAACCAGCTGGAATTGACGGTCGATGAAGCTATTGCGTATGCCATGGGACAGAATGTAAAAAGAGACGGAAAGAGAATTCAGGATGCAATAAAAGGCGAAATGGCAGCAAACTATGGTGTCACTGCAAATAGCGAAGCGGTCATGGGAAACCGGAAGATTGGAAATCTCTTTGTTAAACATGAAGTTCCAGGAGAAGCAGAACAGACTTACATGGGTCTTGATTTGATCATCGCATCGAAGCAGACCGGTGGCTTTGGGTATGTGCCTATGCTGAGAAGCTATGGAATCCGATGAAAGTTTCTTTAAACGGTGTGCCGACAGGGCACCGTTTCTTATTTTTGAAGATACACTGTATCAGATAAGTGATACACCCAGAGAAGACCAATTTCTTCAGCTCGGAAAAGGACGTTTTGGACTGGTGCCGACAGCAACGATAAGCCAACTGGAAACATTCTATGAGACTCTCTTCAGAACGGAGAATTTTGATGCTGCTCAGGAATTCATAAAAGATGAAGTGAAAAATCACATGAAGAGCAGGCAAGATAGGACAGCACAAAAAGAAAAAGTGGCTGCAGCAACGTTCATACTGAAAGAATTTTTCCCCTTACTGATAGATACGACAGAAGAGTTAGGGAAAACCTTAGGTATTCCATTACCAGAAAAAGACCAGCGAACAGGAAAGCAAATCATCGATGACTTGCTTAATGAAAGAACTGCTGCTATGGAGCAACATGGTAATGAGTATGTGATCCAGACCATCATAACAGATATCATGAAGAAGCATGGACTCGACGCAGGAGAGGAAAGAAGAAAGACTGCAGATATGCCGGAGAGGTCACTATGGGATATGGTCACTGAACGGAATCCAGTGTTTGTCTATAACCATGAAGTATTTTATTTAGACACCAAACCGGAGCAGGCATGTATCGTCATCAATGGAAATGCGTATGGCCTTAAAAGAATAGGATCTACCCAGAAATTAGAGCAGGCATATACCAAAGTGCTTGAGCGAGAACGAAGGCGACAAGCACTGGAAGAATATCGAGACCAGATCGGAGAGATGATTCAAGGCATGAAAGCAGGGAACATAGCAATCGAAGAACTAATGCAAGAGGAAACATTTTCCTATGGAAACATAGGATATATCCGGAGAGATGGTGCGTTCTATGGATATTTTGAGATTCCAAAGTTTGCCATGCAGAATCCTCTAAACCATAAAGAGTACCATCCATTTCCTGCAACAAAAGTAAGTGTTAAAATTGAAGCGAGTGATAGTAAGGTGTATGTTGATGACGGATCCTATATTATTAACGCTATGGTGCACCCGTTCTTAAGAAACTTGTAACGATTATAGAGACTATTACCATGTCGCATATCGAGAAGAAAACCGTCACCTGCACAAGGATGAAATGCAACGGCTAACGAAGCTTAAGAAATATCTTAAAGACCAACCAACCGAAAAAGGAGAGCATGGTGAAAAGACATACCCTAAACTAGAAATGCTGTTCGGAGATAACGGAAATCCGACACCAGCATTGCAGAGCGAACTTGACCGCATCGTCAGAGAAAGCGAGAAAATGGACATAGAAAAAAGGCAGCAGGTCATACATAGCACGGTCAGAGCAATACAAGAGTTAACTTCTCTAGGTTATCATATGGTTGAGGTAAAAGGAATGTACGCACAGCAAGCTCCATACATTCTAAAAATGGGGCTTCCGTTTTTTGAATAGCAACGACAGTATTTGGATGCAATAGTAAGCGACAAAAGTAAAACATCAAATGAGTCGCTTACTAATGTCTGCCGGACATAACAACTGGGCATGCGGTATTTATGTCCGGCATTACAACAACACAAACTATAAAAATCCCACATCAGATGAAGGGTTATCATGCCCTTTCTTACCCTCAACGACATGAACTTTAGGAACAAAAGAGTTTTCTTGCGTGCAGATTTTAACGTCCCGTTAGACGACAAAGGTAATATTACCAACGATAAACGGATTCGTGAAACCCTTCCAACCATCCAAACCCTGCTCAAACAAAAATGTAAGCTTATCATTGCTACTCATGTAGGAAGACCGGAGGGAAAGAGAGTCCCAACATTGTCAACGAAAAGCATCGCTATCCGACTTCAAGAATTACTAGGCAAGGAAGTCAAGCATGTCGGTGGCTGTGTTGAGGATGAAATAGAGAACTATGTTGCCCAGCGAACCTATGGGGAGATCGTCATGCTCGAGAATCTCCGCTTCTATCCCGAAGAGGAGAAAAATGATGTTGTATTTGCACAACAACTTGCTAGGCTTGCTGACCTCTATGTGAACGATGCGTTTTCGGTTTGTCATCGTGCCAATGCATCGGTTGCAGCCATCACTACTTTTTTGCCATGCTGTGCAGGTCTCTTGATGGAGAAAGAACTCAAGCATCTTGTACAAGTGCAGCATCCTGAGAAGCCTTTTATTGCCATCATCGGCGGAGCAAAAGCTGACAAGATAGGTGTGATCAAAACACTCCTTCCTAAAGTCGATAAAATCCTGTTCGGTGGCGTGCTTGCCAATACCATGCTCAAAGCAAGAGGTTACAAGATCGGCAGATCAAAATATGATGAAGAGACACTCAAAGTTGCTAAAGAAATTCTCATGCTCGGAAAAAGCAAGGTCATTCTCCCGCAGGATTTTATCATGACGAACAAGCCAGACAAGACCGGAACGGTGAGTATTGAAGCTGTTGGCGCATTGTCTGACGAACTCATGGCTGTTGACATTGGACCTGAAACCATTGCAGAGTACAAAAAATATCTGAAGCAAGCAAAAACCATCATGTGGGCTGGACCGATTGGCATGTTTGAGGTTGAGCAGTTCTTCCATGGCACCAAAGAAATTACTGAATGCGTTGCGAATCAGAATGCAATAAAGATCGTCGGCGGCGGTGATTCAGCAGCATCGGTGGAGAAATGCAACCTGCAGGATAAGATGACCTATGTCTCTACTGCTGGCGGAGCATTCCTCGATTTTGTCGAGGGAAAAAAGCTGCCAGCCATTGCAATGTTAGAGCAATACTATGAAAAGCACATTGGACAATACAAAAAAGAGGATTGAACGCCTCCAGCAGACAATCCGTAGTGAAAAGCTTGACGGAGCGGCATTCTTTAATTTCGGAGAGCAGAAAGATCCGAATATGCGTTATTATGCAGACCTCACGCTTGGCTTTGGTTGCCTCGTGGTTCCTGCAGAAGGATCTTCTTTTCTCATTGCCCCAGAGATGGAGATCGACAAGAGTATCGCAGCAAAAGGAGTAAAGATCATCAAACTAACTGCTGGAAAACGACTGACACTGTTGCTGAAGAAACAGCTCAAAGGGAGAAAAAAAATTGCCATCAATGAAGACATCTGCACGCTCAAGCTCATCAATAACCTCAGAAAAGCAGATTTTATAGTCAAGGAGTTCAGTAGCGGCATGACAAAAAAACGCATCATCAAGGATGAAGAAGAGATCAGAAGAATTAGGGCAGCATGCAAGAGGGGAGATGAAATCCTCACAACCATACAACAGCAGATCAAGCAGTGTTCAACCGAAGCTGAGCTTGCCGCGCTCATCACCTATGAGATCAAGAAAAAAGGGTGCGAGCTTGCCTTTGAGCCGATTGTGGCATCGGGGAAGAATACGGCGTATGTGCATCACCGATCGGGAAATGATCCACTACAGAAAGGTTTCCTGCTCCTTGACTTTGGCGTCAAATATGAGGGCTATTGCAGCGACATGACCCGCATGCTCTACATCGGCAAGCCATCAAAAGAGGAGATTGCTGCATACGAACATGTGCTCCACATACAGCAAGAATGCATTGGCATGGTAAAAGAAGGAATCAGTGGAAGTATGCTGGATGATCACGCACGAAAAATGCTCGGCAAGAGGTTCATCCACAGCCTTGGTCATGGCGTTGGCGTTGAGATTCATGAAGCTCCTTCGATCGGTCATGGAGCCGTAGAAAAGCTACAAAAGAACATGGTGATCACAATTGAGCCGGGCATTTATCTGCCCAATAAATATGGGATTAGGATCGAGGATACCGTTGTAGTTGGAGGAAAAGTTTTAACAAAGAGCACGAAGGAGCTCATCACATTCCATAACGTTTATTAACCTCCATTCTTGAAATCAAAATATGCCACACCACCAACAGCTCTACACCGCAGCAGTCCAAGACTACAAACAGCATCTCAAAAGCAATAACCAAAAAACCTTCTTCATTACTGGAGATCCGAGCAACAGGAAAGCCCTTCTCTCGCTTGCTCCATTATCACAGGCAATCCATGAATCCGGTGGAGATGTCTACGTGCTCTTCCATACCGACGGCATCAAAACCACAGAAGTGCTGCATGATCTCTGGAACGGCTATGAGCAGATGAAACACGGAGGAAACGATCAGAAAAGCAAAGCCCTCAAGGCATGGCTGACCTTCCTGAAAAGAAAAGGAAACTTTGAACGGCTGTTCATCAGACCCGACAACATACTTCATGCAGAAAGCAACGGATTTGCAGGAACCATCCAACTTCCCTATCATGAAGAGTGGTTTATTTCCTATCAAGAGCAAAAGCTCAAGGAAACATGCAGCATGATCTGGCAGCGCGTCTTCAAACTGAAAAAAGAAAGAGTCCAGATTGCCTTTGAGCTCATGCCAACGCCATCATTTCTCCATTCACCAATGCAGGATTATCTCGACAACTTCATTATTGCTTCGATGATGCAGCAAACTGCAACAGCAGCAAAAGAAATCAGCATGGGCGGCGATACACCTCGAGCATCAATGAGGGACGAAGGAAATGCCATCGGAGAATTATTGGCAACAATCAAAGGCTGTGAAATGAGCATCTGGAGCAAAGAAAAAGTATTTCAGCTGTACAGCAAAGTTTCAGCAGCATTCCGTCTTGCATGGTTTGCATCAGCATCAACGGATCTCACCTTTGGCATCTATGGCAAGGGCTATGGCGGCAAGCATCTCTTTGGAGAAGCATTCGGCTATCCCATCCCTAAAAGCAAGATGCGCTGGTCGTCTCCTGGAGAGATGATCTTCAAGTTTGACTGGGCTCCGCAAACGAAGGGAGATCCCAGACTGCCTCAATCACGGCTTGGCTTTACGGAAACATTGCCCATAGATGTGTTGATCCAGAGTTGCAACATTGATTATGAGAACATGAGAATGCGAAACATCAAACTTGATGCAGCGATGAGCAAAGCAGAGCAGATCATCGTGAAAGGAAAAGGGACTGATCTAATCGTACACCTGAACAATGGCAAGGGAAAGAAACGCCTTCCCAAGAAGTCTGATTCCGATGCATCGACAAAGCTCCATCCGCATTTCAAGAAGGAAGGCATCAAAGCAGGCATGATGGCAAACATTCCGAGCGGTGAAGTCTTTCTCACCCCAGAATATCTGGAAGGCACATTTACCGGTGATATTGTCATCGCCATCGACCAAAGTTATCGGCTTTCGCATGACGATCCCGTCAAGGTAATTTGCAACAAAACAGGATACAAAATCACCCAAGCACCGAAGAAAATCCTCTCACTCATCAAAAAGCACAAAGCAGAATGCTGGCAACGTTTGCTGGATTTAGAAAAGAAAAAAAGCTTGCCGCAAAAGCTTATCAATCTCTCCAAAAAGAACTTCGAGAACATCGGCGAGTTTGCCATCAACACCAATCCCAAAGCAACGTTATGTGATTACTTAATTGTCAACGAGAAAATTGCTGGCATGATGCACATTGCTCTTGGTTCAGGTTTTGATCCTGACCGAGATACGGAATACCACATGGACATCGTCATTGACTGCATGCACCAGAAAATGGACATCTATGGCCTAGACAAGCAGGGAAAGAAAGTGTGGATCATGCAGCAGGGGAAGAGTTGTCTGTGGTGAAACAACTCAACTAACTCGAGCAAATCTTTATATAACCCATAACTCAAGACATCTGCATGGAAGCTGATCGATGGGATAAGCTGGTAGCACATTATCATGACGAAATCGTGAGCCCCTTTTATGGCAAGGTAGAAAATCCGCTCTATGATGCGCTGAAAGCGATCCCCGATAAAAAAGAAAAAGAGGTCGCAGAATTCGGATGCGGATTATTTTACTTAGGTGAGACCCTGAGCAATTCATTCAAGAAAGTGCATGCCAGCGATTTTTCCGCCGAGATGGTGAAAAAAGCAAAGGAAAAGCACAGCCATCGCAGAAATGTGGAGATCATACAGGAAGATATCAGAAAAATACCCTATCATAAGAAATTTAAGGTACTCATTTGCGTCAACGCTCTACTCATGCCCTCGTTGAAAGACGTCATGCTGAGCCTTAAGAATTTCCATCGTGCATTAAAACCATCAGGGCAATGCCTCCTAATTCTTCCTTCGATGGAATCAATCCTCTACCATTGCCTTCTTCTGTATGAACGTGAGCTGAAAGAAAAAGATGAAGCAACCGCCCTGCGGATTGCCAAACGAAGAGCAGAACGTACCAAATATGATTTCTTCACAGGTCATTTTACGGAAGATGGAGACACGCAGAAATTTTTCTATAAGCATGAGATCGAACACCTCATGAAACGAGCAGGATTTACGAATGTAGAAATCAAAAAAGTCATCTATCCATGGGGTAATGACATCTCCGGCTTTGAGGATTTTCCCGCAGAAGAAGGACTCTGGGATTGGTTTGTTGAGGCAAGGAAATAAGCAGATCTTCTCAACATACCTTTATAAATCAAGTTTCCTTCGCTACCTTCGTGGAGCCGTTATCACAACACGGACGCAGCCAACGGGAAGCTGAAGTTGAGCGAAGATATGCAGATCTCATCAGTATGCAAACTACAGGTCATGAAGAAAAAGATGAGATTCTCTACAACAACCACCTTCGTTATCTTGTAGAAGAAATGTTCAGCAAAGAATTGGATTCTTTTCCGTATGGAAAATGCATGGCAGACTTTATTGCATATAGCATCACAGCACTTTCTCCGAAAAGAAGAAAGACGGGTGAGTTGATGCACAACCATTTTTTCTTGACGGTGAGAGATACACTCCAAGAGACCGAACCATTTAATGCTTGGCTCGCTTCCAAAGGAATTAAAGGAGAGAGAAACATCTATCCGGAGATTGTTACCATCGAAGATGTGATGTGCTTATATCTCCATGATGTGCCGGAAGAAATCAAAGATCAGGAGAAAGAAAAACTGAAGACAGAACTTCCAAGAGAAGAGTACATCAAACTGATGCACGAGAGAAAGGAAGAAGCACTCAGAAAAGTAAAAGAGGATGTCACCACCATCATCGCCAAACATGGTGTACAGATCGACAAGGAACGATTGTTCAACGACCTTGCAGCGATAACTCGAGGAGGAGAAAGTTATCCTGACTACACGAGCAAAATGGACGAGAGAGTGATGCTCAAGAAACTTGCAGACCGGCTCAACAACATGCGTACCCTGCATGATACGAAGCAATATTCGTTTGCAGAACGCTTGGGGCAAACCGCATCCAGTTTTTGGAGCAGATACCGGCTTCCGTCAGGAGAATTATTCTGGAAAGGCGTGAAACTTGATATTCGTGACAGGGTCATTCCAGCAGGTCTCCATCCGCTGAGAACAGTCCATCATATTCGTGAGAAAAGCTTTAACATTTTTGGTCATTGGAGATTGCATAACTACCGTAAAACGTTTGATGTCATCAATGGAACGTTTGCATTAATCAACGCGTTGGGAGCAGTACAGCCATATTCCCGAAAAGATATTTCTTACCACCAACTCTTTATGCTCTATACGACTGAGCAGCTGATCACCACCGCACGCCAAGAAATTGAGCAGCAAATAGCACACCTTGAAATGTTCCATGTGCCAAAAAAGGTAGGCTATATTTTTCCGTCACCGTTTCCTAACTTGTATCGCGAGATGATCGACACCTATGAGCAGATGGGCGGCTTGGACAGAAAAACACCGCACGGCATTTTCCTCAAAGAATATGATCGCTGGCTGGACAATGAAAAAGAAAGTCTCGAGAAGTTAGGATTTAACAAGTATCGACAGTATGGAGATACGCTCATTTTCGGTAAACTGTTTGAGAAATTGGAAACCGCTTATATGGCATTCATCAGCGGCGAATCACCAACGCTCGAGACGTTTAATTACAGTATGCCATCGAAACCAGCAGCAGCAACCTATGAACGGAAAGAAGAAGCATTGGCTACGTTGGAAAAAATATTGTTCTCTGGGTCTCCCTCGAGCATGACTGCTCTCTCATTTCATCGCTGGAAAAATAAGTACGCTCCAGTCGTAGAAGAGTTGGTTGCCCAGAAAAAAATATATGCAACGCCAACGGCACTATGAAGAAACAACAGATAATCTTCTGTGCTTAGGATAAAAATTCAACAGTTTCTTTGCTTTAATTTTTCCTGCACCATAGAAATCATGACCATGCCTGATCAGCACCAGCGGCGTATCTTCTTTCTCCATCGTGATTTCTTCTCCCTTAACCCATTGCCGGATCTTGGCATCATCAAGATCAAGGATCCCTTGCGTTGCATGCTTTCCCAGCAATTGGCTGCCTTCAATGCTTGGACGGAATCCTTCATGCATTAATTCTCCAACATACAACCCAGCCGTGTTCAACCGTAATTTTGAGAGATCAAGCCGTGCAAGGTCTTTGGTCACGAGATATAAATCTGTTTCTCTGAGCAGCATATACGCTAGATGATCATCAAAGCACGTGCCATAACGTTCCTGCAACTCATGGTTGATTTTCTTTACTTCTTTCGTTGGAAGAAAGCGGAGTTTGTTCATGATAAACCACCGATGGATGGGCTATAAGCAGCACAAAGATTTTGTTGATTGAGTCCGGGAGCATATTGCTGTAAGAGAGCGAGTTGATTTGGCATGAGCTTCTCCACATCAAGGCGAGTACCACCACACGGATCAGCTCCTCCGCAGATGCAGTTTATGGGGTCATACCCCTGATTACTGCCAGTGCCGATGATTCTCGTCAAGGCATACTGACTCAAATCTTCCTGAGAGCACTGGGATGTGAACTGGATCTGTGCAAGCTTTAACGTCCTGAAGAGAGGATTGGTCTCTTTCAGCACATCGACGTATGCTTCAAAGGTCTTGATACATTTCTTGCAGAGCTTGCATTCTTCATTGCAACTGCATGCTTGAGCACCACAACCAGAAATAACGAGAGAAAGGAGCAGCAAGAGCGCAATAACGATGAACGTGATCTTCATATCCATCATCAAGAGCTTGGATTTTATAAAGGTTTCATCACAACGATAAATCTCGACCGGCATGGTCAATAACAAACCGAAACATTTCCTCATAGATTTTTTTGCGTTGGTCGTCAGATAATGTAGCAAGATACAGATGATCTTTGCTCGTCAAGGTTGTATTCCTAAAAACTGCAAGCTGAAGAGATCGTGCTATTAAATAAGAGGGAAGTGTTATCATTTGACTGATAAACGCTCCATGTTTCTTTCTTGAAGAAACAACCCGATAACCTTGTTGTGGTTTTCTAAAGATTTCGAGAATGAGCATGTCTTTCTCACTACTCTTCCAACTCTTTGTCTGATTGCATTATTTGTTGCCTCAGCTTGGGACGTTTCTCCTTCTTCTTTTCCACATTTGCGATGCAAATGATGAGGAA
>JACRKL010000003.1 GCA_016219835.1 Candidatus Woesearchaeota archaeon
AGAAGTAAGTCCATTCATAACGATATTGCTGCTGTTGCAGCTTGTGCAGATGAGTTTTGGTGCCATACGCACACCAAATATTTCAAAGAATAAAAATCTTTCTGTCAGTCATTTACTAACACTACCCCAATATTTATATACCCATCCCTCTCTGAATCGTTGATGAAGAAGAAGCATCCGCTTTCGCATCCAACACATATCAAGATGCTCGTGGTTGTTCTGTTGTTGGCTGTCTTGATTCTGTTTATTGCTACGGTTGCACAGCCGAAGTCGCATATTACGGCAGTGGTGGGGGAGGCGGCGACTTCGCCATCAAATCCTGCTTTTTCAATGCTTGAGGTTGAACCAGCTCAAGTGCAACTTTGTGGTGCATATCCTCAATCTGGTACAGTCAACCTGTACTATACTGTTCAGGGAACATCTTCTGGCACTGCAACCGTCTCGATTTCATCAGCCGATCCTTCGCTAGTTTCCGTTATTCCTTCTACGGTTTCCATTCCGTTTAGCGCTATTGCATATACGGATAATCAAGGTATACCAGTAACCGTTACTGCTTCCTGTGGGAAAGTGAGTAAGGATGCAACCGTTCAAATTACCGCTTCTGTTGCTGGTAAAGCGAGCACTGCAACCATTAAACTTTCTCCTTCTACCGATTATCCAAAAGCTAAGTTCACCAAATCTCAATATTCTCCTTCTGAGAAACCTTCCTGTACATGTTCCCTTCCCGCTGGAAAAACAGGATCGTTCAAATGCCAGTTGGGAACATCTAAAGGTGATACGAGTCTCGGAGAAACATCAGGATCTTCTACTGCAACGGTAACTTCGACAAAAACGCTCTCTGCTGGAGCAAATGTGGTCTGCACAGCATTCTGGGATGGATGGTTCTCAGATTCCTATGACTACGATGATGCAACCGTCACCGAGACAGGTTCTGCAGGAAGTTCTGGCGCAATAACGTACACGGGCGATGGTGAAAAATGCCCTAAAGCATTGACCTGCCAGGCAAAGGTCTCAGGTTCAGCAGCACCTTCTGCATGCACGTCTGATGAACAAAAAGGTGCGCCTGCGCCTCCGGTAAATGTCCTGGGACACAGTACTGTTATCCGAGCGGAAGTGCCTCCGCATCTTTAGGTCAAAGAACCACAGAAACCCAAACCATTCAGGGATTTCCTACTGCAAGCAGTAACTTTAGGATAGATTCTACTTTAAGTTGTGATGGAATCTGTACTCTTAGTGGAAGCAACGTGCAATGTACCTATCCTCAACTCACAACCTCTAAAACCAATCTTCAATGCATCTACAAAGTCTCGTGGGACGTTGACGGCGTGCATCATACCGGCACTCTGACCGTGACGATTACCTAAACTTATTAAAACACCTCTTCTTTCTCCTATCTTATGATCGACACATCACAAATCACCTTCAAGGAGAAGTTTATTGAGCGCTACTCCCAGCTTACTAACTTCGAGGAATTCAAGGCAGCTTCGCTGCAATTCTTGAGGAGATCAATCCGCGTTAATACGCTGAAGATTGGTGTCGAGGAGATTAAGCAACGGTTGGCAGAGAAATGGAAGCTTACTCCGATTCCCTGGTGTGATGAAGGATTTTACATTGACCATGTGAGAGAAGAACGGAGAGACATTGGTAACCTGTTAGAGCATACGTTGGGATATTTCTACGTGCAGGAAGCGGTGAGCATGATTCCTCCGTTGGTTTTAGATCCGCAACCTGGCGACTTGGTATTAGATCTCTGCGCAGCTCCGGGCAGCAAGACAACGCAGATGGCAGCAATGATGGAGAATCAAGGTATCATTGTGGCGAATGATTATCAGGTTGATCGCTTGAAGCCGTTGGTGATGAACGTCCAGCGATGCGGAGCATTGAATGTTGTTACTACCTTCATGAGCGGTCAGCAATTCAAAGACATGGAGTTTGACAAGATTCTGGTAGATGCACCGTGTTCGGGCACGGGAACAATTCGCAAGTCGCTGAAAACGCTGCTGATCTGGAATCCGAATATGGTGAAGAGATTAGCTCATACGCAAAAGCAGCTCATCAGCACGGCGTTCAAGATGCTCAAACCGGGAGGAACGATGGTTTATTCTACTTGTACATTAGAACCGGAAGAGGATGAAGGTGTGGTGAGCTGGTTATTAGAACAGTATCCTGAATCTTCTGTTGAGCCGTTTGATTTAAACATCAACAGAAGCAAGGCGATCATATCCTTTGGCGGACAGCAGTATCATGACAGCGTCAAACACTGCTTGAGAATCTGGCCGCAGGATAACGACAATGAAGGATTTTTTGTAGCGAAGATCAGGAAAGGGACTGCTTGAGATACTCCGTCTTGCTTGTGAAACCCTGTTGCTTTGCTAATCTCTGCATAGCTTTGTCGACGGAAGATCCATACTGGGCAGCTTTTTTTTTTCTCCATGCAGTTTCTTTGGGCAAACCAAGTTCTTCTGCCATCGTGCGGAGGATCCACTTGTTTTCTCCATCTTTAATTTTATCTTCTCCGGGAAATGCCATGGCGAGTGTGATGATCTCATCCTCAAGGAAAGGAGCACAGAGCTCGATGCCAAAATGTGCTGCAAGGGTAAGGTCTCTTTTTAGATCTCGATCCCACATCCCCTCGAGACCGTTCCAGCACTCGGCGTTGATGTCTTTGGCAAGCTTGTGACGTTCATAGCCAGCAAAAATTTCTTCTGTGCCTAAGCCGCCAAAGACTTTGGTGATGCCATCTTTTTTGATTGCTTCAAATCCTTTCCATTCGACTGCACCAACGCCAGCTTTGACGACGTTGGCTTCACCCAGCAGCTTGGTGACTTGGTTAAAGAGGTGGTGGCATTCGTTGAGGTCGAGTTCGATGACTTTGTGCTGTAAACCAAGCACCTTTGCTACTTTTGGAGCTGCCTGCATGTCTTCAGCGTCGGGAAAGCCGACCGTGTAGCAGACGAAATCTTTATTGAGCTGGTGCAGAATGAGGGCAATGAGCGAAGAATCAACACCGCCGGAAAGAAGGAGCGCAACTTTTCCGGTTGCCATTGCTTTGATGGTAGCAATGATCTGCTGCTTCAGCTTCTCTTTATCCGGTGGTTGATGCATCTGCCTGAGCTTGCTGATCTTTTCTTTCCATGATGATTCTGTGAGCATCGGGTAAGGGTTCTTTGTTGTTATAAAAAGCTATCTTTAAATATTCCAAGCACTCAGGACGCTTCATGCACCCTACTGTCAAACAGGACATTCTTGCTGCTCTTGACGGTGCGATCGCTGCTATTGACAAGCATGATGCTGATGGATTGCATCACTTAAGCAATACGACCATTCACTGTGCTTCTATTTTTCAGGACGGTTATTCCATTGAAATTGCTGTTGTGCTGTATGCATTGTCGAAGATGATTCTTCGCGATGGCATCTCTTTCTCGACATTCAAGGCACAGCTGGAGCGGGCACGTTCCTTTTTGAGTGCTGATAATTATGCGCGGTATAGCGCAACCTTGCAGCAGCTGATGGATCGTATCGGTGCACAGGAACGGAAGGACTATGTTCGCCATGTTATCAATGATGCGCGGATTAAGAAAGGGTCTCGTCTCTATGAGCATGGCATTTCGGTTGCCAAGACCGCAGAAGTGCTGGGGATTTCACAATGGGAATTGATGTCGTATGTGGGTAAAACAACGGCTACGGATGATCTTCCCAAAGCAAACGTCAAGCAGCGGCTTCACCTCGCTCGTGAATTATTTGGGGTGCGTCCATGATTCCTGCGAAAAAAGGATTGGTGTTCGACACCGGACCGATCATCAGCTTGACATTAAATAATTTGCTCTGGCTGATTGAACCACTCCGACAGCAGTTTGGTGGTACATTCTATATCACTCCCCGAGTCAAAGAGGAGTTGGTTGATCAACCCCTGAGAACGAGAAAATATAAATTTGAAGCTATTCAAGTCATGCCATATATCTCGCGCAATATTCTTACCTTTGTCTACAATGATACGATCAAGCAGCGTGCTGGAACACTCATGGGGTTTGCCAATACTGTTTACTGGGCGCAGGGGAATCCGCTGCAGATTATTCAGCTGGGAGAAATGGAAGCACTTGCTGCTGCCGTTGAACAAGGAGCGTTAGGCATGGTGGTTGATGAGCGTAGCACGCGTATGCTGCTGGAAGATCCTGCCGGCTTGCGAAAAATCATTGAGTCGCACTTGCACATGCGTGTTACGATGAATCAAGAAGCGCTCGAGCAATTCCATGCTGCAGCAGGGCACTTGAGTGTTATCCGTTCCGCTGAATTGGTGGCTATGGCTTTTGAATTGGGATTGTTGGACAAGTACATGGATCCTCCTTCGCTCCGTATGCCTGTTCTTGAGGGAGCATTATGGGCAATCAAGCTCAGCGGCTGCGCGATAAGCGAGCAGGAGATTTTGGATATTCTGAAACTGGAGACGAAAAGCGGATAACTCTCAGTCATCTTTAAATAACCTCATGCCTTTTCTCCTTTCATGCTCAAAGGACAGGTCATTGGCGGAGAGTTTGGTAGGATCCTGATGCGACAGAAGTCTGATGCTCCTCTCCAGTTGGGAGAGCTTGTCGTCGTTGATCGCGCTGTCGATCCTGCAATGGATAAGCTGCTGCTGCAGGTTATTGGCTTACAGTACGGCAGCCAGATCTCTGCTCAGAATCTGGAGCTGATTTCTGGCATGGCACTGGAAGAGCAGCAAAAAATCTCTTTCTTTGAGCCGGCATTGAGAAATTACCATCTTGCTGCGTTGAAGAGTCTGTTGATGATTTCTGGCACATCTGCAGCGTTGGCAAAGCAGCTCCCTCCATTTTTTGGTAACGTAAGGTCTTTGGAAAAAGAGGATCTTGCATTTCTTACCAAGCCCAAGCATCCGCTGTTTATTGGTATGCTAAGATCAGGCAGCAGAGTTGTTGATGTTCCTTTGTACCTTCCGGCTCCTGAGGTGTTAAGCCATCACGTGCTTGTTGCTGCAACCACAGGACGAGGAAAATCAAATTTAACTTCTGTGCTGTTGTGGGAAGCACTGCATGAGGGAAGCTGCAGCTTTCTCGTGTTAGATCCACATGATGAATATTATGGCAGGACCAAGATTGGATTAAAAGATTTTCCCGCACGAGAAAAGGTTGTGTATTATACATCAAGTAACCCACCTCCGGGTTCACGAACATTGCAATTTAATCTCTCACTCTTGCAGCCGCATCATTTTTCAGGTGTGTTACAGTTCAGCGATGCGCAGTGGCAGGCATGTTATGCCTATTCAAAGTATTACCACGATGCATGGATCGAATCCATCATTCTGGAAAAACCGTTGGAAGGCGTGATGTTTGATCCTTCGACCATCAGCGTCGTCAAGAGAAGGCTCCTTGCGACCCTTGATATTACGTGGAAAGATCAACGGCTGCTGTGCCAAGGTATATTCTCTTTGAGTGGTGGGTTGACTACCGTTGCTGATATCTGCAGGGATTTAGGAGACCGCAAGACGGTGATTGTTGATACCTCCAGTTTGTCGGGCAGCGTTGAAGTCTTGGTTGGATCAGTTATCACCCATGAATTGCTGCGAAGATATCAGGTGCACAAGCGCACCGGTCAGCTTGCGGAAAAGCCCGTTGTTTCCATCGTGCTTGAGGAAGCTCCTCGCGTGCTTGGAAAAGACGTGTTGGAGAAAGGCAGCAATATTTTCGAGACTATTGCACGAGAAGGAAGAAAGTTTAAGATCGGGCTGTATGCTATTACGCAGTTGCCTTCGCTCATCCCTCGGCAGATCTTAGCAAACATGAACACGAAAATTATTCTGGGTTTGGAGATGGCGCCAGAGCGGCAGGCAATCATTGATGCAGCTGCGCAAGACTTGAGTGATGATCACCATACGATCGCTGCTCTGGATAAAGGAGAAGCATTGATCACGAGCAACTTTACGCTCTTTCCGGTTCCGGTGAAAATCCCGTTGTTTGAGGATGTGGTTAAAGAAGCAATTGAACAAAAAGAGAAAAAAGTAGAGCATGTTTTTCCTGGAGTTTCCTCTTAAATAATCGGATCATCATGCACGGGGTTCTCATACGACTTTTTAACGTGCATGAGGGCTATCCCTGCAGCAAGCCTGACTTCTCGTTCTTCGTTACCATCATTCACCAGTTGTGTGCACACATAAGCAAGCGCAATACCATAGGGCGTCAGGCGCTCACCGGGTAGACCTGTCATCCGGTGCTCCTCCGATCTCCATGACTTCATGTTCAATGCATTGAAGAGAGATGAACATCTCTTGTCAGTTGGTTCACTCTGGTTCAGGAGGGTGGTAAGGCTCTGCTGTTCTGAGGCATGTAGACCGGATAGATGGTGCAGGTCTTTGGATGTATACAACTTCTGATAATCCTTGCGCACACGTCTCATGGTTTCTGGATCAGGGTAAAAATAGTCGATCACGGGAATGAGGCTCAATCCTGTAACCAGTACCCCTGTGCTAAACTTTGGCACTGGAACTACATACGCCCCTCGCCCCTGCCTATATGCCGTACTTTTTTCTGTTGTCATGTAAAACACCTCCAGAAAGATCAATGCAATGCCCGGATGGATGCCGGACTATCAAATAACCAGAAGAGAATGGGTAGTGTTAGTAAATGACTGACAGAAAGATTTTTATTCTTTGAAATATTTGGTGTGCGTATGGCACCAAAACTCATCTGCACAAGCTGCAACAGCAGCAATATCGTTATGAATGGACTTACTTCTGCCAAGAAGCA
>JACRKL010000041.1 GCA_016219835.1 Candidatus Woesearchaeota archaeon
CAACAACTCAAGCTTTAAACGACGCTTCGGAGACTACGTCCGAAGCGTTACCTTCCGCGCACAGCACGCGGAAGTGACGGCAAGAATCATCCTTCACAATCTAAAAGCAATATTAACCAGACTTTTTCACCGGAGCCAAACTTTCGGGTAAATTTATAAATTATCTTCCCTTTCCTAGCCGTATGACCAAGCAAATTTTGTGGGTTCCTGCTGAGCCACGTGCCTACGGTCTTTTTGAGCTTGCTGATCCGCTGGCGGACAGAGGTATTCAGATTGACCGAGCATTGACCGGGCAGCAGGCTCTTGAGTTCGCTGCAAAGAAACCGTATGATCTTATGCTCGTGCAATCTTACGGAGTTCCTCCCGGAGAACATCCCATACTATTGGAGGCTTATCGAAACGCTGGGGCACCAGGGATATCTAATCAAGGTTATCAAGCAGCAACGGTTGCACTTATTCAGTTGTTGCATCAGAATCATCCTCGGGTTCCGTTATGTACCTTGGATTTCGCATCTTTTTACCTTCCCGAACTTTCTAAGGAAAACGGGCTTACCGAAAGCATTGTTGTTTTTGATAACCCCTTGAATGATCTAGCTAAGATCATGGCTTATTTACGATAATCGCCTATTCTTCTTCAGAAATCCCAGCACCTTCTTCAAAGCATCCTTCGGCTTCAGGTGGGTTGTATTCACCACCAGATCAAACTGCTCTTCCTCATACGGATTGTCATACGGATTGACGCCGTAGTATTGCTGATAGCGTTTGATGTTCGATGATCTTCTTTTCTTTAAGGCAGCGAATGTTGCCTCAAAGTTGATGTTTTCTTTTTCATCCTTTCTTCCTTGCGCATAGATTCGGTCTGCTGCAACGAGGTCATCAACGGTGAGAAAGATCTTCACAGATTCTGGAAGAAAATGATACCCCAGTCTTGAATCCACCACAATGCTATCCTCCTTGTTGAGTTTCCTTTGCCGATCGTCCAAAGCTCGATCAATGGAGGAGTCTTTTTCCGCTAGCTTCTGCAACTCCAAAACTGAAAGACCTCGTTGCTGTGCAAGCTCGCTCATAAAATCGCCCACTGAATAATATCGGTAGCCCAGTTTCTTGGCGAGATCTTTAGCCAGCGTGCTCTTGCCACTGCCCTCTTTACCGGAGATGGTGATGATCATGGAAGAAAAAGAGGACATGGGGTATAAATAGTTATTGACCTTGCTGGTTGACTATTCCTAAAACTCTCCACACCGACATCAAGCATATCCACAATACGCCCATAACGATCGTCACCCCGATCTGCTTGAATAGGAGAGCAGGGAGAAGCAAGACTCCGCTACCCACCACTACCCAAAATAGTGCCCCCGGCAGCAGCTTGAGTGCAGCAATCCATCCTCCTTTCTTCAACGGAAGATGCAACCAGAGTAGTTGAGCAAACAGGAGCAGTATCCCCGTCACCAGCAGAAACGGGATCCCGATCCACAACGGATCCACAAACTCTGCAGGGAAGAAGCTGTTGAATTCGAACAGCTTTGCCAGCCCAAGCAGCAGCAAGAGCAATACGAGATAGAGTACCAGCGTTATCATGCCGTACTGCACCATCTCTTTTTTGTGCATCGTTTTCCCATAGATCTTATAGGTTAGAAAGACACTCAGCAGCTGGAACAGTGCATAGATCACCAAGATCGAGAGCAGCAGGATCAGCAGCAATTGTTTGATCACCTCAACATGCCGCTCTATATCCCCTTTTTGGTTGAGGATCTGTTCCAGAGAAGCGTCTGCATTGTTTTGAGCTTCAGTTATTTGCTGCACCGGCTCTTGCAACAGCACCGTTGCACTCGTCACCTCATCAACGAGAGGGATCTGAATCATGCCAATAACGGCTAAGATCAGTGCAACTGTCAACACATCAGCAAGTGCTATGCCTGCAAAGAGCAAAGGATATTTTTTTATGGTGCTGAAGGTCTGCTGGAAGTGCTTTCTCATGGGATCTACACCGAACCTGCTGGCGTTGTTTTATTAGTATGGCATCCATACCCGGTTTCCGGCACCTGGAGGTAACAATAAGGGGCTGCTGCATTGCATGTTGCACTTCCACAGAGGCAGCCGCCGCTTGGCGCAAAACTCTGACCGCTGGAGTCGCAGCAGGGCAGTGTGCTGCACACCGGAGTTTGTGCTCCAGCAACGCAGCAGAAATTGCCAACATTTCTTGGATCGCTCTTTGTTGGGAATTTAGTGGTATCTGTCGAAACACCACAGTTCAACAAGGTCTTTGCCGCAGCAATCCCTGCATCATTCACAGCATTGTTCAGCAACTGGGTATATCGGTCTCGTGAGAGGCAATAGCAAGCATCGATGTTCAATGCTTCATTAAACCTACATTGTGGCCCAATAGCCTTGGTCGCCTCTCCACCATTAATATCTCCCTTGCTGCATCTCACTTTAAATCTGATCGTTTGCTTCTGTTCCTTGTTGTTGTACTGCGTTGGCTGCCTGCTTCTGGTGTAGACGCCACTATCCGTCTGCATGGCATCAAAGATCCTGAACGTAGCTTCAAATTCCAACTCCTTGCCGGGGTTATCGCTGCAGGGTGTGGTAGAACCTTCGGTAACAGGAGTTCCTTCTTTTGCCTCAATCACCAAGGATTCGCTAGGCTTAAACTCTACGCTGGACTTCAGGTAAATTAGCATTCCCGTGCACCCGATATTCCCGCCCTCGATTTCCTTGCATTCACAGCTGAATCCAGGATCTGTAATCTCTTTGTAGGTACCAGAAATGTCCTTCGTCATGGGTACGCACGTGTATTTTTTTGTAGGTGCAGGATCACTAGTCTTTGTTATCTTAATGATGCCCAAGCGTGTGGAGGTAGTACCACAGCTATCAACAACATCGGTTCTCCCAGAGACAGCCGTACACTCATTCTTCTTCTCTTTCCTCACAAAGTCAGCTTCCGTCAGCACATAACCGGTCACATCCTTGTTGGGGAACCATTTGCCATCGGTATTCAGTCTCAGAAAGTCATTCTTCTCATCGCTCGAGGTAATCACAAATCCCTGCGCGTTTTTCACTTCATAGCCGAGGTATTTGGTGTACTCACATTCTTCGCCCGTACAGGAAGGATTTTGTGGAATCTTCTGCGTGACATCAAAATCAAAATTCAGCTTTTCCCCTTTTGCAAAATACTCAGACCTTGGCTTGGGCGGATTATTAAACTTAGCCCAGAAATCATTGCCGGTGTTTAAGTCACATCGATAGGCAACGTTTGCCATGTCAAAGGAACAGTAGGCAGGTGCATCTCCTCCCTGCTGCTTGACATCACATTCTGCTTTCTTTGTTACTCGCTCTTTATCATTATTCTGGTATGTCCATTCTAGGATGGCTTTATCAAAGCGCACTTTCTTCTGCTTGCCCGGGATGCTGATGAATGGGGCAGCATCAAGCACCTGCCCTTTTCTCAATGAGCCGGTAATACCCGGTTGTCCCATGAGCGGATACATCTGCTCGCCGGTCTCTGCACAATCGCATTTTCCTCCCTCGAATCCTTGACTGGGGTCACAGGAGTAATCAGCAGAGCACTTGAGATAGATTCGATAGGTGAGATCAGCTCCTGCAACTAATCCCACGCCGGTGTCATATTCAAAGGTTGCTAACCCAGATGGAGCAGAGCTCGGATCATAGGAAACAAATCGTCGATGGCAAGCAGCAGCAAAGCCCTTGCTCTCTAAAGGAACATTGAAGTTTTGCTCCAATGCAGATTGAAAGTCAAAGACAAAATCGCCGGTAAATGCCCAGATGCAGACGGCATTGGCTAATTGCCTCTGCCCAAAGAGCGATTGGAAGGTGGATGTTTTTCCATATCTATTTGTAACGGTTTCTGCAATCCGTGAACCTGCTCCTGTCAATGAGCCCAAGACACCGCTGATGCCTCCCCCTTTCACGCTGCCTCCAGGACCTGCGCTGTACCTTTTTTGGAAGCAGCTAATGAGATCATAGAACAAATCACAGACATAGACCGAAAGCACTTGCTGGCACACACCTGCTTTCCCATCGCCGGTGTACAGCAAACTTTCAAAGCACGTCCTCACCGCTCCAAACAATCCTTTGTAAAATTGCAAGTATCCCCTAAATGCAGGGAGGCAGGCGCACTGCGCGCTTCTGAACATGCCAGAGGTTGGCTCAACAATATAATCGCGTTCTTTTGCTCCTGCTTTAGCAAGGATCTCACGGTAGATGTCCTCGGGACTTCTCGAGTATTGCTGCCCTACTCTCTTAAGGTCTGCGGTAAACGCTTCCTTGCCTTTGTTATACTCGTCGCCTTGCATCGTGGTAGCAATCATACTGCCATCTAACGTCTTGAGATTCACAAAGTAACGATTGTTGATGACCAATGCTTCATTCTCGCTTTCTTCGAGATTAATGCTGGAAAGTTTATCCCGTTCAATGACATAGCCTCGTTGCACAATGGTTCGCTCACTGGTTGAGGTTAACAGCCCAGTATCTATACTGCCTTCCGGTATAATACGATACACAATTTCTCGTGTGCTGCCTAACTGCCCAACATCTTTTGCAGTCGTGTACGTTGGATTGCCAACCTCAGCTTTATAGGCTTTACATTCATCATCGTCCTCTTTGAAACCCCAATCACATTTCTTTGTTTTGGTGTTGTACGTAGAGCACTTGCCGCAGATGATTTCAGGTGGTGGAGTGGCGGTTCCAGAAGAATAGCTGTCTTCCTGTATGCATGCGCCAGGCTTGCAGACCCATCCGCTATGCACCAAGTCTGGCTTTGGCTTGCCGCTGGCTTCACAAAATCCAGCAATACTGTTCCAGACCCTTCTTGCTGTGCTGCATTGATCTTGATAGAATGTGTCGGCAGGCGCTGTATCAGTAGCTGGCTTGTTTCTGCTGTCTGTTGTCAATTGTCCGGAGAGGCAGAATGAATCCTTTATCTCATTCTCAACCAGGCAGGCAGAGTTCCATTCGTCTACATAGGATTGTCCGCAGCAGGCTGCAGTCATAGGATGAGCAGCATCGCATTTGATTTCTACGGTTTTACCATCTGTGCTTATCGGCGTTGCAACCGGTACAGCTTTACCATCTTTGTATTCCAAATAGCTTTGGTAGACTTCCTTGATCCCGAAGGGCTTGCCGCCGGTCGTGCTCCGTCCCCCCATCCCGGTTAAGACAGTAATGGGAGCTTTTGCTCCGTAGGAATAGCCTGGCTGGATAGACGGATCTGCACAGTCATTGCCCGTGTAGTAGGTTGTTCCACCAATCTTGAATCCTGTTCCTTTCCCTTTCGATTTGGCATCCCGAATGTATTTTTGGAGCGTTGGAGCAGAGGGGCACGTTATCCGGTCACAGATCCACTTCATGCGTTCTTCCCATTTTTTTGACTGCTCGAGAGCTGCCTGACATTGCACACAGACATCTTTCTTGTCTTTATTTCCATTGACCGTCTCATCTCCATACTTGGCAGTGCACATCCCTGTCTTTGCTACATTGACATCAAACCCACCACCCGTTAATGCCCCAATGGTCTTTGACCATTTGCAGTTCCACTGTTCTCGGACATAGACGATGTACAATGCTATGAGAGAAACTGCGCACACAATGGCTGTCGCTTGCATCACGATCTTAACGGGCTCTTCCACCGCTTCAATGCCTTTGATGAGGTTGTTGAAGAAGGCAATAGACCGCTTCAGGAATGAATCCGGAATCACTTGCGGGCTGATGCGCGCATCAATCGCTACTTCCACCGGCGGAAGCATGCAGACTCGCTGTGTCCCCGAATAATATTGGCTTTGAAAACTGATTTCCATCATTAAAGGAACTCTGATGCAGCCATAGCCTGGAAGGAGGCATCTTCCCTTGTTGTGTTCAGAAATATTTTTCTCAATCTCATACATCGTCAGGTTTTTCTGTCCAGGTTTTGAGGGATTGATCTTCTTGATGTTCAATGCCACATAACCACTTGCGCCTGTTCCATTCTCATTGAGTTTGTACTCTGGCACAATATTGACCCAGTCAAAATCGTATTTCTCCTGATCTCTCCTGCTCAATGGCGGAGCATCAATCCTGATCGAGCTGATTCTTCCGGGTTCATCTCCGACTGTCCAGCCCACATTGTAGCCAAATCCTGCCTGTCCCATGCCTCTTGCAATCAACGATGGCGTTAGTACTTGAGGGCTGACTTTCGTCATATTGACATCCCACCATGCCCCTTTTCCGCAGGTGGCAAAGACAATATCCCCTTCTACAGCAGTGCTGTTCGTGCCCGCTTTATCCTGTGCAACAATCTTGACGTGGTTGATCCAGATGCTTCCTGTAAAATATTGGCAGTACTGGCTCCAGAATTGCTCTGTTTGTGCTAAACTGCGCTGCGGCCAGAAGCTTCCTGGCGGCTGTCCAGTACCTCCACCGGTGCCCCCTCCAAATCCACCTTGTCGGTTACCAAAATTCTCTTCGCAGTTGAATGTTACATCCAATCGCAGGGTAATTTCTTTTTTGAAGGAGCCGTCATCGTCCGTTGTAGTCGTATACGTTGGCGAGCTGTCATTGTTCAAATACAGCAGTACGGTTGCATTTTCGCTGATCTTGCCATTCAATTCGACAAATGGCAGATACACGGGGCTGTATTCGTCGGTGATCTGTGTTGGTGAGAGAATCTGCGGAGCCGTTGCATCCAGCACAACCGTTCGTTGCAAGGTAGCAATATTGCCTGCTGCATCTTCTGCTTCTATTTTGATGGTGTTTTTGCCGTCATGCAAGTTGATCGTCTGCACGAAATTTCCGTTGACTGTTGTAGTAACATCCGCCTGCTGCAGGCACATTTTTGAGAGGTTGTATGGTACTGGCACGGGATGTACCGTTGTCCCGTTTTTTGTCTGCGCATTGAGCGTGTCAGAGCCTATGCCAATATTACAATTAATGTCTATGGCTGCGACACGATAATTATACGATGTTCCAGAACTTACATTCTCATCGGTATATGTTGCCCCCTGCACAAAATTCAGGATGCCGCTTCCGCCAACATCGGTGCGGTAGATAACATATCCTCGCTTATCACGTTCATTCGAAGGAGTCCAGTCTACGGTTACTTTGTCAGCAGCAGCTTCCCTGAGCACAAGTCCTGCAACTTTTGCCGGCGGCAAGTCATCCTGCTGCCTGCTGGAAAGGACACTGATGCGCAGCGTGGATTGTTCATCGACACTGCCCGATAATTCTAGCGTCGGCTTCTGGGTTATTTTTGGTGTTTCATTTAAGGTGAGCAGAGGCGGAGTTGTATCATTGTTTCCTGATCCTGCCAGCAGCGGCGTTCCGATCTGCTGTGATTGCTCCGAGAATTCTAGAGCAATCACCGGCGTGAGGGAGATCATTAAAAAGATCATTGCCAATGCCAGGATCTGCAGTATCCTCTTCCTCATGATTGTATTCCTCCTCTCTTTGGATTTATATAATTAGTGAAGATTCCAGCGGCAGCATGCCGAACAGCAGCCATGGATTCCATTCCAACTCTTCTGTTTGTTCTCATATTCTTTATCCTTCACGTAAAACTTGGTCGCAATGCTTCTCTCACCGTTTGATCAGTCTCCAGTTTAGTAAGCACATCTGCCCGGTCATCATCGCTTGCAGGAGCAGGAACCTGTTCATATGCATGGAACACTGCCGTGCTCTTGCCCTGCATCTCGGCATAACCTAACGGGTAGTTATGGTTCACATACCCTCCAACAATCTCTCCGTTCTTGAGTAGGAATATGGAAAGGTCATAGGCGTGGTCTTCGTCGAGGAAGTCAACACTCGTAAGCGTTGGATCTTGGCTATCCTCCAACGGCAGGCTGCGATACCACTCAAATTCCAGCGCTGGATCTTTGGAAGTCAGGGAGATGATTACGGTATCTCCGTCTTCGATCGCCTTCTGTTCTGCAGCTCCGTTTGGGTGCTTTACTACACTGAATGAAAGCCGCTTCAGCTTTTTCATGGGAAGAGTAATCTCCCGTTGTCCTGTTGCCTGCACCTGTGCTGGTAAATATCCTTCTTTCACTGCTGTTAAGATGCCATTCTGGCACTGCTTCGGAAAGGTCGTACGCAGCTCTATTTTTCCTTGATCGAGCGTTGTTGTTCCGAGCGGGCAAAGATACTTGATGCACTCATACGAGATATTCACATCAGGCAATGCCATGTTTGCCAATTCCCCATACAATCCCTTGGGAATGAGGGTGTACACTTCATTGGTCTGCTGTTCACAGAAGCTCGCGTCTTGCACGGGGTCAAGCAGTTGTGTTGCCTTAAACGTATCGCGCATGCCTTCATTGTGGTCGATCATGACCGGAAAGGCATACCGGAAGATAAATCCCTTGCCTTGGAATGATGTATTGTCATAGATGATCACTTCAACAGGATAGCGGATGTCATAGGTAAAATGGTACAAGTTCAAGCAGAGGAAGTGAAGGAATTGTTTGGGTCCACCGCCCATGTTTGATTTCAGTACGCCATTGTTACTCGGTCTTGCTTTCATGTCCATGCCCCAATCATCAAAATAGACGATGCTTGCGGTCAGATCTTTATACGGCTTATCCCCCGTATTCCAGACAAAATGCGTGTACTCATAGAGGTCTTCCGGTGGATTTCCTTTAGGATAATGCCCTTGCTCAAGATCAGCCAGCTTGAATTGCGTGAAGGGTTTGTACACGTCGTCGCTGTACAGGAACGGCTGATAATCACTGCTTGCCAGCCGCACGCGGGGAAGATTATAGTACATGATCGTCTGCAATTTCTTCTTTAAGTCTGCTAAACTCCACGTCAACCGCTCACACTTCAGCTGAAACCCCGTTAAGGGGAAATCTGGATCCATTGCCATGAAGTCAACGGTCATATTCTCTAGAAATTTGCCGTCATTCTCAGCATCAAGCACCTGTACGGCAAAATCATGCATCCGCTTTAATTTGACGGGAATGGTGACTGGAAATTCCGTGAGTGTTGTATGCTTGCTTTGATCACCTTTTTCCGTAACGTCCATCTCATAGGTCAGCACAGCTCCAACGCTCTCTTCGCCAATAATGACACTTGCTGATGGAACCGAAAGCAAACGGATGGCATAACTCTGGTTGAGGGCAGTCAGATTTTGGAGGCAGCCACCGATTTCCCGATCAACAAACTGTGCAAGATCCTGCTGCATGCCTTGCAAGGTAGGTCGTCTATCTCTCCCTTCATAATACCACAAGGGAACTTTAGAAATGCCGAGCGGATCTCCTTTCACATAGGCAGGAGGATGCTGGCTGATCTGCGACGGAATCGTCAGATAGCCGCCTTGCATGCCCATCAGCACAATGCCCCTTTCCATCGTCTGTTCAACGCATTGCTCCACATAGGCAATAACCGGTTTTGGCTGATATCCTAGTGGAGGAACAACGGCTGCTTGAGTTTTCGGTTGGATGATGTACAGCAGCAGTCCAATGAGTAACAGGAGAATGATTCCTAAGATAATAAATAGCGTAATCTGTCCCCTCTTTTTTCCCCACATAGTTCTTACTCCAGCTATGCACCTATTTAAAGATACTGCATTTTCCCAGAACAACGATAATGCCATTGTTCAGTAGTTTTATTCACAATATTTATAAGCTACTCTTGCTCCCCTATTCTCATGAGTCTCCTTGCCCAAAATCTTTCTGATGCGGTTGATCGCATGCTGATCGACTTCTTGAACACCAAAGTGCATACCAGCAAACCTCAGTACGCCATTACCGCTGACGATCTAAGGCTCTTGGAGAAGGATCTGGCAGACCTTGTCAAAGCAAGTTCATCTCCCAAGCATTTTCCATGGGTGAGAGAAAATTTTCAGGAAAAATATGGTCCCAATCTCGAGTTTCACAACAACGGTTTCTGGACGCTGGTTTTCCCCAGTAGCTTTAACATGGAGAATCCTGACAAGCCGGACTTAAGGAATCACTTTCGTGAAAATCTGATGAGTCTGTATAGAGAACGAGAGACTACGGTTACCCAACTTGCAAGAGGTAGTGAGCGTACGTTTGATGATTTTTATTTGCCGATAATCAAAACGAGTGATACTGGCACAGAAGTTCCAGCTGCAGATCGTTCTCGCAGTGGGATGTTTGTAGCAGGCATGAATTTCAGGAATCATCGGTCTCTCTCTTCCCACATTGATATTTCGTATGATACTCCCACACGTTCGATTGACCGTCTTACTGCTGAGGATCTCACCAGTAGAATTGGCGTTGTCCATGAAATGATTGCAGTTTACACCTTAATGGGCGGCTACAAGAAAGCGATTAATGTTCGGGATCCCCAGCAGCCGTGGAAGCAGCAGATGTCTCCGTCACTCACACCTCCTCTGGAATCGTTGTCTCCATCGCTTGATCTGGATCCACCTGCTGCTGACGAGCTCAACATTCATCGTTTAGAAGACTTGAGCTACAACGTCATGCGTTACGGTGAGATTGACTCTCTCATGCTCCGCCTTTTCTTCAAGGCAAAGCATGTCGATCCGGATGAGATCTTTACGCAGATCATCTACCAGCCGCAAGATGAAGCGGTTGCCAGAGTTATTGGCATTGTCCCCACCAATAAAAACAGGCTTGCTTTGGTCAACCAAAATGTGTTTTCTCCGGAGCACATAACGTTACTTCCAGCATATAACTATCTCTATTACCAAGGAGATCAAGCCGTTATGCGCACGAGAAATCTTATCACATCAGTGGTGAGAAAGAGTATCCCTTCAACAGCTGAGCAACTGAGAAAAGGTCTTGGTGCCCCGGTCCGTACAACCACGCGCTACCAGCTTGACGCTGTCTTAGTACCGGAACCAAATCCAGAGGATCTAGCAACACAGTCGGTACGTATTGCGGATGTGAGCCCACGGTATCAGTTGCTCCTTGCTTCGTTTGGGCTTGGTGACGACGCTTTTTATACGATTTATGATCACAAGAGAAAATTGCCGGATGGTACGGTTGCTGTCATTCCAGATTCCTATAATCGCCTTATGCTTTTGCAGCAGAGTCAGCAGGCAGTTATTGCCTTCAACCCTCCGTATCAAGTGCATTATGAGCATAACTTAGCACCTATCCGTGCTGCGGTTGATCGTAAGCGTTCTCGATAGAGGCAAGTGTTCGAACGTTTTGTGCAAACCCTTTCTTTCCCGGCTTTGTCCGAAACGTCAGTTCTGCCATCTTTCCGTGAGCATGCGTGAGGATCTCTCATTGAGCAAAAAGGGAGTTCCAGAGGGAATTTTTGCAAAGAAGGAAATGGTCAGCCATGCGAACTGATGGCAGAACCTCGCATTTTGCGAGTTTTTGGACAAAGCCTTCTTTCCCGTCAACTATATAAATATCCTTGTTGAAGAATCATCCATGCCGGTAGATCCTCTCGCTCAAGTTAAGCAAGGATTCGCTTCACTCGACGTTGAAGCATCCTACAAAAAAACTGCCCTCACCCATATGCAGCACTGGCTGACCGATCCTCTCTTTGCAGGTTACCGCCAGCAGATTATCTGGCTCATTGCTGAACAACAATGGGAATTGCTGCTGGATTCGTTCTATCAAGTCATTCCTTTTGGTACAGGGGGAAGGCGAGGAACCGTTGGCATTGGCACCAATCGCATGAATCCGTGGAGCGTCAAAGCTTCTGCGCAGGGTCATGCAAACTACCTGTTGAATCAATTTTCTGATGTCAAGAAGCGAGGTATGGTGATTGCCTATGATGTGAGGAAATATCCGGAAACCGGTATCTACAACTCCAAGCTCCCGAATCCTGTCCGTGGCATTACCTCGAAACAGTTTGCTGAACAAGCAGCGAGCGTCTATGCAGCCAATGGCATTCCAGTTTTTCTGTTTGAGGGTATTAGAACAACACCTGAACTTTCCTTTGCCATTCGCTTCCTGAAAACAAGGGCTGGTGTCAACATCAGTGCATCCCATAATCCAAAAGAGGACAACGGCAAGAAAATCTACGGCGACGATGGCGGCCAGTTGATTCCTCCAGAAGATGAAGTGCTCTGCAATGCCGTTGATGCAGTCAAGGAGATCAAAGAAGCAGCAACCAAAAAACTCATCTCGTTGATCGGCAAAGAGGTTGATGCTGCTTATCTTGCTGCAACAAAACAGCACAGCCTGTTCCCCAAAGAACGGAACGTTGTGATTATTTACACACCGTTGCATGGTGTAGGAAGCACCAGTGTCCTTGCAACCTTGCAGGCCTTGGGCTTTTCCGTTATTCCAGAACCAAAAACTTCTGTCCCTGACGGTGCATTCCCGGATGTTACCTTTAATATCCCTAATCCTGAAGTGCCGGAATCTTTTGAAACAGCTTATACGTTTGCAAAGCAGCATACAGCAGACTTGATCATCGCTTCTGATCCTGATGCAGACAGAAGCGGTTTTGCAGTCTTTCATCTTGGAAAATGGCATTACCTCAACGGCAATCAAATTGCTACCTTAGTGCTTGCCTTTGTCCTTGAAACCATGCATGCCCGAAAGCAACTCAACTCAAAAAAGGTCGTTGCAACAACGCTGGTAACCACCATCATGCTGACTAAACTCTGCGAGCACTATGGCGTTTCTATGACCAATGATCTGCTTGTCGGCTGCAAGTACATTGCTCATATCATGCGTGAGCTTGAAGAAAAAAATCGTGGAGATGATTTCATCTGCGGTTTTGAAGAAAGCCATGGTGCCTTAATCGGCATGTCCTGTAGAGATAAAGACGCAACTGGTCCTGCTGTGCTGCTTGCTGAGCTTGCCTCCATCCAAAAAAAGAAAGGCAAAACGCTGATCGATTACTTGGAAAGTATCTACCAACAATTTGGTTACGTCGAGAATGTTGGCACTTCACTCGTGATGAAAGGCGCTGCAGGCGTTGAGAAGATCAAGCAGATTCAGGAAACGCTCAGGAAACAGCCGCCGAAGAAGATCGGCATCTACCCAGTCCTTCAATGTGTCGATCGTTGGAAGGGATCAAAGATACTCTCGGAAACTGATAGAAGTGCACGGAATGTGCTCGTCTTTCATCTGCAACCGCCACAGGGTGTTGAGAGCATGAAAGTCACCATCCGCCCTTCTGGAACAGAACCAAAAACAAAAGTCTATATCGAAGTCTTGGGCAAACGCGGAACAGCACCAGATGTGCTTGCGAAGATCCGCCAATCCTTGCGAACCGCTTTCTTGCAGCACGTTTATGGCATTCTGAAGATCGACATGGAAGAGCGTGGATTACTGCTGTCTGATCTTCTTCCCGTTGAGCTGAAAGTGCAGTACTTTGCTATCGAGAAAGAGTTGATTGCAGCAAAAGCTTTGTTTGAGAAACAGAAGTTGAGCAAGAAAGTATACGAACAGAAGATCAATGAACTCCTGCTGCCTTTTGGGAAAGATCCGACGGAGAAAGTGGATGCTTGTTTTAGACAGAAATATAAGACCGGAATGAAGGCTTGGTTGCGGAAGGGTGTTTGAGCCATCCATATTGCCAGTTTTCTCTCAGTACTTCATCTCATGAAGCTGTTGCAAAAGCATCATGCGTTGTCTTTTTAAAATGAAATCACGTCTTAAGAAACAAGGGTAATAGTTGCTTTGCTGTAGAGCTGCTGGATATACTGCCTGACTGCGTCATCTTGTTTCTGTTCCGTAAGAGTATGGTTAAAATAATCTTTTAGCTCGTCATTTAATGGCGGCGGAATTGGATCCCCTGATTGGTTCAGATCAACGAATGTACCGGACCAGTTAAAGTTCTGGGTAGTGTTAGTAAATGACTGACAGAAAGATTTTTATTCTTTGAAATATTTGGTGTGCGTATGGCACCAAAACTCATCTGCACAAGCTGCAACAGCAGCAATATCGTTATGAATGGACTTACTTCTGCCAAGAAGC
>JACRKL010000038.1 GCA_016219835.1 Candidatus Woesearchaeota archaeon
AGCATCACGGTATCACCGTTGTTGATGATACTCAGCGTCGTCTTTTTGACTTCACCGCCGAGCGAGATACGGCAAGCCAGCAGGCTTGCTGAGGAGCGAGGCGGAAGGGGGTTATAGGGGGTCGCAACCCCCTATTTCATTGGCAGCACACTCAAATTCTGTGATCTCATTTGGTGTAAGCCGATACGTCATGTAGATGCACCCACCCATAACTAGTCGCTCTGGAGGTGTGTAGGTTAGCATAGCGTTTACGGCGCGATGTGCTTCATCCCGGACATTTACCATCGTTCTAAAAACCTCACCTGCTCGAGTAGGTGATTGATAGAATCCATGAATCTTAGCATCTGGACCAAGAATGAGGAAAGGGTCTGACGCGAAATTTCGTCCACCTTCTGCAGCTACATTTTCCAATCCTCCAAACTTCATAACGGTGTAGGTATCCATAACTCTGGGAAATGGGAATCGGTTTATAAATCTACACTTTTTCTCTTTGTGCGGTAGTCATAATTTATCGATTAACAGATGTGAGAAATAGCTGACGAACGCAAAGAGTGCGAAGGTCCATTGATACATCAGCAAGGGAATAGAGAAAAGCAGAGCGGCAGGCAGCGAATGTAGAAATCCCCGGTGCCGGAGGAAATGGACTGCAATAAGGATCAGGCAGATGATCAATGCGGGCATGATCTGCCCTAGGATCAGGAACGATAATAAGAGCCCCAGCGCAAGCGGAAGGAAGATCTTTCTAATGGTGCTGGAGCCGAGATCCATGTCCGGCATGATAGAGAATGTAAGAATAATGCAGATGACTTGGAGGATGGTGGATAGATCAAACGCAAGAACATGGAACCAGTAGAACAGCAGGCAGAAAGGGAGGGCTACCATCAATGCGAATATTTGATGGGTGATTGCAGAAGGCATAGACGATAATAGAGGCATACTTTTATAAATAATCATCGATTCTTTCGCACGATGACATCGTTTCGAAATCGTCTCATGGGAGCAATTGCTGGTGTGGCTTTGTTGTATGGGGCTTCTTCGTATTTATTTCCTACTCCCAAGCTGCCAGCGGGAACAACCTATGAGCAGGCTCTCCATTCTGCCCATGAAATTACGATCCAAGAAACGTGGTTACAAAAAGGCAAGCATTATGCTGTTTTTGCCGATGACGTTCCTGTTGGATCTGTTGATGGGAAGAACGTCGTGCTTTTTGGAGATGCATTTACGTTGACAACATTAGATGGCAAAGTTCTTGCTTCTGAAAAAGAAAACAAGCGTCTTGTTCGCATGACTCGTGCTGCTGATTTTTATGATGGCGAAGGAAAGCATACCGGGTCACTAGGCGAAGAAGTTCTTGACCGTTGGCTTTCGTTTTCTTATGTTTTTCATTTCTATGATGGACAAGGTCGTGAAATTGGTGAGTCAAAAAAGCTGGGCAGAAGTGCCTTGAACATGCATGATCTTTACAATGCTGCTGGAAATCAAGAGTATGCCATTGACAAGCGATTCACACTCAGAGGACTTATCCTTCCAGAGCATGACCGTTATGATCTTTATCCCAAAAAACAGCATGCATCTATTCCGCTGGAACACGCTATCCTTTTAGTCTGCATTGAAGATGTTATTGGAGATTCGCAAAAAGCGAAGGGAAAGTAGAACACTACATTCCCCTATTCCTTTTTTGATCTATTCTTTCTGGATCATTTCTATCACGGACTTGAGGATTGAGGTATAGCATTGCGGACAAAAGCGCTCCAGCGAATTTCAGGATGCTTCCGCATGCTTTTGTAGATTGCGTCTTCAATGGAGGGGGGACATTTCGAACGACGGAAGAGGACGAATGAAATGACTAACCCACAGTTATATATACCTACATCCTATATGGTTTAATATGAAATTAAAGAGTATCCAAAATAATTATCTGTCATTACTTATTTTAATTATTATTATTTCTTTAATTATCGGTTGCACAGAACAAAAAAAACTCACGACGGTGAATCCTGATGAATCAATTGATAATAAGATTGTACAAGTAGTCAACAATGCAACACCTCTCGTTGAACAAACAACGAAAGCAGGAGCAGTCACAATCGATAACGGTTCATCCCCTTCTGAGAATGATAGTAAAATAGCTGACATCTCAACTAAGCAAGTCACAGCACAGACTGACGCAGCGCTCCCTACCCCATCCACGCACAAGACTTCATGCATCAGCCAAACTACTGATACAGAACATATGGATGTTTTTGATTCCCATGCCCACATCACATCTAAAGTTAGTGCATCTCAGATAATTTTGGAGATGGATAAAGCAGGTGTGAGTATGACCAATCTATACGGAGATGATTCAAATACACTTGGGGCTGTATCTCAATATCCCGGTAGATTCATAACCTTCGTAGATCCTTCTGATTCGCCGCAACCTTCCACATGGCTCACCCAAGGCCAGGCATTTGTTACATCTGCTGAGGCGCGGTTGAAGACGGGAAAATATTATGGGATCGGTGAAGCCAACTTAAGGTACTATGGGAGCCATACTGTACCCATTCCACCTCCGGACATCTATGTTGTGCCGGACAATCCACTATGGCTTCAGCTTGTGGATCTGTCTGCTCAATATCACGTTCCTATCTCGTTTCACTTCGTACCTGATGATCCAGTTGCGAATGCTGCCTTTGAAAAAATGTTGAGCCACAACAAAGATGCGACTTTAATCTGGGCTCATCTAGGATTTAACAATATGCCGCTCAACAGTACCACGCTCAACGACTTTCTTTTGCGATATCCCCATCTGTATTTGGACACTGCGGGAATTCAGGGTATGTTCGACCCGCCCGGGAGTCAGGACATTCAAAAATTTAATTGGGATAGGCTTATGACTAATGGTCTATTAAATAAAGATTGGAAGCAGTTTTTTGAAACATGGAACTCTCGTATCTTAGTTGCTTCAGATGCGGGAGGTGGTCAAAATGGTCTGCAGAGGTGGCTCAACTATGAAAGTAATACAGCTGACGATGCTCCACCTAACGCCATCGGACACTGGAGATCTCTTACTTCTAACCTGGATGCCAATGCTGCCCGTAACATCCTAAGCAGTAATTCCAGAGTACTCTTCTTGAAGGAGCAGAAACCCCCATACACTTATTTAGTTTTGTCAGATGACCAGTGTTATTCTATCTCCGTAAGTTCCGCATCATCAGTTTCAGCTCTGACTTTCAATCAAGGTACAAAAGCGATTACTTTCACAGTTGCCGATTCCACTGCGACGGCTGGGTCTGCAGTCATAACGATTCCAACTGCTCTTGTCAAGGGAAAATTCACGGCTTCTGTTGATGGTAAGAATGTTCAAATCAATGAGAAGTCCAACTCTGCAGACACCATCGTAACTTTAGAATATGCGGGCGGTATAAGGACGGTCGTTCTTAGTGTCTCACCTACCATCACTACAAGTAGCTAACCACTAACTAAATGTCCCCTTTGATTATAGTTCTTGATGGTTCACTGTTCTCACTGGATAGAACGCCACTAAAAATTATTCTTCGTCGCTTCGTGCCTTGCCTCGCCTGCTGGCTCGGTCGTATAACCTCGATTAGTTGCAATTGTTGTGAGAACTAATAACTTCGGGGTGAGCCATCTACGAGTTGTTGATGCAACAGTTTTGAACAACCTCTTTAAATAATTACAATAATCTAACTGATACCTAAGTTATATTAACTCAAATGATCCTTAATTACATAACGTTAAAATTAATAAACTAATAACGTTTAATTAAATAACAGGATATCAAAATGTTTAACAAAAATTTATACAACATGTATGGGCTTGGCATGAGAATCCTTGGTTACGAAAGTGGAATAAGTAGATTCATAGACAATCTTAATTTGAAATGCCAAACCAACAGTAAGATATTAGACATTGGTTGCGGGACTGGAGTAATTGGTTTGCAGTTAATAACAAAGTTCCCAAAATCAACATTGATGGCAACAGATATTCAAGAAAACTTTCTACATGAACTAATTACAAACACTAAGAAGAGAGGGATTAATAACCAAAAAATTTCTGTGGGAATATCCAACATAGCTACCCCAACTAAAGTTATGCTTCTCGATGGGTCTTCAGTCTCTCTAAACAGAGAATCATTTGACATTGTTTCTGTTGGAGCCACAATCGGTTATTCAAAAGACCCAAAAAAAACAATAAGAGCATTATTGGGTCTCATCAAACCAGGAGGATATTTCATCAACTTAGAGATGAATGAGAAGTTTATTGGAAGGTGGACCTCATCTAGATATCACTATAGCAATATATCTTTAACTGAAATGAAACAGATTATTGAAAACGAGGGGCATAACGTTTCTGTATTACCTATTTCTGTAAAATATTTTCCAACAAATTTAACCAGAGTAGGTATTTTAGTGCAAAAAACATATGATTGAGATCTAATCAAAATTATGATGGCTTACCCTCACTGATTAAACGATACTCACTATGGCTTTCTCACTAGCGTTCGAACCTTTCAGCACTCAATCTCTCAAAATGGAGGCGAAATTGGTGGAACGGGAAACTAACAGCGATTATGTGCAATTAAATTTCCGTTTCTTTTGGTTGCTTCGCTCCAACGACGAGGTGAATTCCGTAACAAATTACAGACCGAAGAGCAAGGTACTATTGCATCATTTCTTTTCTCGTGATAATCTTCTTCATGCGCTCAACAAACTCTCTTGCTTCTTTGGCATAGTCATCAAACTCCCTGCCTTTGATTTCGTTGATCTCGCCATGACCGATGGCTTTGGAGATAGAATAGAATTTTCGCATCACGCCAACGTACTTTCTCTCGAGACTCCAGTTCTTGACGAGTTCATGCTCCATCATGTCGGCAACATGGCTTGGTGTAGGAGGAACCTGACCTACGCTCATCAATGCTGCATGTGCAGAATCAATCACTGCCCAGTATAAATCGAGTACAGCATGGATGATGTGACCTTTTGCATTGTTTAAGGTTCTTGGCGCTTTGGCATAATAAACCCAGACGCTTTCTTTGGTTGGCCTTATTTTGCCCTGATGCAGTAGAATTTGCAGCGGATCAAAAATGCCGGTATCAATCAGCGCAAGTCCATCTCGTAAGATGTTGATGGCGATGGGATCTCCCGCTCTGACATATTCCCAGAAGCTCGTTAACCTGAGTGTCATAACATGCAGCCGCTTGCTGGTTTCGACAATCATTTTCTCGGTGATGAGACGGTATGCTTCAGAAAGCTCAGGCGTCATGATGGTCGCAGTATCATTGACAATGATCATGATATCGATGTCACCGGCTTTTGATCGTATCGGATCTTGCGGAGTTTGTATATTCCTTGCAGTACTACCAAATAAAATGACGGCGCTGATGAACTTGCCATATTCTTGGTACACTTTTTTGGTAAACTCATAGGCAAGATCAATATCTTCTTTGGCATAGAGATGTTTGGTAGGAGACTTACGTTCCTGGATATTGAAATCCATTGAACAGGGACGGGCGAACGGCTTTATAAGAATGATGAACTATTGCAGAATGGTAATGTTAACGGCTTGCAGAGTTTGGAGGCAGAAGACCATGAGCGATGAGGAAATCATTAACGCCGCGGGTGAGGATAGTAATATCTCCCTGCCGAAACCTCTGCATGTAGTTCTGGTATGCGTTCTCCCAAAGCTCAGATCTCCTGACGGCTGGTCCTGGTATCGTGCGTTCTTCCCATTTTTCTAAGTTCGCTAGGTTGAGCAATGCTCCTCCATAATATTCTGGATCCTTCCATGCTGCCATAAGGACTCGCTGTGTTGCTGCTATGGCTTCTTCTTTACTGAAGTGAGGAAGAGGATAACCATACATGCCTTCTCTCATCACATATGCCCTGTCTGAGAGGATCTTGCTCTCATACACCGTTGTAGGATGTCGATTTAGAAACTGCTCACTTGCTTCCATAAATGCTTTTGCTGCTTCTTGATCAACTCCTCCATGGAAACCTATGCTTTTCCACAAAAGATCCTCAACGATAACATACTCTGAAAATCCTTCCGGAATAATCCTGTATTTTTCTGCAAGCTGCACTTTTCCTACAATCCTTTGGTTTGGAGGCTGAGCGTTCGTGTACATATTGTCGGGCGTTCCAAGCAGCCATGCCCTAAATCGATAGTCTTTCCCTTCTGTTGCCTCGCACAGTTCAGTGATGTCTTCGTACACATTTGTCCTTGCGTAATCACTCACAAAACCAAGCCGCATATTTTCAAGTGATTCCTTCTTTTTTGGGTCGATCCATGCACTGAGACCTCTGACTCGTGAGCATATATTCTCGATACTGGTAAGGTAGAGGCTCTCTCCGTTCTCGTCAATGGCAAACCTGCTCCATTCTTCTAGAAAGTTGGGATGTTGTTGCAAGACGTCAAACGTTTTTGCATGTTTGATTTCGTGATGGACAACTGATTGATCTACTGGGTATTCTTCTAAAATGATGTTCTTTAACCAAGGCACGTAACATCCAGCTCGTGGGGAGAGTATGATGTCTTCTAGTTGTTCCCAGATGGCTTGCTTCGCATAGGAAGGCGAGTTTATTCGTAAGGTATTGAGTTGAAATGGTTTTTCCAGTCTTTCTTTTTCCACGACTCTTGCGATCGTTAAAACATTACTAGGATCTTCTTCAATCCCTTTCTGCCATCCGTGTAACGGAATGTTGTATGCTCGCTGAAAGTTAGCTCTCAAAGGAGAGGGATTTATGGCTTGATAGATGTCGTTTGCCCAATAGGAAAGTTGCGTTCCGGCGTGAAACAGAAGACCTGCGAGGGCTATCCTCTTGCCCCATGATTTTGCTTTTTGGAGCATTGTTTTGTCTTTACTCTGCTCGGTCATAAGTGTATGAAGTTGACTGAAGTTTATAAACCTTTCTCTAATTACTACTTTATAAGAATTAAAACCAAGGCTCATGTCGCAACCATCAAATATAACTTATACTCTATAGATTATATGGCGACAACCGTAGCAGTGCGGAATGAAACGATGGCTCTGTTGAAAGAGATGAAAGCCCAAACTCATGTCGAGAGTTTCGACGAGCTGATTCAGCATTTGATCCAGCAGGCAAAAAAACCCAAGCAGTCTTTTTATGGAGTATTCTCGGGACTAGGAGACTTTAAGAGGGAGAAACGTGACCGTTTTGATTGACTCTAACCTCTGGGTTGATTATCTGAGCGGTGCTGCAAGAGCGAAGAAAGCTATCCCTTACATTGAATGAGATGAGCAGGTTATCATGAGTGCTCTGAACTTGGTAGAAGTTTTTGATTTTGTCCTTAAAAAGCGTTTGTTAACTGATGCACAGCAAGCTGCTTCGATCATGCAGCAGGTGGGATTTGTTATCCCGGTAGACGTGGCTGTTGCCCTTGCTGCAGGTTCGCTGAAGAAAGAGAACAGCTTCGGCATGGTGGATGCCATCATCTATGCAACGGCTCAGCTTAACAAAGCAACCTTAGTTACTGTGGACAGCGATTTTGCAGGAAAGACAGGGGTTGTGTATATCTCGTCATGATTTAACCTCGCTCATATACCGTAGCTATCACTCCTTCGATCTCATACTTCTCAACCATCCTCATGATCTCCGGATGGAAATGGGGACCGTAGACGACTAGCTTTCCATTAAATGTTTTGAGAATCTTATTCTCGATGCCTCGGTTCAATGGCTGATCAGGACAGATGAAGGCGATGTCATAGGTGGAAAGATCGTGCATAAGATAATCGGTGTTGAGGAAATGGGTTTCAGAAATTGTGTTATTAGCCACCACAGATGGCGGCACGACGGTCGTTTGCTGCGGCAAACGCCCTACTCGCCAGCGCCAACAGAGTTGGCTGGGTTGCGCTCGCACGCTCGGCAACCACCCCGAAGGGGGCGACCCCCGGCTCGCCGTGCGCCATGCGGTGGCTCTGTTTTGCTCGCTGCTGACGTGCGGCGAGGCTGGGTGCCTTATGGGCTGCAAAGCAGCCGTCGCACCGTCAGAAGCAGCGAGCGACCTTTCAAACTCTTCTTTTAACATCAACGAATCTCGGTATAACTTTTCATCACATTCGATCCCTGTTGCATGGGTGAATAAGCTTGCCACCAAGACTGCTCTTCCATCGCCGCTGCCTAAATCGATGAACTGGTTGTAATTTTGGAGCTTAATTTTCTGGAACAGCTGGAAAAGAACCGGAATTTCAGAAACGCCCCAGAATCCTTTTGATGTGCTGCGGAAGGGAAGTTTGCCGTGCTGGAGTAATTCTCGACGGTAGGAGGAGTAGAGAGAGATGAGGTGCTGGATTTGGTGATCCATGCTTCCTCTGGGCATCTTTTGCTATTAAAACCTTCCGAGTTCATACTTTTTTCCGAAACATTGATATAGTAGTTACCTATTAGGTAACTTATGACTCTCGAAATACCGCACTATGGCTTAAAAGCATACGCTTTGCTGTTTTCAAAACACGGCGTTCGGGGAACATTCCGGCAGTCAGCATTAGACTGGATTATTTCAATCAGCATGAGAAAAAAGATCTTTGCTTTGCTGTTGCGGGCAGGGTGGATTATGAAGAACGAAGACAAGAGTTACTCGTGCATAAACCCGTCTGAGGTAATCAAAGGGTTGTTAGAATTCCGCGTACCTGAAGCCATGAAGAACGCACAAAAGCCGTACGCCTTTACCCGCTTATCCGCAGTTGAGATCTGGTCTGATTTTTCTTATATACAAAGAGGCATGGAGAAATCCCCCTACTTTATCAAAATCTTAAGAAGAGATATGCGTTACTGGAAGGTTTTTTTCAAACGTCATGAAATACCAACGTACATGAGTTCAGGCGCAACCATCGGTGAATTTGTGATCTTCATTCCCGTTGCTTCTCTGTCTTTTGTGGAAAAAGATGGGTTCAAGGTAGACAGATTGCAGGAAGCAAAGGAATATGCACGATCCAACGATATCTATGCTTATGCATTTGCCTATATCGAAAAAAAATATGGTGCTGCTGTATGATTTCGGATTTGTTCTCCCTGAGAGAGACGGAGATCTTCCGGACGCTCGTGTCATTGCAGAGCCGTCATTTTGTAGTCATCGGGGGATATGCGGTCAATGCTTACACCCTGCCGCGGTTCTCCGTAGATTGTGATATTGTGATCAGAAGACCTGAAGCAGAGCCGATTGAAAAAAACTCCTCGGATGCGGCTATCAACGAAAAACTCTTCCCAAAGATACTCCTTATTCGAGCAGCTTCTCTCGATATGAGAAGGAACTCACCAACCATTTTATGGTGAGTGTTGACGTTTTAATGGACCATGTGAGCGACCGCTCAACCAAAGCCACCTTTTCTGCCGACTGGATTTTTGCGAATTCTGCCATGAAGTTGCTCAAAGGCAAAACCATTACTGACCAGCTTACCGTGCGTATCATCAACATTGATGCGCTCCTCGTGATGAAAATAATCTCCTGCAGACCGACCGATATCAGGGATGTTTTTATGATGCTTCCCCATATGAAGGACAAAATATGGATACGATCAGAAATCTCACGGCGCTCTGACGTTGATGAGAGGATCGCAAAAGTTATCGAGAAAGTGGAATCCCAGCAATTCAAAGATGGACTCTCGGGAGTTTACGGCAGGTTTGATCCGCAGACGTTTGAAAAGCACAGGAAGGCGCTTATTTCTTTGCAATAATTCTCGACGATATGAGGAATAGAGGGATTGGAGAACATCTTGCTGTGAAGGAGCGGATGCCATCCTTTACCTTGAGGTATGCAGGTATTAAAAAGTTGCCTGAAACAGAATGAAGATAAATAACACTTAAGGATTTTGCTTATAAGAGGTGAGGACATCAAGCAGTGTACGTCCATTTCCTGGACCTATATAGGGATTGTTCTTCAGACTTTCTGGCTTGAAATACTCTTCTGGATTCCCGAACATTTGGTCATAATCCCCATTGCATGGAGTTGACGTTCAAAGGTACTTCGTGGAAATGAAACTCCTGATATTTGGTTTTTGTTGACAAGAGTATCAACCAAACGATCGTAGAACCCTTCAACATCCTTGTTGCTGTAGCCAGCTTTGCCGTCAGAGCATTCTACAGCTTCTGAAAGTTCGGTCAATTGCTCCAGAGTCTGATTCTTGATCTGGCTGTTGAGAGCTATGCAACCTTTTATCATGGCTGCGCTTACTAGTAATGCCGTTGCTGTTTTCCCGACCTGTTTGATCAGTCCTTTGTAGTTCATTTCTCTTCCTCACTCCATAAACAGTTCATCTAAATCAAATCCAGCTTTATGAGCTTTACTTGCTAATGGAACTGCAACTCCTTCAGGGAGAGACCCTTGAATGACCGTTCGCCACGCATCTCTCGAGTACTTTATATTGTTCTTATATACCTGAGGGTCGGATTTTGGACCACTTGAATAGTCGAAGTAATCTAGAATTTCTCCGATTAGTGTGGGTATAAAACTTATAGTGGGACCGTTATTTAATCTAGATACCGCTATCTGGTCGATAATGATGGTCGCTCTTCCTTCTTTTGCCCGATACGTAATCCGAGAATCGATCACTTGTGCAACGTCTTCAGTTTCATTTATTTTCCCGATTACGCCATCGGAGAACCGTCTGAGATTTTCAGTTATTTGGTCTCGTACATGTTGCTCTAACAACGGGCTTTCATGAGTCTTGTAGCGAGTTTGATCGGCATATGCAATTCGGTGATCATTTCTTGCCATTTCCGGGGTTTCTAGCATCCTGGCAACCTCAACTATGCTCTCCAGTTGCCCACCAAAGTCGTAAGATTTCTTCGTCCAAAATCCGAAGAATGGTTCTCTATTTCTGTAGTCCTTCATGACTATCTCATCTTGGTCATATAGAACCGGTTTAGGTGGTAGACAGTCCGTTCTATCAACCGTTGTAACTATCGGTCCGTATCTTAGATAATCTGCAGGTATTCCAATAGTGTGTCTTAGACAATCTGCAGCCATTCTGATAGTCAATAATGCTTTGTTCATGTTAGCCCTCCGGTATAGGTTCTATTTTTCTTCCTTACTCCATAAACAATTCATCTAAATCCTGCTTGCGGAGCTTCGACTTATTGAGAACAGACTTGACGTCCTTTCTGCTCCTCTCGCGCGATCGTTCGAGGTCTTCAAGGACTTCAGTATCTTCTTCTCCGAAGTCTTCCATGTCTTTGTAGATTAATGCCATGAGGTAGTGTGGAATGAACAAGTATATAAATGTTTCTAAAATGTTATCACTTGCTAATAACTATTAACCTGCCTAGTATGAACTCCGGAAGTTTAGTCATTCTTTCCTGACGATCTCCGCAGAATGTTTGCGAATCTTCGGGGTATAATCTCGACTCAACTGTGTTTTTCGCTGCGATGTACTTTGGTTACTGATTCACTGGAAGATTTAACCCATTGATGACCGTGTTGATGTTTCCATCACGGTATGCTTGAGAATATTGATCGTATGCATCTCTCCAAAATCTTGGATTGTTATCTGCTGTCTTAGCTCTCTCTTCCAAATTTGCTAGAACATTCAATGCACGCCTATACTCTACAGGATCCTTCCATGGCGCTTTAAGTACTTGCCTGTATGCGGAGATGACCTCTTTATCATTTGGCGTATCAGCCATCTCCTCTATTAAAAAAGCACGTAACGAGGAGACTTTGCTGTAATAGATACTGGTAGGATATTTATTGACAAACGTTTGAGCTGCTTCAAGGAATTGCTTGCTTGTTGCCAACAACTCATGGTATTCATCTGGATCAAGGCCCTTTCGTAGCACCCTATTTTCTGAGATAATTGATCTCGAGTACATCTCCTCTAGAGAAAGATACTCGGTGAACTCTTGAGGTATTAACCCGTATTGTTCTGCAAGCCGAACTTTTGCCGCAATCTTTGGATTTTGAGGAGAAAGCCCGGCATCATCTGCATACCCTTTTCTCATTAATAGTGGTATAAACTCCCGAGGATTCTCTTCTACAGTTCCGCAAAGCACTGCAATATCTTCAGACACATCTGTTCTAGCATACTGACTCATAAAACCAAGTCGTAGATTCTCATCAGACTTCTTCTCTTGATCATTGACAAACAAGCTGCGTATTCTTGAGCATATTTTTTCGAGACTCGTTAAATACAGGCTCTTTCCGTTATCATCCGTTGCTAATTGTTTCCATTTCTCTAAGAACTCCGGGTTTTTTCGTAGTAAGGTATCCATCTTTGCATGCTTAATTTCATGATAAACCGTACTCGTTTTTACGTTATCTTTGGTACCAAAAGCTATTGCTTCTGTCAATCCACTCCATGCACCGTCATGTGGTCCAGATACTAACCTATCCATTTGTAAGTCAAAAGTGAGCTGTAAAGTAAACGTCACCTAATTGCGAGTTTATAACTTCTTGGAAAGCATCAAAAATCATTAAATCCGAAACAAAAGATTTAAATAGCAATATGATAAAGTTATCATATGCCTAAGTTACAACAAGTTTACGTAATGGATAATCTTCACAGGTTATTCTTCAAAGCATTTTCAAACCAGACGAGATTAGAAATCATTCAATTATTAAAAAAGAAGCCACTGACTGTTACAGAAATATGTGAAAAAACTGGTTTTGAACAAAGCAGAGTATCTCATAATCTTAGGTGCTTGGAGCATTGCGGATTTGTAAAAATTACGCAAAACGGCAATTTCAGAGAATATGCTCTTGACGGAGAAACCATAATTCCAATAGTTGATTTGTTTGAGAAGCACATTCAGAAATACAAAGAAAGATTAGAAAACTGCGGAGTGATTAAAGATGACTAAGGAATATGATTTAATTATAATCGGCGGGG
>JACRKL010000039.1 GCA_016219835.1 Candidatus Woesearchaeota archaeon
GCAATCAGACAAAGAGTTGGAAGAGTAGTGAGAAAGACATGCTCATTCTCGAAATCTTTAGAAAACCACGACAAGGTTATCGGGTTGTTTCTTCAAGAAAGAAACATGGAGCGTTTATCAGTCAAATGATAACACTTCCCTCTTACGTTATTACGTTTCCAAAGCTCAGGGCTCACCTTTACTCCACGGTAGCCTATGGAATTTAGGAGATCTTTGAGTTCAAGAAGATAGGAGAAGTCTATTTCTCGGTTTAGGCTTTTTTGTTGGAGGCAGGCGTAAAGGCATTCATGATTCAGGGCTTTCCATCCTTCAAGTGCGAGGATCGCACTGCAGAGTTCTTTGATGATTTCATAGTAGCCTTCGATGTAGAGGGACGGATATTTTTCTGCAAGATTTGCTTCTTTCCAGAAGCAAGAGGTAAACCTCATCAAACCAGAAAGGTACGTTGAAATTGACTTAAACAAAGTCAAGGCTGATTAAAAAAACTCCAGGGAGCGGGTGTTTTTGGTTTTTCATCCCCTTCTTCCATAACCTTTTTATAATCCAATTACTTCTTTAAAAGATATGGCAGCAACAGAGACCGTCACTATCTCAAGAGCAGAGTACGAGCATATGAAGGAAATGGCAGAAGTTGACCACGAACTGGTTGATAAACTGAAGAGGAGCCTTGAAGATATCAAGCACGGCAGAATCATGGAAATCAAAAAGTATGCATGAGGGGCTGGTTATGCCTCTTCAGGTTAAGTGTTCTTAGGTTATTCGTTTAAGCTGTTCCTCGACATAAACCTTGTATGCATCAAGTTGTGCAAGTATTTCATTGATTGTTGCCTGCTGCGTTTTCTTGTTAGCAATCGCTACTAATAGAATAACGATGTGAGTTTTATAGACTAAATAGAGAAGCCGCTTTCCTTCAAATTTTTTCTCACGAAAGAACGGAATACCTAAGGGCTTTCCGATGGAATCTCCTTTCTCAAATAATTCTCGAACCAACTCATCCACACGCAACTGCTCACGATGATCTAATCTTTGATAATCTTCTTCATACGTCTTCGTTTTGAAGATTCTGAACGCCAATGTTTAACCTCATACAATCCTGACCGTCTCCAGATTTCTTGGAACAACCGTCTCGATGTGGTTCATTTTATAGATAGACGACGCAAAGTCCAAACAACGAGTTGCTTCACCGTGGTTGAAGATGATCTTTCTCGGTCTTGGCAAACATTTGTGGACGAAACTCATCAGCTGCTTTCTGCTGGAATGACCGGAGAATCCTTCAACGGTTTCGATCTGCATTTTGACTTGCAGAACTTCTTTTGGATTATGGGGGTTGATTAATTCTTTTTCTCCGCGCTGGACTCTTCTTCCGAGCGAGCCTTCGCCTTGGTAAGAGACAAAGATGATCGTGTTTCTGGGATTGTCACAGAGCTGCGTGAAATATTCGACAGAAGCTCCGCCAACGAGCATACCGGACGTGGCAACGATGACGCACGAACCCGTTTCTTCGATAACTTCCTTTCGCTCTTTGACACTACCAACACGCTTGAAGATATCCGAGAGGAAAGGGTTATGGTCTTTGTGGAAGATTTGTTTTCTCACTCTCATGTTCAGGTATTCTGGATAAGCTGTGTGAATGGCAGTCACATCCCATACCATGCCATCAACAAAAACCGGAACCCGTTCAATCATGCCCGTACGGATCATCTGTTCGATAATCAGCATCACTTCCTGCGCCCTTCCTACCCCCAAAACCGGAACGAGTACTTTTCCCTTACGGTCAATAGCTTCCTTAATAATCTTCGACATGTCTTCTTCAGATTCTTCTCTCGTCGGCTGTAGATTATCTCTGCCACCATAGGTGGATTCGATCATCATCGTTTCAAGGCGTGGGAACATATGGACCGCAGGATCAAGCAGCATGGTGTTGCCGAATTTCAGATCTGCGGTGTAGAGCATATTGTGCAAGCCGTTGCCGACATGCAAGTGTACCATCGCAGAGCCGAGAATATGACCGGCATTGTAGAACGTCATCCTAATATCCGGAGTAATGTCCGTTACTTCTTCATAATTCACGGTGATCGTGTGCTTCACCACTTCCTTGATTTCTTCAGAGGTGTACAATGGATCTTTGCCTTCGTGCTTCATGATTTTGACAAAATCCAATTGCAGCAGGGACATGACATCTCTCGTCGGAGGAGTACAATACACCGGTCCCTTGTAGCCGTACTTGAACAAGCAGGGTAAAAAGCCAACGTGATCAAGATGTGCGTGCGAGATGATGATGGCGTCAAGCTCATCAATTTTGAACTCCGGTGCTTCCATGTAGGGAAACATTTCTGAGTTATCGATGTTCTTTGCAGGGTCGATACCTGCATCAAGAAGAACTCTGGACTCTGGCGTCTGCAAAAAGAGGCAGCTTCTGCCCACCTGCCTGCCGCTGCCTAAATAGGTTAAGCGAACCCACTCATGCTTCTTGTCTCGGATCCAGCCATCATAGACACGCTGTCCTACTTTGTGCAAAAACTTTCTGCGGTAATCAGAATTCTCATATAACACGCGGCGGATGCCGTCGATAATGCTCGATTTAATAGCCGGCGTCCTTCTGACATGAGGAACCCAAAATGTCTGCTGCTTAATGGCACGAAGATTCTCTCCTTGCTTACCAATGGCAATGCCTGGCTTTTCTGCTTCGATGATAACTCGGGATCGCTGCGGATCAAACAACACTTCATTGACGCCTGCTTCCTGCGGCAGCATCTGGATGATCTGCTCTTTCGCTTTTTCAGGGTCTAAGCACAAACTGGGATCTGGTCGTAATTCGACACGCTTTTTGATGTCTTCCACAATTCTGCGAATGACGTCATTATTATTAAAGAGAAAATCTTTGTCTTTGGAATAGAGCACAATATTTGCGCCTTCAAAGACTGCATCCGATACACTGCCCTCAGGCAGAAACTTCATAATTTCCTTAATAATTTTACTCATAGATACACCTTATATACCATACAATGATTACTCCTCTTTTTTGAACTGCATGAAGAAACAAAACTATTTCTCCAGCTTGATCTGCAGCTGTTTTGAGAAGACTTTCTGCATGCCTTTCTCGGTTATGACATAGACATCAACGCCCTCGCCGGATGCAACATCCCGCTGGATAGCAGCATTGACACATTTAATCGCAAGCTGCACGCCATCTTCTGTAGATAATCCTTTCTTGTAGACCGTCTCCAGTAAACCATAGGCAAAGACAGAGCCTGAACCCGAAGAAACGAAATCATCGATTTCCTGAATGGAACCGTCGGGATAAATGTCGTAGAGATGGGAACCGGTATGATCAACACCGCCAAACAGGAAGTGCGAGATGCCAGGAATGACACTGAACTTTCGAATATTAGCATAGACCATGCCTGCAAGCAGGCTTGCTGCTTCATTCACATGCATGTCTCTCTTGGTGCGAAGCTCCATCAACTTGACTTCTGCCCGGAGATATTTCACCATCAGCTGGATGTCAGAAACGGTTCCTGCGGTGGTTAAGGCCATCTTGTCTTTGATCGTAATGACCTTTTCAACATTCTTGTTCGCGATAAAATATCCAGCTGTTGCTTTTTTATCAGCTGCAAGGACTAAACCATCTTTGCAGACAATGCCTACCGTTGTTGTTCCCGTTTTCATGATGCTTTCTTGATCCATAACATCAACTCCAGAAGTCTTACTGAAAGAGGGAAAGATGCTGCTGGTATTTAAATGTTACGAAAGCCTCGGAAAAAACGAGAGCAAGATTTATATAATGCTTCTGGGAAGGTAGTAGTATGCGTTCACTCCTCATCATCTTTGTTGTACTGATTTCTCTCTTCATCGTCGGCTGCAGCACCGTCCCCAATTTGAGTGAAGACGACAGGATCGCGTGCTCGGAGTGCTTGCGGGTAGTTAACGATATGAGCCGACAGTGTAGCACTCAGCAGATGGGAGTTCCCGTTTTTCAGCAGACAGATCCCTGCACTGATATTTTTACCGCCTATGCATCCTGTGGCGGAGATGTCTATGGCCAGGCATGGAGTTATTTAGAGCAGGAAGGATTTTCACAACAGAAATGCGAGGAGATATTACAATGAAAACGGTTGTTTTACTTACGTTGGTTGCTGCTCTTCTAATATCTGGCTGCATTACGGATGTGTCAAGAAGCGAGCGAGAATTGTTCTGCAATGATTGCAGGTTGAAGTTGGCGGATCTGAAGATCAATTGTGTTGGTCAAACAATTACACCATGCGTTCTTAATTCCTACGACTTTAACGAGCAAAACACAGAAACGTCGTGCTCAGCTATCGTGGACGATGCAGCGAAGCAGCCATATCTGGATCACAACGGCTATTTGCCCCATGATTTAGAGGTGCTCACGGTATCGACGTGTGCGCAGTATATCAGTTTGGGATGAGTTTACGGTTTCTGAAATAAAAGATAATAGCACGTTCCCTCATAGAATGCTTTCTGTTCTTTCAATTGCAGGTAGTGTTAGTAAATGACTGACAGAAAGATTTTTATTCTTTGAAATATTTGGTGTGCGTATGGCACCAAAACTCATCTGCACAAGCTGCAACAGCAGCAATATCGTTATGAATGGACTTACTTCTGCCAAGAAGCAGA
>JACRKL010000040.1 GCA_016219835.1 Candidatus Woesearchaeota archaeon
ATCAGACAAAGAGTTGGAAGAGTAGTGAGAAAGACATGCTCATTCTCGAAATCTTTAGAAAACCACGACAAGGTTATCGGGTTGTTTCTTCAAGAAAGAAACATGGAGCGTTTATCAGTCAAATGATAACACTTCCAAGAATTCTATGATGGAGCAACGTATTAACCTTACTAAGGATCATATCTAACTCTTTCTGGTTTTCTGTAATCACAAGCAGTGAGAGGTCATACTTTCCTAAGGTCTCTTTGAGCTTGACAAGTTTCTTCAGTTGCAGGATAGCATTGATAACCTGACGGTCGAAAATAGAGAGCTTGACCAAGATGGTTGCCTTTGTCAGGCCACGGTGATTATAGACGAGCAGTGGCTTGATGATGCCATTTCTATAGAGTTTTTTGGTACGATGCTCAACGATCTTCCGATTTACTTTCAGTTTTTTGGCGAGATCAGAAATCGTACTTCTCGAGTTCAGAGAGTGGAGATAAATAATATTTTCACTTAGAGCGTCAAGTTTTGGTGAAAACGTTTTCATTTTAGCCTCATTCTGGTTATTATTTGACCTGAAAAGGAGGTTAAGTATATATAGCTGCCTATAACTGTCTTTCTCAAGTGATTACAAATTAGGCACGGGGGGTGTAGTAGTCATGCCAAAGAACAGCAGGATTTTCGTAAGAGTAACTAATGCACAGCACGAACGGGTGAGAAATAATGCAGAGGCAATGGGTTACTTGAATGTTTCAGATTATCTACGTTCCATTGCGTTAGAACGAACGTTAGTATTTCAAGAACAGTTTAGTGAAGTCTATGAAAAGATCGTGGGGACAAGACCTCTGGTAGCGAGGAAACGGCAAGAACGACCATTACATGAATTCTTTTGAGCGTACAGATGGTTTATAGAGTTTAAATGCAACGGTGAAAATCGATCCTATGAAGACGGGGGTATGACTCAAAAAAGCAAACATTTATATATAACTATAGTCTCTATTGCCTCTATAGAGGTTAACCATGTACCCAAATCCACCATTAGAACTGAAACAAATGAGAACAACTCTTTGGATTAAGAAAGGAACGAAGAAAAAGCTGGATGAGATAGGAGAGCGAAAAGATACCTATGATGACATCCTTTTGAAACTGCTACGGGAGAACACTGCGCTGAAGCAGACGGTTATACAGCTTGAAACCCAGCGAAAAACGCTGACTTCAGATGCATATATAGTTCATAAACCTCTCAATAGGCTTACGCTCTCTGAAAAAAACGAAAAAATCGCCACATTGCTGGTGCCAAAAGGCACAACTTCTTTGGAATTCACCTTTAGCTACCAAGTCCCAACTCTCCCCCTAAGTCCTGACTATCGTTTTGGCATTACGATTCTCTCAGAAAAATCTGGAGGTAAAGAAGTGTTAGACGCTGGCAGTCGAGCAACCGAGAAAGCAAAAACCTATATGCACATGATTGAAAAAATCATCCGATTACATGTGAACGATCTGTTTATCCTTGATGAGAAACATATTCTTGATCCTGATTGGTGGAAACGAAAACTGACTAACTTAGGTTTTTCCGAACTAACCTATGAAGAAGATATTGAGCGGGAATGGATTAAGATGGGGATCATCCCATGAAACCTTTTATTGATATTGAAAGGTATGTCAAATATTTCAATCAGGATATGGTGCAACGAAGCCATCTAACGGCAACTATCAATAAATCTGGGAGAGATTATAGTGCATCGCTTTTAATGAGAACCAAACATTCCTATGACGAGAACTATACGCTGGAGTTCAACCTTGCCTTTGAACATAAACAGCATGGAGAAACGGGTGTCCATCTGCAGAAAGGTTTCAGGATAGAACATCATCCTCCGGGAAAAAGCAGGCATGAACAGCCCCATGTTCAAATTCACATCCATGGTACAACTGTACCTCAGAAAGTAGGTAAGTTATGGATAACGTTGCCCTTACCCTCTGATGTAGAGTATCATGAGTGCATTGAAGGCTTCTTTGGAGCTCTCAAAGACATCATAGCCGTTTGCCAAGAAGGCCTACAGGAAGAAATGCTAAACCTTCCTGAAATAAACAAATTAGCTACCCAGAAAGCGTTTCTGTTAGACAAGATACACCACAGCCTCTTACATAACAAAATTGAGTACGAAGATGCATCAGGAAACATTCAGATTCTTACGCCGGACACACTCCCAAAGATTCTCAAAAAAGATACTGCACTCTTGCCTTTCTTCAAGAAGCCATAAGTTGTCCGTACAACCTGTTTACAAACCTTAAAAATGACTTTGCACTTATTCCATCCATGAACAAATCATCCTTTACCGAAGAGGAATGGAACAAGCTACAAAAGATTGTAGCACTCTACATCCAGACGTTTGGAGAGCCTAGGAACTGACTTTCTGGATCTTACTCACCATTTCCGGAGGAAGCCTCTTTACCGCAGTTTCAGGATTAAGCTCGGCAAGAGTTTTCAGGAACATCGTTTCCATAGCTTCCATCTTCTTACCCATAGCTTCCATTGCCAGATCTTTTTTCTGCTCTTGGTCAAGGATCTTCTTACTCATTTCTACTATTTGCTCATCCTTTTTTTTCTCTTGTTCAATTATCTTCAGTCTGTCTAGTGGGCGTTTGCACGTACTGCACATTGTCTCGGCAAACCCGCTTTCTGTGTGACAGAACGCGCATTCTTTTGTTTTTGGAGCAAGTGTGGCATATTTTCCCTCAGCCTGAATCTTACCACGCTTGATCAGCGTTTGCATGAAGCTTTCTTCTTGGTTGCTGAGATCATAGGTTTTGAGTTGTTTGCTGCTTGTCCATCGTGCTGTACGTTGGATTTCAAGGTCGCTTTCTCCTGCTAATCGCATGATAGTAACGCCATTGCGCTTCAGGCTGTAGAAGGTTATTGGCTTGAGAATACCCAGCTTTCGGCATCGTTCCCTGATAAGTTTGTTCACATTTCGTGGCTTCATCTGCTTAAATCGGTTCGTTTTCCCTAGATTAACAAAAAGAAATGCATTCGAATCATTGCGTAAGGGATGCTGGTTGAGCCACTTTGAAAGATAGAAGTAGCTGTCAATGACCCTCAAAAAGCCTGTACCCTCCTTTCCATGTGAGGTGATGTAAATCTTGGCGTAGGAATCACCTATTTCAACATCCTTTATCTTGCGGTAGAGCAATTCTTGGGACCGGGATAAGCTTTCCAGAGAGATGGTCAGAAGTGCCTGCATGCGCGGGTCATTGGCAAAACTTTGGACTATTTGTTCAAACTCAGTCATTGAAAACTTATCGCCCCTTAATTTTTCACGACTCTTGTCAACCTTGTTTGATAGGTGCCTCACAACATAAGGAGTAAGGGTTTCATCGAAGCGTCCCCGTTCATCCTTCTCTGGGAATAATTGCTTCCAGATAAATTTAATGTCCATAGAAAATGATTTCCTGCTCTCAATGCTCTTGTTCACGGTATATGAGAACGTCATTACTTGGTCAATATCTTCTCGGTCAATGGTTACAAGATCCTTCTCAATAATGTGAGTTATAACCAACAGGGCTCTGCACACCCTCAAGCGCCGGATGTAAGATGCGTCCCTTACCTCAAGCTTGGAGATTATGGCATTGAAGTATTTCAGATTAACATGGTTTTTGATGACGTATTTCCTACGCCTGTCTCCGGGTTTAGGGGGTTTGGTGTAGGTGGTGATATTATCCTTTAAGGCTTGGTATCTCTTCCGGTTGTCGTAGATGTCGTTTTCTGCCATGGTGTGACAGAGAAAGAACCCAGGTCTTTAAGCGTTGTATGACATTTGTGCATACACGGAAGGGATTTCACCTAAAAGAAGGATCCCCGCTCCCGGATTTGAACCAGGAACCTTTCGGTAACGGCTGACTGCATTTCATTCTGACAGCAAGAGCTGGTAGTCCTGCAGCTTCTACAGCCGAACGCTCTACGGTTGAGCTAAGCGGGGATGCGAATGTGATTTATGATATTGTTTATATGTTTGTCGTGGGATTGCCCTGCATATCCCACTGGATGTGTTTTGCCAGCTTTTGGTAAAAGCTGCGCGTTACGGTTGAGCTAAGCGGGGTATGAATGTGATTTATGATATTGTTTATATGTTTGTCGTGGGATTGCTCTGCATATCCCCCTGTGTCTTGGGAACCAAAACTCTATCGATTCCCAATAAGCGAGTTTACGTATCAGAGAAAAATGCGTTGTTTATAAACGTTACTTTATTTTTGACGTATTTTGTGGTAGGTCTTTACTGCAGTCTCTTTATTACTCTTGGATAATGACTGTAGCAATCTTTATATATGCTTCTGTCTTCCTCCTGTGCATGAACCGAGAAGAAGCATACCGTATCCTTGGGGTAACCTCTGGAGTAGATACCTTAGTGATTAAGAAAGCATACTACAGACTCGCAGGTCAGCATCACCCGGATAGAAATCCTGACAACAAAGAAGCTGAAGATGCGTTTAAGAGGGTTGCTGAGGCTTATGAACTCCTTACCCGCGATCCGCACGCTGCTGCGCCTGCGGATTCTTTACTTTCGTTTGGTAATCTTTTGAAGAGGCATGCACAGAATATTCAGAATTCTCGACCTCCTGAGTCGCCTTATGTATCATCTCATTTTAACAAAAAAACGTTGAACGGTGAGCTGCTGTTTGACTATCAAGTCTATCGGTATAGTCATCCTCGGAAACAGTATGACTCCTTTTTCCTTCAAGATTTGAACGATCTTAAGCCATGGGAGGTAGGTTCAACTCCAAATTCTGGTTCCCAGCCTAACATGTCAGCAGTCCGTTATGCTCTTCGTATCTTTCCCGATGCGCGTTCCAAAGATGAAAACTTAGGGAAGCTTATCACTACTCTTTCGACCGCTTCCTCACTTGAGGAAATGGTGAATTTTGGGAGTCATTGTCGGACGATGCTGGAGCCAGTTGTCCTTGCACCAGAAATCGGGAGTAGAGCTTATGCTGATGCATTTACTCGTCTTTTTTCTTCTCTTGTACTGTGCCATGCCTCAGACGAAGCAATGCATGCTCTGACCTTTTCGGTGCGCAAAGCAACGACGCTCTGGCATGATGACCCCAAGAAACTGTACGCTGCCGGAGATGTTGTCGGAGCATTGTTAGCTCTGTCGGAGATTAGCACAGCACATGTTCTTGTTGACTTAGCAGCAACGTATCGCAGTCCGACAAAACATACTTCATGGAAGCTCGCTGATTTCCAACACTTGCTTGAAGAAACCTATGCACTGGGTTATGATGCGCAAGGACAAACAGTCTTGTTCACGATGATGTCTAGCTTTCATGATATCGGTATGCGGATTGATAATCTTCTCTGGCCTCATGGGGTTCATGATTTTACGCTTCAGGTTGCACAGCATATCCCTCCGGAGAGGATTTATGAGGTTTCACTGCTGACCTCGTATCTCAAGCCAGTAGTTCGTGCGTATCTGAATGGGAATCGCGATTCGATCCAACAGGAGTGGGTAAAAACGATGACTGAGCTTCTTGAAATCCCCCTATCTGATTATGACCTCTTCTGTCAAAGCATGAATTCTTTTTCCATGCTTCGCAGAAAACCAGGTGCATCTCGCAATGAATTCGAAACGAGTCCCTTTGCCGGAGTTCTTTTGACACCCCTCTCATCAGTCATCGGTGGAAAAGCGTTGGTGCAGCATGCCAAAGAGCAGCCCGATCCATCCCAATATATTTCCAATTTCTCTGTCTTCCTTGCTGACTATCTTGAAAGCCCATACGCTCGGAAATATCACAAACCCAAGTTGCATGCACCGACACCAGAACTCCATGCTGCTTATTCCCTTCTTCGAAATATACGTACAGAACCTCGTACCATAGGAGATGTTGTGTATGGCAAGCAACGGATCAGTCCGATAGAAGCAGTAGAATTAGTAGACTTTTTTACAGAGTATGTCCAGGCAAGGTAGGAAAACCGATAGCTGATTGCATTAATGCTCTATCCTTTTTTCCAAGATCAAAAAGATAATCATCAACCTCATGCGTTGGGACTCCTGCTTCTCGTAAGAGCTGCTGTGCTCTCAGTACTCTCAATCTTTGCAGATCTTTTCCTGATCCTCTTGTGATCGCAAGGGCATACGTTGTTGCTGCCTCGTCTCTATCTTTTTCTAACTCCTCTTGCACGACTGCAACTGGCAGCATTTCTGGTGTTGTTGATTCATTAGCATAGCGTTTGCTTATTTCTCGAACGATGTCTGTTAACGTTCCATCTTCGAGCATTTGTTGGGCAGAAGTAAAACCTGCCTCTATCGCTTTTCGTTGTTGGACAAGTACCGATGCAAATTTCTTGTGGAGTGCATAAAAGAATGGTTGAGCATTGTTGTTTAGTTGAATCATGTTATGCTGCGGTTCTAGTCCCGGTGCATCTGCAAAAGCAAATGGCGCATGGGGTACTTTCTCAAGTATAACGTAGAGCATACGGCTTTCTAATGGACCAATGACTAATGATCTTTCTTCATTGCCCATGCGTGCAATCTCGTTAAAGAATGATGCCAATTCCGGCAGTTGTAATCCGTTCAACGTTGATCCACGGCATTTTATCTCGTCCATGAGCGCATGATATGCCCTTGTCGGTCGATGAAATCATCTAATGTCTTAGCAAGGAATGGGCTTGCCTCTACCGCTCCGTAGTATGCACGGGATCGTGCGACATACTTATTTCTTCCATAGACGCCAAGATAGTGTTCTGTTTCTGCCAGGTAGTGACCCAGGCTTCTTTGTTGGACGGATAAGGTATTGCTGACAGCCACCACTCCTTCAACCGAGGACTGGAATCGTTCCAAGCCAATTCTTTTTGCATCAGGATTGATGGTGTGATCGCTCTGAATTGTATTCACCAGTTTCACGATATCTTCTGGTCGTAAGTATTGGGCTGCGTATTCCAATCCTACCGAGATAATGACTCCTGGAATTTCAGGTAGTGTTAGTAAATGACTGACAGAAAGATTTTTATTCTTTGAAATATTTGGTGTGCGTATGGCACCAAAACTCATCTGCACAAGCTGCAACAGCAGCAATATCGTTATGAATGGACTTACTTCTGCCAAGAAGCAGA
>JACRKL010000042.1 GCA_016219835.1 Candidatus Woesearchaeota archaeon
AGACAAGAGCTCACGCTATTCTTAACTCGAATTGTGTGCGCAGCTTCGTCCGCAGGATAGTCCTGCGGCTTTGCCGCACAAAAATTTTTCGGAGAAAGAACGACCTAAAGGTCGGGGATTTAAACCCCTAAATCATTAATACTCTTTCGTCACCTTTAAATAAAAGAACCTCCTATCTATTCTTATGGAAGTCCACATCGTTGTTGATCCCCATATCCTTGCAGGAAAGCCAGTCATTAAAGGAACTCGTATTCCTGTTTCTCTCGTGCTGAATCTTCTTGCCAACGGAAAAACACGGGAAGAGATTATTGAAGAGTACCCCGAATTGACAAAAGATGATATCACTGCAGCAATATCCTATGCAGCATCTGCCATGAATTATGAAGAACTTGACCCGATGGAAGCTTCTGGCTGACCTGAACATAAGTATTAAAACCGTTGCCTACCTTCAAACGAAAGGCATTGATATCAAGAGGATCGACAAGTCCCTTTCTACGGATGAGGATGTCGTACTTCTCTCTAGAAAAGAAGGTAGAACCATACTTACCTTTGACAAGGATTTTGGCACTATCTACTACTTCCAGCAGCCAAAAGTCATCACAGTCATCGTCATTTCTCTGCATGACCAGAGAGCTGAACATGTCAATAAGATCCTGCATCCTTTCCTGCTCCAGATTCCGATGGAGAGAGTGCTCAAGAAACTGATTATCATTACAGAGGGAAAATGGAGGGTTCTTGGTTAAGCACAGCTGCCACCTCAAACAGACGAGCAAATGGATGCAACGCTAGGATTTCATCTGCTGCTGGAGAAGAGCATGAAGGATTTACGGATGAGAAATTAGACGATTGGATCTGCATATCGTGCTTCAAGAAACATGAGAAAGAGCTCATGTGATTGGAGAGCAAAGGAAGGTAATCCGAAATTCAGAACATTTATATATTTCTCTGCACATTCATAGAGATTCATGGAACTTCGAGTGAATACTGCATTTAGGAATGTCAAGGCACATCACGATGATCAGAAACGTTCCGAGCATGTCTTTGAGAGAATGCAGTTACGTGGCATTGGCGTTGAGCAGATCAAGGAAGCAGTGCAGAAAGGAGCAAAAAAACTAAGAGATGACGGCTCTGTCGTTTCCCATTACCGTTGGTTCAAAGTGATCTATCGGGAATTTAGAGTTGAAGATACAAAAAAGATATATCCTATTACCGTTATCGAGGTGTGATCATGCAAAAGATTGCGTATCCCTGCCCTTGTGGCGGGAAAATTCATTGGAAGAAAGAGAAGGTTATCAGGGATGGGGTAGATTGTGGACTATTGGATGTCGAGTACTGTAAGATATGCGGTGAGGAATACCTTCCCGAAGAGAGCATGCATATCGTTGAACAAAAACTCAAGGAAGCGGGGCTCTGGGGTATCGAGCGAAAAGAAATAAAATTCTGGAAGTCTGGCACTTCAATAACTACCCGTTTCCCTGCAGAAATGGTCAAGAAGATTGGTCTTGACCGTGTTAAAAAGGGTCACATCTACTTGGAAGGGGATCGTAAGCTGACTATTGAGTTTTGAGCAAGAAAGCGACGGAAAAGATCATCTCTTGCACCATACGGATGTGGTGGAGATTGTGAGCGGGAAGTGAGGAGTTTGGTTTATCATCTTCCGAGGATTATCTTTCTCACTTCTGCGTTAAGATCATGAACCGTAGCATGGGATTTTTCTGTTGGAGCTTCTCGATCATCTTTTAAGAACTTCTCAATGAACTCATCAAGCTGCCCTATGTTTGGGATATCTTCCTTTTCTTTTCCATCTTTCTTGATGTCAATCAGGGAAGTTAGTTTCTTCATGATGGATGCAGGAATGATACCTTCCATTTCTTTCATAGCATCCATAAACCTGATGGGAGGCACTGTTCCTTTCTTCACCACCCATTTTGCGTTCACCAGTCCGCGGTAGGTGTAGAGGTAACGCTTGAATGTTACGGAATTCTTAGTTTTGAGGTATTTGAGGTAATTGTTACGGCACATTGACTTATAGTGGTGATAGAGGGCTATCTTGCTAAAGTGGTCTCTTGCAAATTTCCTGAAGACTTCATTTTGCTTCCCGAAGTAAACAATATCGGTGATCAACCATTCGATAACCGTGGGGTTGGATGATGAAAGCATCTTTGCAAATTTCAGGACATCAAATCCTGCAACATCAATGAATGACCCTTCTACTCCATGGGAGTTCCCTTGCTCGTCAAATGCACAGTTGAGATAATCAGGTAGGAGATTGATCCTAAGGTAGGTAGTGTTAGTAAATGACTGACAGAAAGATTTTTATTCTTTGAAATATTTGGTGTGCGTATGGCACCAAAACTCATCTGCACAAGCTGCACCAGCAGCAATATCGTTATGAATGGACTTACTTCTGCCAAGAAGCAGAA
>JACRKL010000043.1 GCA_016219835.1 Candidatus Woesearchaeota archaeon
TCTGCTTCTTGGCAGAAGTAAGTCCATTCATAACGATATTGCTGCTGTTGCAGCTTGTGCAGATGAGTTTTGGTGCCATACGCACACCAAATATTTCAAAGAATAAAAATCTTTCGGTCAGTCATTTACTAACACTACCCGGATGATTAGTTATGCCAAGAGCAAAGGCTATCATCTGCCGATTCATCTCTGCACCGCAAAGCTGAAAGATGCCATCCAGTTTAGAAATAGAATTAAACGCGAGGCGTTGCATACCCATCGCGCATTTGATGAGATGGATGATGAAGGCATGCTGACCCGTGGAGCAATCTATGTGCCTGAATTGTCGCCTGGTTTCGAGTATAACAAACGCTTGGCAGCAGCAGACAAGGATGCCCTTCACAAGAAGCTGCTGGATGTTATGGCTTCGATCACCGCCTCGCTTCATCTTGCTGTGCCAGATATCGCCCTTGATGAACAGAAGATGAGGATCCTGCTTTCGCATAAGCATGTCAAACGATGGGCATCACCATGCAAGAAGCAAGGGCTGATTCCTGCTATCGTTGTTGAATATCCAACCGCGGATCAGTTTGAAGTGGATATTGAGTATCTATGACTGATGTCGATCTCCATCTTTCTGAGATCTTGCGAGCACTGCTTCACGTCGGTTTCTTCTTGCTGCTGTCCTTCCCACCACAGCGCATGATTTTATAGGATGTTCGGCTAACACACTTCATGGGCGTTGTAGAAGTGTTTACCGGCAAAAGTAAGAAATATTCCTCACCGACATCGTATCTCTTTCGCGTTCTTGCACGGAAAGCGATCGTAACGGGACTATTTTTCGCCGGCGGCTATCTTTTGGGCAACTCAAAACCTGAGCCTTCACTGGATCTTTACAAGCTTCATCGGCTCAACGAGACGTATTACATCACGCAGACAACCACAGGTATCCGGCAGCCGATAACCGAAGACTTTCAGCTTGGATCCTTGGAGTATCGTCTTGATGGCATTGTCCGTGAATCGTTGAGAAGTGGCAGAGAGAATCTTTACACCGCATTGAGCGGCATAAAACAGTAATGAGGGAGGTATCAACATGAAACTTGGAAGAACAATCGGAAAAGTTATCGTCACTGCTGCAATCTTTGGAGCAGGCTATGTAACCCATGGGTTCCTTGGTCCCACAAAACCACAGAATTATTTAGAGGCAATGCAGTATGCTGTTGGAAAAGATCCTGCACAGTATGAGCAGGTGATTGATCAGACGAGAGAATGGAGCCATCAGATGAAGGCACAAGCTCATCCGGTTCCAACTGCTGAAGGATACATTCCCTTCAATAATGTTCGCTTGGAGATGAAAGTGAACGGTGGATCCAGCTATCCCATCCTTGTTGTGAAGAGCAGTGGGCAGCAGGAAGGTGTGCGTTATATGGATGGCAAGTTGCGTGTAGGACCTGTCCAGCCGGAAGCTCTGGTCTCAGATCTTGAGGCTGCTGTGGTCAAAAATCCTCAAGGATATGAAGCGCTGGCTGATCGTCTGCTTGCCTTTGGACATGAAGCAAAAGCGGCTGCAAATCCTCTTGGACCGAGAGACAACTATGTTGCTTTTGAAGACGTCTCTTTTCACGTCCAAAAAACCCTCGTAGGTTATGAGCTTTTCCTCCAGAATCGCCGTACGAGTGAAGAGATGCCCATCCGGTATGTCGACGGTAAGACTGCAGTTGGCACCCTCGAGCAACGATTCGCAACAACACAGTCTGAAGCACAGACTGAAGGAAAGACCTTCATGCGTGAGGTTACCCATGATGCAACAAAAGATGCTCGTTCGTTCAAGGACTATGTTAAAGACAAAGCAACAGATGCATGGAAGAAGATGTTCGGCAGCAGCACCCCTGACCACAACAGCAGCGCTGTTTTCCACACACCCGATCTCAATGCAACCAGTTTGATGAGGTGAATCGATGTCCTACCTGCTCAAGAACGTGCTAAAAACAACGATCTCAGTTGCCCTTGTTGGTAGTCTTGCCATCGGCGCAAGAACATGCTATAAAAACTATCAAGCCACACAGCAAGAAGCAGCAGTGATTACTCATCTCGAGGAGAAAGTGCACAATTCCTATCATCAGGTTTCCGGAAAGACCTGGGTGGAGAGCAAAGTAAAAGCAGATGTTCTGGAAGGAGATCGATTTCTTTTTCAAGAATATCTGAGAAGCAACCCTGCGTTTGTTGACTTCATAGAACTTGGTCAACGGTTAGTAGAACTGAGCACTGATGCTACGGCACATAGAACAGAACTCAGCGATCTTGCCGCATACGTTAACAGGGTAGAGTCAAGAGATTTTGGACAAATAGGTGTGCCATCCCAGAGCTATAACGCAACCTCATCACTCCCAGCATTTGGTGGTGCCTTGAAACTTGTTGCAGGACATCTTGATGAAGACCTTGCTTACATTCCAAAGATGGCAGCTCTGCTTGCCGGAAAGCCCGGAGGACCGATAAAAGATTATCTCCGATTGTCCACTTTGATGTTGGGCAGCAGGCAAGAAATGAAATTGTTAGTTGATCATTATGTCCAAGGGTACGCCCTTGATCAGAAACTTACGGGGCGTTTGAATACTCTTCCAGCATCTCCAGCTCTCTCACCCGTGCCAAGTGCCTCTTCCTCGCCATAGAATGATCGGTGAGAGATTTTGTTGAGGGGCCTTGGTATTTTTCAGGTGCATTGCGATGAAGAAACACGACAAACTCGCGGAAGAAGCACTTCGTTTGCTGAAAGGAGAGACGCTCGGGTATCAGCCAAATCCTTCTTCGTTTGAGCAGAATAGAAAACGTGCTGGCTACGGTCTTGGAGGTCTTGTTGCTCTTACTATCATTCCAGGACCACAGCCGTTGTTGGGAGCTGTGCTGTTGGGGTATTCTGCCATCAAAGGTTATCAGGCGTATCGTGATTACCATGCAAAATGAACAGCGCTCAACGCTTGCTCAACGCAAGGCGAAAGAAGAGCGGACTAACGGCTTGCGGTTCGAGCTCTGGCTTGCTGAACTTCTGAGGCAGAAGGAATATCTTAATGTCCTGCATCATGTTGAATTCCACCGTTCACCTGATTGCTTTCGGGAAGTGGATGTCAGCTACAACGTTCTCAACAACGAGAAGCTCTACCATGTGCTGGTCGAAGCGAAATACCGCAAGAGCTGGCCAGTGCAATATGCTTTGAGAAAAAGAAAGAGAAAGAATGGATCTTCTGAAATTTTCAATCTGGTGGATGAAGTAGCTGAACGTCAGCAGTTTGTTGGTGCTGATCTCTCCATCATCGTTACCAACAGCACGTTTGATGAGCAGATGCAGGAAGAAGCACCGAAGAAAGGCATCAAACTCGTTGATGGTTCTTGGCTGCAATCTACCTATGAAAGGTACGGTGGGAAGGGGAGCATTGAAGACAGCATCGCTTCCGTTGAGGTGCATGAAAAAGGGCATAAGAATGTGATTTATCTGAATCCTGTTGTCTCTGCCACGACAGCGCAGGTTTATATGAAAAAAATGATTCATCATTATGCAGGGGAATGACGCATGGTAGTCTACGAAACACTCACGCTTGGAGAAGTTGTCAAGAGGGCTCTTCGCACAACCGTGCTCATTGGCTTGACGGGGGTTGCAGCCTACTACTATGGTTCGACGCAAGGCATGCTTGCACAAAAAGAAAAGCAGGTCGATGTATTTTACAACCATCTTGATACTTATGTTGAGCAGCAGATGCCTTCGCGCAGAGGCATCTTGTATGACTATCACGATCATCGATTCGCACCGTACCGCGTGGACATGAACTGCGCAGTACCGTTGATGTCTTTAGGTTTAGAAAACAAAGCAAAGTAAGGAGGGATGAGAAATGGGTAATGCGAGAACAATGGCTACAACGGGTGGTGACCCGTTTGATGTGGAATCTGAAACGGTTGAACCGGTTGAAATAGAAGAACCTGCACAGCAACAGGCAACGGATGCTCACGGGAATTTAGAAACGAAGGTAGAATCTACAACAGCATCAACAGAGAACACCGACGCACATATGCAGGACTTGCTCTCCAAGTATTTCAAGTTTCTCCCCAAAGATCAGGCAGAGCCGATGGCAAATACCACCACCAGCCTTCGTGAGCAATGGAATATCGCCGATCGGTTAAGCATGATCGTTATGAATTTGTCAGACCAGAATGGGTTGACCGATGAGCAAATTAAATCTCAGGAAAAAAACATGGATAGAAAACTCAAGGTCTATGACACCCTCAAGAAAGTTGGCATTAATCTGTATCAGGTTGATTCGTGGTGGTTCATGCGGCAGCTTACACAGACCAGAGATGCGCTTCAGCATAACCTTGACCAGTTTAATGAAGAGCTCAAGGGAGTAAGAACCAAGGGGAATCACTCTGAGCTGTATGCGCGGATTCTTGAGAGCCTGCCGGATACCATCAAGACGGATAAGCAGTATCGCCCTCTTGTTGACCGCTTAAAGGCGAACAGTGAATCATCGCCGCAGGGCGGATTGCGTGATCAATTTAGAACCTACAAGCAGCAAGCCAGAGAATTGTCCGAGGTTGATGACGGGCTTGAGGCAAGTATTGTGATGTACAACGGCAGCATCGACGAAACCTCAGAAAAGATAAAGGAACTTGCCACGCAACTCGCAGCAAACCACATGGATGCTGAATTGATGAAACAAAAGCAGGCGTTGGTTGACCTCTACAACGGTTACGAGAAAGAGCGTTATGCCCTAATGGATGCACGGGAAGAGATCTCTGACCAGCTTTCTCAGGCAAGAGAGAATTATCGGTTTGCTGAACTCCAGATGAACATGCGTGAAGTCGCTTTGTTAAGATCCAGAAAAACGTCTGAACGGCTGCATCATGCAATCAAGCAGCTGGAGCATTACCGACAGAGCAAGAAAGATGTCGTTCTCGTCTCTGGTCACCTCATCCTGGTTGAGCAAGCAGAAGAATACCGGAGAAAAGCAGATCTCATCTCTGCTATCGGTGGCGACGTTGCACGAGGGCAGTACGACCGCATGAAAGAGCCAGAATCAACTGAAGGGTATACGAAGCAAACTTCCCAATGGGGCACGATAAAAAACGACTTGCTAGCCAAGAGGCAAGAAGAGAATGCACTGTTCAAGAAAGAGCTTGCCAAAGAATTGTACCATTGAGCACGGGGGAAGATGTCAATTGTCATCACCCCTGATTCGCTCAGGGCGTATTGCAGGATTGCCGATGTAAAGTACGAAACACTGTATCGGGTTGGCTCTGGAAAAATTACTCGCCATGGCGGATCTGCATGGCAGGAGTCTTTTTATCAGGATGCACAGCTTTTCGCTGCGGTTACCCATATCGTTACCGATCAATGTAAATCAGATGCCCCTCTTAAAGAGCTTTGCGAAGGTCATGAACTGCTCTATGCTGCTGATGTCGCAAGCCGCGTTCTTGAGCAGAAAAACGCCCTGAGCACAATGCCTGATTCTCCAACGCAAACGCTATCGTTGGCACCATTCACTATCTCCTATGGAACTGGAGATCTGCAAACAGAGTATTCGCTCATCCGAAAAACTCTGGAGGGATTGGTTGAACGTGTCTCTACATCATCCTTTGAACCTCGCGTTGCAACGAGGGATTATTTCAGCAGGTATTCCTGCCAGTTGGATCTTGCCCTCCAAAAGCACCTTGGCCAAGATCACTATCGGGAAATGAAGTCTATCGAATGGACTATTGGGACCTATATCTTCAAGGGACTAACGCCCCCGCAAATCGTTTCGCGCCCGAACCCAAAGAAGCAGGACGCATCAAAGCAGGGCGCATCTGATGATCAGGTCGTAGATACCATCGACAATCAGTTCTACACTCCGCTGGCTTACCTTGCTATTCCGCCAAACAAAGTGCTTCCGCGGGAACGAATCATCGGTGATCAGGACATGATCGCCTATCTTGAGCGCATGGTCAAATGCCTGTTTATGTATAACCCAATAGTCGGCAGGAATCCTATGAGAGAGAAAAAGATCTTCCAGAACAAAGTTCTCCTGCAGGGCGATCCTGGAGAAGGAAAAGGCGCAGTTTCCTTTTATCTCATCAACTTTGCCGAGCAGCTCAATAAGCGCATAGGCTCAGACCTTTTAGTAACCTCATTCAGCATAGACTCTTCGTTCGAAGATGGCAAGATCCAGAAGCTCAAGAGCCAGTTTCATCAGTTAACCACGGCAAAACGGCCGTTCTTTATCTATGAAGATGAAATCGATGGCTTATTGAAGTCGGATGATGAATCACATCAGAAGAAAGCAGATCTGCAGGTTGCGCTTGAATTCAATAAATTTCTCGATGGGCAATATCCTGACAACGGCAACTATTTTTTTCTGGCGAATCTGAACAATGTTAGAAATCTTCGCGGCTCAACCAGAAGGCGTTTTGAGGTGCTCCACTGGAAGGGTGCAACAACAAAAGAGGAGAAAGCAACGCTTCTCAGCTACAAGCTGGAGGATGGCATTCGTGCAGGATATGTTCATGTAAGCCAGACTCAGATCCAGAAACTGGGATCTCTTGCGTATGAATCGGGTCTTTCCGGAGCAGACATCACCAAAGTCTGCGAGAAGGCATGCAGTGATTCCTTTCGTTGGGATCATCTGATTGACATTAAAAACCAAGAGCAGGATTATGAGCAGCAGTTGGATGCCATTGACCACAATCATGACATCGTAACCTTCGAGAAACTTTCGCAGGCGCTTCTGCAGGAAGTTGACCATCGTGAAACTGCTTTGAAATCATCGAGGAATTACTAACATGGTGCTCGATCTCAATATCATAAAATCCAAGTTTGGCAAACAGGTGCTGAATAATTATTTCGGGATAGATTTCACCGAGAGAATTCCGGTTGCTGATCTCCCACAAGCTGCTCAACCTCTGACATCTTCTGCATCTCAAGTTTCTGCTCTGCCTGCTGCAAAGCAGGAGAAGCCAGCACCCAAGAACAAAAGTTCTCCGGGTAATGGTTCTTTTGATCCTTTTAAAACCGACGGAGAAACTCGCAGCGTTATTTCGTTTCCTCCAGTTGGTGTTCGGGAAGTGCTTCAACCTCCTTCCGTATCTCCTGCAATTTCTCCGTATGACCTCACTCAGTATCTTCGGAACTGTTCAGTGGTTGGTGAAGAGGCGAATGGTATCCTCCTCACCGTGAGTTTGTCGAGTGGTATGCATACCATTCTGGAAGGCGAATCCGGAAGCGGGAAAAGCCATCTGATGCAGGCAGTCCTTTCTCTCTTTCCTAAGAGTGAAGTTTGCACGGTTGAACAAGTCTCTGGTCAGGCGATCTGGCATTTTGCTGACCAGTTGAATCAGGCACGCATCGTTTATTTTCCGGAGCTTCAGAAAGTTGTAGCTGATCGGAACAGGAAGCATGCAGGTATCGTTGAGCTGATGAAGTCCATCGCCGAAGGAAAAGATGCAAGTCGGATGGTTACCAATACGAGCCATGATGGTGTTGATACCTATTGCATTAGCAAGGAAAAAACACTGGTTGCAACACTTGCAACTGAAAATGATTTCGTTTACGATCGGGAATTTCAGCGAAGATTTTTGTTCCTGAACACTGACGCATCTCCGCAGCATATCCGTGAAATCATTGACCATAAAGTCACTGACCGGATTGCCGCTACCTTGAGTAGTAGGTATGATCCCCTTGAAGAACGCCTCAGCAGTCGTGTAACCGAGTTAGGCCATCGTGACGACCTTTATGTCCTGAATCCATTTCTCCCTTATCTCCGCAGAAGCTTTCCCAACAGCAGCAAGACGCAGGCATACCTTGAGCATTATCTCAATCTCTTTGAAGCATGGGGGAAATTTTTCCATGATGACCATCAGCAAATCTCCTTGTATGGAAAGACGTTTGTGTTGTTGAATCTGGAAGACGTGTATCATGTCTACTCCGCTTATCATGATTCGTTTCTTAGGACGCTGGAGTCTTTCAGCGGTGAACAGGCACTGCACTTCAGCCCGGATTGGAAGACCTGTTTCCTCGAGGGAGTATCCGTTGCTAACACCTTGATTTCTGTTGGCGATGGCACCGATCGGAGTGTTCTCGGGCAGGAGTACCCTCAACTGATTGCAGCGTGGAGGGATGCGCAGATGGAAGGATCTTCAATCTATGCCAGAAGTTATAGCACCGGAGAACGTTTTATTCTTGCAGACCTCCGCCAACCTGCTCCTGCGGCTTTATCTCATACTCATTCTTCTTATGTGACTCCTATCACCGATCCAGCCAGAATGCTTCCTGCATATTGTGAACACCATGATACGACATGAAGAACTCTACCAAACCTATCGGACGAAACTGCATCGTCCAGCGGAGGTTTGTCCCATAGAGTCATCGCTCTTGCTTCCACCACTCGATAGCATCGTACCGTATTTGTATGCCGAACGGCATTGGATTCACCAACTTCCAGAACAGATATCGCAACTGGCTTCTGCTGTCGCAATGCAATCATCTCATGAAAAATTATCGTTACTTGAATCCATGATCGACCAGCTTCTGCATACCTGCTTCAGCAATGATGCGTATCTTCACCTTGCTGCGCACGTGGTTGCAGCAGGAGATCAGTTGGACACTCTGCTCTTTAAACAGATCAATTCCCATACCAAACAATTCGCTCAGCTTCAGGATGCATTGCGGAAGCAGCGGAATAGGGATCGTCTGGTTTCGATGCGAACCTCATGCAATACTCTTCATGATGCCTGGCTCTCGCTTGAACAGCTCTATTCCCAACGAGGGCTTCCAGAAAAAGCTATTGCTCGATCCCATCACCTCTTGCAGCAGTATGGCAAAGAACGCCAACAAACTGATGTGCTGCGCACCCAGATCGATACGTTGATCTTGGACTATCAATCCATCGGAGAATTATTTTCTGTCGAGCATCTTGCTCGTCTCCGGAAAGCATCTTCCACGGGATATTTTGGAGGATCGTTAGCAAAATCATGCAACGCTGCTCATTATCCCGAAGGCATAGTGCAGCTCAAGGCTCTGCATGAAGAAGTAAACTACATATTGCGAAACCGTGATACGAGCATAGCAGAATCACAGCTCATTCGTTCTGAGACTCAAAAGATCAAAGCATTGCATGACCGACTCATTCCCGATGAACATCAGCTTGCAACCAACGATCTTTCCATCGTATTCTCATCGTTATTTCCAGCAGATCGTTTTGATGGCACGAGAACTCCACTCTTACTCTCGCAGCAGATCGTTGATTATCAAACCTCAGCAGATGCCTTCATGCACTTGCGAACCGATCTTCTTACCCAAGAACAACAAAGGGTGAAACTCGATCTTGATCGTTACGGTGCTGCGGTAAGATCTCTGCCTGCAAGCATGAGCGGCATTGGCGATTATCTAGAACGTTTGACGACCGTTCAGCACGCGTTACACGACTGCAATCTCAGAGTCAATGCAGTCGGTGATACCACTACCGGAAAAATAGTGTTGAAGTTACTCGATGATGTGAAAGATATGATTCCTGCTCTTCAGGAAGCACATCTCGCTTATGCTACGATGGTGCACTATGCAGAGCAATGCAAAGAGCAGCAGCATGATCTTATCAGCAATTCCCTCAGCCCCCAACGTCTTGATGCCATTGCCGTGCTGAAGAAGAATGTCGATGGCATCAGTCTCAATCACCCTGCCTACAAAGCAGAAGGAATGCTGTTGAAGAACAGCGTTCAGGACGGTCTTGCTCTTCTTGTCAGTACTTGCCTCACGCAGGCAGACCAGCTCTATCGTGCAGCAGAAGAACAGAAATACGACCCGGTGTATGTGCTTTCCCTCTATAAAAAGCTGCATGCCATCAAAGACATCAGCGAGCGGATTGCCAAAACAGAACAGCTCATCCGAACCATGGAGCATGGATCTTATGTTCAAGCACCCATTGCAGAGTCAGTTGCTCCTCGGGTTGTTGTTCGTAATATTCATTCCCCCTCACCGGTGATTGATCTTTCCGGATTTGATATCACCGAATATTTCGAAGGGGTTGTGCCAGAAAATCAGAAGCTGAAGAAATGCTTGGATATTCTCAATGGAGAATACGATGATACTTGGCCCGAACGATTTACCCGATTATCAGACTATCTTTCAAAAGCTGACCTCTCTCAAGATGCATCTTATTGTCATCGTTTGAGCAGTGGCATTGAACAGCTTTTGGGAACCCGCTATGCTGCTGCTCTACAAGACCATCCAGAGCTTACCGGAAATGTCCTAGGAATGTTGCGCATTCATTAATCCTGCTTTGCAATATCATAAAGAAGATGAAAATAGCGTTTGTAGGCATCGGCAATGACCTGATCCTTAATGAGAATAGTCTTGAGGGGCGTTGCCCACAACGTGAAGAGCACTTCATCGCCGCAGATCATCGTGGAAACATGGGAATCAAACTGTTCGGGCAAATACTTTGCTTCGGTAAACGGCAGCGAGTTCAGGTAGGTAATCCTCTCTTGTGCGTTATGATTGTAGATATGCTTCATGCTAATCTTTTTCTGGATTCTCAGTTTGTGGAAATGCGGAATCTTTGTTTTAACAATCTCTGGCGCGATTTTAGGAATGCCATAAATCAGAATATCTTCCTTACAGTCCAGAAAACCATACATCAAACCCATAAATGCATCAACACCATCAATTACTTTAGCCACGCTTTCCGTACCGGCAATTTTTCTGGCGATTTTAAACTCCGGGATCATTTTCTTGAGTTGGTCTTCACGTTCTTTCAGAAGATGCAACAGATGCGATGGATCGGCCGCTTCAAAATACTTTGTTTCGCCTTTCATGAAGTAGGCAACAAGACCTTTGGTAGCAAGGCGATCCAAAGCCTCATAGGCATTGGTGCGATGCACTTTAGCAGCTTTGGAAATGACTCCGGTTGCAGAAGGTCCCTGCTCCATCAATGCCATGTACACTTTAGCTTCATTTTTACTCAATCCCAGACTTTCCAGCAGGTTTTCGTCCATGGTGCGGGGTGGGGAGAAATACTTTAAAAAGATTCCTTTCATTAAGAGTATATTTGTCGACGCAGGCATAAGCTTTATATAGCGTTTGCCATTAGTGAGGGAGGAACATAGGCAGGGGTGAATGGTTGTATGGGTACGATAGATCCCTATTACATCAATGAAGCTCTTCGAATGGTAAAGGGAACGGTTGATGTGAGTAATCGGTTCTTCCAATCTTTTCATGATGGGAGTGCTGAAAGTTGCACCCTGATGTTATATGGGTTTAAAGATGTTGCCAATGCAGCATTGGTTTCTATTCTTCAAGAGTCTGCTTTTCTTCATCCGATAAAGAAAGTGTATGCCGTGATGACTGACCATCTCAATACTCCCGAGAGTGTAGAGAAGCACAACGGTCGTAAGGAGTTTTCTGAACGTCAAGTGCTGGGTTTACCTCTGAGTACCCGATTTCAAGCGCTCACTCCACAAGAGGTTCCCGGCCATATAGACGAAGTTGACTTCTTCTTTCTTACTGAATCACGCTGCACTCTTGATGAGGCTATGAACCTCGGCGGGAAAGAGTATTTTCGTGAAGCGATGATTAGAAAGAATCTGCCGATTATTGAGGATATAGCGTATCTCTTCCAAAAGCCATCTGACCTACAGGTTTGCGTGGTTACCAATCTTCCAGAGATTCTTGCTGCAAAGCTGTTGTTTGAGACTCATCTTGATCCTGCACAAATATCTGGTTTTAGCCACGCTGATAAGGTCCGCATTGATGGATACTATAATAAGCTATTAGCCTTGAAATCACATCCTTCTTTTTTGAGGAGTGAATTTTTTGCGGTGGGCAGTCATGATAATCCTTGGCCAGTACTCTCAGGACCTGCACGATTCGATTTTGGTTTAGGGTTTAATGAGCATGCTTTGGTAATGAATGAATCTCAATGGAACCGCTTTATTCAAGATGTCCAAGCTTTTGGAGCACGGCAGTATGCAGCTCGAGGTCTTGCACAGCTCAAGAGGCCTCCTACAAGTGACGTTACTGCATCAGCGATGCGTGAAGTTCTGTTAGGCTATCTCAACAAAGATCGTTTGCTCAACCTTAGCGTATATCATGAGGGTGTCTTTCAGGAGGGACCAACGTATTTCCAGCACGGAGCACGCATGAACACGATTTTGCTTGAGCGAATGAGTCCTCATGACAGAGAACAACAGTTGCTTCGGGCCAAGAATCTCGAGAGCCTGCTTCAAACCTTTTCTATTACTAAAAAAGGGACGATTATTGCTATGCCAGAAATGATGAATCCCGTTCTAGTTCCTAGTCAAGGAGCGCCTTCACCTACCGCTCCGAGAAAAGAGCTTCAGAGTGAGGATCTTTTAGTTGCCAGAAATACGCTCCAGCCAAATCAACTGATTATCTATGACCTTTCCGGCAATCATCTCCGAGAGATTCCATTTGGCGAGCGCTCCTATATATTCGGACTTACGTCTTTGGATGATCATCTGATTGTGATGGTGAGGGAACATCCAAAGCATGGTACACCCTACTGCCGTATGCAGGTCTTAGACTTGAAAACATTCCATGAACAAAAAACCATCGACATCCCCTCTGTCGATGCTTTTGTCGTTACACCTCAGAAGATGTATTATACTTCCTCCGACGCTGTTCGTGGAGCAATCCAAGTATGTAACGTACCTGGCGGTCCGGATAAGAAATCATTTAGTTATGATAACGATAACTACTTATCACTCCATGTCACTGATTCCCATCTTCTGGCTTGTTCACCAACAAAAGCTGTCGTATGGCTCCTGACAAAACCACATCTTGGAAGTATTGATTATGAAGGGGCTATCGATCGGAGTACATCCCTCAGTTTCCCTAACGGCGGTGGACTGATCTCCTTTGAGCATGATGGCAAATTAGTTGTCCAAGAGATTGGCGGTATCTCTGGCGTACGAAAAAGATTGGATGGCACATTCAGCTCTTTTTATGCTGATGAGCAAAACCGTAGTTTGTTCGTAGTAGATCCTAAAAATTACCTCTGCAGGTATACGTCACCTACTTTAGATCAATTACTGAAAACAGATGAAGTAATGATCTCTAATACTAAAGTTCCGGAGTCAGTTAGGAGCCTGATCATAACGCCTCGTTCAGTCATTGCTGCTGGTGCTTCAAACTGCTATGTGTTTGATCCATCAAACCTTGCTTATCTCGGACCAGTCGCTTTTGAACATGCGTCGAGGGAATGCTATGCCATCATCCAAAAACTTTGAAGTGCTTTCCTGCTATCGCCTTGGCAGGCAGAAAAAACAGCTGTCCCATACGAATGAGGATTGCCGTTGGATAGATCGTACACATAATCTTTACATGGTTGCTGACGGGCTTGGTGGTCATGGTCATGGTGATGAAGCTAGCAGGATTACTCTGGAGTCTATTGCACACAAGCTTTCCCGGATGTATCTTGGTCTTCGCAATGGCATCTTTCAGACGGAAGACATCCCCGTGGAGATTAGTTCTGCCATGGGTTACGCTAATCACGAGATCCTCTGTCCATTGGCAACGTACTCGCCGAGCCTCGAGAATTTTGCAACGACCGTTGCGCTGTTATATTGCCATTCCTCTCAAGCATACATCGCCCATGTTGGTGATTCGAGAGTCTATCGTTTTCGTGATGGGTCTCTCAGTTGTCTTACGGCTGATGACCGTGAACTGAAGGATGCTCAACATCCGCTTGCAGGGTCTTATGTTACCCAATCGCTCGGGAAAGAAGCGATCGAGATACATCAGTCTCAGTTGGAGATTGCCACTGGGGACACGTTCCTCCTCACGACTGATGGTTTGACTGATTATGCAACTGATGGAGAAATTGAACAGATTCTCCGAGAGAGTTCGTTCGCTGATGCTCCAAAACTGCTGGTGCATCTGGCAAATTATCCTCAGGATGTCGCTGCTGCGTACGCGGATTACTGGCAGATATCCAAGAGCAGCGCAAGGAAGATGCTCGGCGGGAGGGATAACATTACCTTCATACTCTTAAAAGCTGGGAGGGAGAACAATGGAAAGGCTGGAATTGTTAAGGTATCTGGATCAGGACTTTAAGATCATGGATGTAACAAGGGGTGGTGGCTCTGCTCATATTGTTAAGGCAACGGCACTTCGTGAGTTGTCACAGTTTTCTCTTAAGAAAGGAGTTACGGTGGCACTGAAGTCTCCGAAAAATCCCAATGCAGAAGCCAGACAACGGTTTAAGATTGAGTATGAAGTGCTCAACCGATTTAAGAATCATCCCCATATTGTCACGCCATATGGGCTTACTCAATGTGGTGAACGTTATCCTATCTTGGTTATGGAATGGGTGGAACGTTCTCTTGCGAGTTATACTCGAGATCAGAATGCCCACTTCCTGACGCCAGATATTGCCGGAAAATTCCTGAAGCAGGCAGGTGCTGCACTTTCAGCTCTTCACGACCAAAATGATTCTGTCGGCTATCTCCACAGGGATATCAAACCAGACAACCTTCTTTTGCTTGGGAATAATCAAACCGTTAAATTGAGTGATTTTGGATGCGTCATGCCTTTAGGATCCGCACCTGAACGGGAGCTGCTTCCTGCGTCAAGTAGCCACGGTCTTGTTTACTATGGGGCGCCAGAAACTCTTGAGGATGATGAAACAAAGCGGGTCTACAGCAGGGAATCGGACATCTATTCACTGGCTGTATCGATGATTTACCTGCTGGCAGGAACAACTCCTTTTGAAGGGGATGCTGCCGGAACGAAACGGAAAGAACTGGTTGTGCGGAAGAGGGATAGCACCTATCTTGATGATGCTGTTGCTTTCCTGCTCTCGGAGAGAATTCCAAAGCACCAGCAGGAAGTTTTACGACAGGCGATTGATGGAACACCAGGAAACCGTCAACCTTCCGTCCAAGCATTCCTCGACGACTTTTTTAGGGAGAAAAAGGATCCGCATGGATTGTATTTTGCAGAACGGTACAAGACGATTGAAGAAGTCCTTGGTGACCCAGCACGAAATGTTTTTGGAGTAACGCAGGAGATTGGAGTCGATCGCATGCTAACAGCATATGAGGAAATGGTGAAGTATGCAAGTGAACATACCGTTACATCTTCGTTGGTTGGAGATGCAAAGACGAAGATCACCACACGGGCACAGCAGGATTATAGAATCCTCGAGGGTCACATTGCTGGTGCATCTGCCTTGGAGAATGCAGCTAAGAAGCATCCAGGTGGGTACACTAATTTTGGACAGGAGTTGGTGCATTACTTTAGGGTCTGGGGTGACGAATTTTCTCCATTTGCCAATCCTCAGCAGAAGAGAATCCATGCTACGGATGTTCTGGACTTTAGCGATCCAAGATACAAGGAGTTTACATTTGATCCACGGAAGTGAGGCTTGTCATGGTTGAACAAAGTTTGGAAGAACGGCTGAAAGAAACCTTTCAGCGATTGAAAGAGCGAGAAGCAGCGGAAGCTGCATTGGAAAAGAAATCCGTAAGATGGAAATGGTTTAAGAGAATTAGCGGCAGCATTGCAGCATTATGCCTTGCTGCGGGCATTGGCTATGGTGCCATGAACTACAAAAGCCTATCGCATGAGTTCTTTCCTCAGCCGACGCCGACATCGACTGCAACGGTAACGCCAACAGCTACTCCAAAAAAAACACCAACATTGATGGGTACCATCTTAACAAGTTATCGTTCGAATCTAAATCTCCTTAGGGGATACAACTACGAAGAAATAAATCGGATTGTTTATGAGTCTATTGGTAATCTTCCTCCTCTTAACCAAAAACAGATAACTGAGGTTGTACAAACGATTCTTTCTCATGAAATGCCCTCCATTAAAACTAATGAGATTACGACATATAACGATCTTTTCTTTACACGTTTTATTGGTACTTCATACTATGCAGGGTACAATCATTTTATTGTTTCAAATAGAGAACCAATAGCGGTATTTGGAAGGAGTCTGCTCGGAAAAGATAATGACCCTCTTATGATTAATATCACTGGAGATATAGGTTCCTTAGGGCATTCTGCAGAATATACCCATTTTATTGTTAAAGGGAATGTGTCTCTTTGTGGAGAAGATTCCGAAAGGTGTACTTTCAGAGTAGATGGAAATACTGAGGGTTATTTAGGTCATAATTCCAATGATAGCATTTATTTCATAAATGGAGTAGTAGGAACAGAGTTAGGAGACAGATCGAGTTTTTGTAAATTTACCGTGATGGGGAATGTTGGAGACTCTTGTGGGGATTGGTCAAATAACGCCGAGGTTATGGTCTCTGGAAATGTTGGAGCCCATTTAGGTATTAATGCACGCGATGGTACGTTTACCATAAAGGGCTCAACTGGTGATTATATTGGTCATGAAGCACGTCGCTCAACCTTCATTATATTTGGAACTATTGGACAATTATTCTATCGTGATGGTTTTCCCTCAGATTGCACATTCATTTGTTATCTTCCTGAAACGTACCAAGCTCTCATGAACCATTATAACGTCAATAACAACACCATCAAGTTATCGACTCAAAAATAGGCTTCGAAAAAAATGACCGACAAACCCCTCGAACAACGGCTGGAAGAAACCTTTCAGCGATTGAAAGAGCAAGAAGCAGCGGAAGCTGCGAAGGGAACTGAACAGAGTACAGTTGGAGCACCCTATGAAACCAAAGCATCAAATCCTATGGGTCATTCATGGTTCAGAAAACTAGGGATAGGGATTACCGTTTTAGGGTTGGCTACACTTTGCTATGTGGGGATGCTAAAACCCACCCAATCTACCCTTACCTCAAACGTCTCTACTCCTGCCCTAGTACAGAAACTGCCTGATGGTGTTACTGCACTCAACTCAGCGTTCTACCAGATTGATTCTGTGATTACTCTTCCGTTAGGTAAACATTTTGTGGATAAAGATATTTGTGTTGCATCGACCGGGAAGCTTACACTCCTCCCCGGATCTGAATTGTATTTCGGCAAGGATGCAGGAATCTCGTGCAAAGGAAACTTGGAAGCTATCGGTGATCAACAGCGTCCCATCTTGTTTACTTCGTTAGGCGATTCATGGAAGAATATCGTCCTCACTTCCAACCAACCCTCTAAACTCTCCTATTGTATCTTCCGGCAGGGCCATGGTCGTGATCATGATGCTTACTTAGACCGACAACCCATGGCTTTCAGTGGTCAAATGAGAGGCGGAGCAATTTTAATAGCAAACTCTAAAGCAGGTATTGACCATTGCACATTTGAGAATAACCAAGCGTATGAAGGCGGTGCTATTTTTCTTGATGATGCCAATGCAACAATCTCTTACTGTAATTTTTTTGATAATTCGGGTAGTACAAGAGGCGGAGGCATTGCAACCATGAACTCAAAGATCAGCATTAACCAGAACGTCTTCTCTAGGAATAATAGCAGTTTTGGAGGCGGAGCATGGTTTTTTCGATCGGAAATCATGTTAATCGAAAACCTCTTTGAGGCTAATAACGCTGATGAGGGTGGCGGGTTAAAGTGTGAAGCAACAGGTGGTGGTATTTGGGATAATACTTTTAGAAGCAATCGGGCAACTCAGCGTGGTGCAGGATTAGACCTTCGTGGAAATTCTCCTGAAGGTCATAGCTTCCTTATGGAAGGAAATAAGATCCTCTCCAACGTTTGTACGGGGGAGTATTCTCGTGGTGGGGGTGTACATGCTGAGTACTTAGTAATGCCGTTAATGAGTTGGAATCATGTTGAGGGAAATAAAGCTGAGTGTGGGGCAGGATTTTCGTTTATGGATAGTTCAGATATTTATCTTTCCCAGAATACAATGGAGAACAATACTGCTTCTAACACTGGCGGAGGGATTTGGATGCAGCGCGTTAAGAAGATGTATATGCAAAAAAATCTCATAGGTTATAATACCGCAGGAAATGGGGTTGGAGGGATATTCTTTGCTGACATGAATTTATCTGGATTGTATACCTATGTCTGCAAAACCACCGCAACAACGGTAGACTACGATTCAAAGACTAGCGTTGGCATTAACTTAGTAGATCTTGATAAGAACACTATCATAACTGAATGGAAGAAGATGAATCATAATGTTGTTATTGGCAACACTCCTCCTCCCTAATATGGTGATCTAAAAAATGACTCTTGAATCCCAACTCAAACATGCTTGGATCCGCATGATCTACCATGACGGCATCAGTGATCTTATATGTGAATCGCTGTTTGCAATGCCGGGCTGGGATGATGTCTTTGCGAAGCTGGAAGATCCCTCGCTTCTTTCATTATGGTCTTCTTATATGTCCGCATGGCTTGGCAATCCATCAGATCGACAATCGCTCCAAGAGGATCCCGCCTATGCACCTGCTGTTTCCCTCCGGAATCAATATCGCCCTTATCTTCTCTCCATCAAAGAACTCTTGGACAGCCATGGTGAAGATCATGGCTACTTGCGTGCTTCTTTCTTGAAAGGGCTTGCAGATGCAAACACCACATCAGCGGATGATCCGCTTCCGATATTGGTGAGGGAATATCTCGATCTCTATCAGCATACCGAGATGGTATGGTCAGCTCACTCTCCCTCAACAAATAGTTCTGTTGGTCTCTCGTTTAGGGAATTTTACCGGGAGAAGAGAGAACGAATGAAGAGCATGCCGTGGGATTTCACCGTCCAGACGCCGTATGGGATCTTCCAACGTCAAGTGAATGATTCCTCGCTTCAGGTATCCCTCTCAGGAAAGCCCGTTGTTGAAGCCGTTGGTTACCTGATGGCATCCAGTTCTCCACATGATCTGTCGATTCCATTCTTGTATGATCTTGCTCATGGAAACGCGTTTTACGCGTCTTGTGAAGGCAGCAGCATCGACCGTTCCGTGCCGCTCTTCAACTTCCTGCTCGGCAGGTCAGAGAAAAATGGCAGGATGGTTTGTGCGATTGAATTGATAACAGGTGAGCACCATGGGTGAACAAGACTTTTTGCTCTTGCCAGTACAGATTGAGCTGTATTACCAGACTCAGATCTATGGCGCTTATTTCCGTCCGGATGAGGAGCAGAAAAAACTGCTGAGAGATATGACCTTGAATGAAGCTATCGCATTCAGCTGGCATCATGCATCATGCGCCAGAGCAATTCCTGAGCTCAAGGTATTAGTTTCCTATCCTATCGAAGCTCGTGTCTTCCATCATACCTATCGGAAAATGTTCGATGGTTCCGGCACGTGTCTTGTTGATGAGCTTGCCAGAAGATTTGTTGATCCAACTCATTTCCTGAAGATAGGGACGTCTGATCCTTATCTTCTTTGCGAGATTCGCATCTATCATGAAAACAGGAGGGATGTACCATGAGTGAAGAAACCATAGATTTAATGACGCAGCCGCTGGTGATACGATTGTATCCGGAAAGTAATCTTACGGGCATTGAATCAAAGTGCCAAGATGATCGGAGAAAAGGGCTAATAACCATTGCAGACGCTGTTCGATTTGCGATGGAGAATTACCAGAAGACTAGTTATTCGGCAACGAATTATAATTCCTTGAAGAAACTCGTAGACAAGCCCAGCGGTATTAAATTAGTTATTGGTTCATCGACCTATGGCTTTAAGGATCTCCATGGTACGACTATTTCGACTCCGCCTTTTCTGTTAGCGAAGCATTTCTCTCCTCAGGTCGATCGAGACTTAAAGCCCTATCGTCTTTGTGAAATGAGAATGATGGATGTAGGAGGAGATGTATTAGGAGGGTTGTATGGATCAGACTTATCTGACCGAATTGGCTCGAAGTAATCTGGTGCTTATCGCACTGGATCGAATCTTTGAAGTAAGCATGAAGGGATCTCATCATCCCTTTTGGTGCAACTTCTCAGGTCAATACTGTGGATTGAGGGAGTCGGAGATGATCCGCTACTTTGAGAACCAGCTGATGACTCCTTTGCTTTTCAAGGATTCTTCCGTTCCCCAGATAATCGAAACGCTTGGTCAGCTTAACGGACGCATAGCTAACGCACAAAAAAAGATGGAACGGAATGCTCTTGAAGCATTTATTGAGAATTTCCTGAATGACTGGAGCATTGGTGGAAGGCTCAAAAAGCAACGGAACACTGATCAGCAACCGATGGAGATTCCTTCTCTTGATGCATACTCATTCCACGAAGGAGATGGCACAGATTATGTGCTCCAGCGGTTGCTTCCTTCTCCGGGAGCGCTTATAGCAAGTAAGGATGTTTTCCATTTGGTCCCTTATGATGGCGGAAATACTCGTGTGAATATGGGCGATCAGTCTTTCTCTCTACGATACCATACCTCGTTAGCAGAACTCGAGAAATCCTACACCCGTGAGCTTTCAAAACATTGCTCACATAAACAAACCATCTTGATAAATCAGTACCAGTCCATTGCACAATCTCTTGAACGGATGATTACGGAGATTGAAGCATCTAGTGTTCCTGCAGAAAATGCGAGGGGCGAGGTTGGCTGGTTCAAGGAAGACGGCAATTACTATCTGTACATTGTAAAGGATAATTTCACACTGGAAGAGGAGGGGATCGTTTGCAGATTCCCTTCTTGCAAGTTAGGGGTTCGGTTGATCTTGACTGGAAAAACGATCAGTTATGATTCTAATTCAAGTACTGGGGCAACACGTATATTCTTTTCTCGCAGTATTAAAGATGGCAAAGAAGTCGGTGATATGCAGAGTCTCAAGAATGGAGTATATAAACATCCAGCAACTACTACTAACGGGAGCGTTCCTTACCCCTACTTATGCGTAAGCGGCACCAATCTACCTAAACCCTCCGAAACTCTTTCATCTGCTGCATGCCTACGAACAGTACTCTCAAAACTCCATCTGGTCATTGAGCATGGGTATCATGGAGGAACAGTGCACGTATATCGTCATCTCAGTGACTCTTCATTTGAACCGTTCAAGGTGAGGCCATGAGGACTCTCCATAATCTGAGACAGCCGATCCATGGTGAAGAAATCAACGTAGCAACTACCCCTATGGAGAAACTAATGACGATTGCTGAGATCATGGACTTTCTGGAGTTCCGCGTTATTTCCTTGTCTTATCCTGGGCCTTATGAACGCGTCATTCAGGATTTTTATATCCCGTATCAGAAAGTGACCGGGGCATCTGCTGATCACGATGATCTTGATGTCATTGAGGATTATTCCCTTCTGCGCAACAACGGGTTTCGTATCCTTGGCATCGCACACGGTCATGGTAAATTTCAACCATTCCACTCTGCAAAAGATGACGAGGCAATCGAAAAGGTATTATTACGTTCGTGGGATCACCAAAAACAGCTGAACCACATTTATTTTAGTCTCGCCAATGGACTTGAAGAGATGGATGAGCAACATCTCTCGATTACCGGGTTTAATGAAATGGACTTTACCCTAATGATGGATTGGTCGCGGCAGGCTACAAATAAGACATTCTGTACAGAGGAAGTAACTAAGATCAAGGAAAATCTACGGGGAAGGACATTGAAGAGTCTTCGTGGTGAAGTCTCTAGTCTGGTTGTCAACGGTACTGCAAGGGATATCTATGCGATGAAACGCATTCGCGAGGATCATTTCATCTTCTTTCCAGATGACAAAGATATGTATCGTGAGATCCAGAACCAATCTCGTGCTCAATTTGTTCGTGAGGGCAATAGTGTCCGATACAGCCTTGAGACTGCAGTTGTGCAGAGGGATGATATTCAGCTGGATGGATTTCAAGTAGATCTTCTCGTTGAAGAATTACGGGAGAAGGTGCAGGTCTGTGGCAATCGCGTTCCGGAGGCATTACGGAAGTCATATGCACTATATGGTCGAGAACAGGCGTATGCTCCAGATAGAAGTCTTGAGCGTTGGGGGTATCATATCCCGGTTATTCAGAAATCGGCGTTCGAGCAGCCGATTATTGAACTGCCAGTCATTGCACCGCCAAGAACCGATGGACTGGAAGATCACCTTGTTGCACCAGAGTTTCGTTCATTAGACGATGGAACTCTCCATCAACCGACTACTGATGGAGATAATATCCTGGTTTCAGAACCCCATGAACAGAACGTAGACGTTTCATCTCTCAAACCGCTAGCGACCGATGAGAATCTTCCTGCCATTGCTGTTCCGTTAGAAGTGGCTGAATGCAAAGCACCAGTGGTAGTGCATATTCCTATTTATGCTCCGCCTGGTTCCGAAATCCCTATCGAAGTTCCTATCCGGGTAGTATCACCAACTGCTCATGCAGAGGTATTGCATCCTGCAACTCCTGCGAATACAACTCTAGATGGTAATCTCCATACGGATCTGGAATTATTCAGTCAATACACTGAAGAGATTCATGGGAAACCGACCATTGAAGCGATCATCGGCAAACCAAACATGGCATCTCCTGAACCAGATCTTTTGCCAGAGAATTCTGTTGAGCTTTCACCTCTAGTTGTTGCTCCATCCCCTTTTGTTCCTGCACATTCTATTGCTCAAGCTACCACTGCTCCGGAAGCAGCTCCTGTTCCAAGAGTCTATGCTATGATCCAATGCGATCCAGAAGATCGGCATGCGGATGTTGTTCGTTGTTATGAGGAGTTATTCATTCAACAGGATGACTATGTTTTACGTTCAAGTTTACTTCATAACCTTCAATCAATGTATGGCGAAGTACAAAGAGATTATCCTTCGATGAGAGTTCTGTTAGATCCGTTAGAGGGGCTCATTGAGCGTGTCTCTTCCAAACTCTCCCAAGCCAAGACATTTCAGCATTCCATCAAAGATCGTGCATCAGAGAAAGAGCGACTCCATGGCTTTGGGAAATTAACTTCATCTGACTTTCAGGAGCTGTTGCGCCTTCGTAATGGATTCTGCCAGTTAGGTCACTATGATCGAGCAGCAGATTTGCAGAAACTAGTGGTGGGAATTCAGAACCATGAAGGTATTTACCCCTTAGTGCATGCCGGAGCGGATAAGCATGGTTGATTTCAGTCGGCAGGAAGTCATCTGGGGGAAAGCAGGTCAGGAAGTTCTTGCATCCACCAATCTTGTCGTTCTTGGGGCAGAGAATCTCGGCAGGGAAATCGTGAAGTCTGCTGCAATTCTCGGTATCGGGGAAGTTGGCAAAGGGAAAATTCATGTCGCTTCCAATTATCGTGCTACTGCTGCTGATATGTTCCTAGATCTCCCATTTGAAGAGGGCAGTTTAGTCGTCCGAAGCCTTCCTTCGATGATCTCCCGTCTGAATCCTACTACGTCAATCATTCCGTTTCATGGTGATCCAACAGTTCATTACCTTTCCCATCTAGGCACCATTGATGGTATCATTTCCACCGTTAATGATCCTCGTATACAGGAGTTGGTATTGGAGTATGCTTCATCCAAGAAAATTCCTCTCTTCCTGCTTTCAACTGATCTTTGTAAAGGGACGTTGTCTCCCGGGATTGACCGTATAGCTGGTTATGATGGTAGTATCCAAGGAACTATCGTAAGCAATATCTTCGCTGGCGTAACTCTGGAAGAATGCCGGAAACAATTATTTCTGAAGAACCAACGTAAATTTAAGGACACTCGTGTGATGCTGAGGGATGGAACCATTCAAGAATATTTTAAGGTTATTGGTGATGATATCCGTCTTGACCGTGCGTTCACGTATTCCATCAATGGTGATCGCATGGGTCAAGGGTCGGAATGGATGCTTGGTGAGGGCGACCTTTCAGGGAAGAAGATTATGATCTTAGGTGGCGGTGCAATCGGCAATTATGTTGCTGATATCCTTGCTCGGTTTTTCCCTTCTCGCTTGGACGTTGTTGATTTTGATGTTTATGAAGAACACAATCTTAACCGACAGCCGCTTGCGTATGGTCAGATTGGACGAAAAAAAAGCGAGGTTCTTGCTGAACGAATCCGAACGATCAGCCGGGGGAAAACTGCATCTCAGGCATTCTTTGCCAAGATTGAAGAATCCAGCTCCAGCAAGGAAGCATATCGGTCTATTGGCCGTTCATGGCTCGAGTTACATCCTTATGACCTGCTGGTAGGATGCTTTGACCGATTTGACGTCCGGAAGTTTGTTCATGAATGTGCTCTCACTTTACAGACGCCCTATGCGGATTTAGGTTCTTCTCCCCAAGGTGGCAGGGTTAATCTCTATGTTCCGGGAAAGACTCGGTGCCTTGATTGCAGTTACGGCATTCATCAGGTCTATGCAAATGATGTGATTCTGAGGACCAAACATGAAGCCGCCAGGGCTCGTGTTGTTGCAGGTAACCCTTCAGGGATAGATCATCTTCACTGCCGTGATGTAGAAGGAAGTGTGAACATGAGTAACCAGATCGTTGCCGGACTCTTTGCCGGTGAAATGAGAAAAGTATTCTCCTCCGATTATGGGAATATCTGCGACTTCTTGAAATACCGAGGGGAAAGTGGCATGAAGATTCAGTGGGAACCAGATACTAAACCTTGTTCTTGTTCGGGGAGGAAATCATGATTCCCTCATCTGCCCGTAAGCACCTTCATGACATCTTCATGAAGGATCATGCAGAGGTTGAAGAAGTCATCGCAGCTTACCATGCAAAGGATCTTGACCGGCTTTCATTTAGTCTTAAAGCAATTCGTCCATGCACTGAACCAGTCTCTTTGGAAGGCATTACAGCATCTCTTCTTTATGGTCGCATCAAGAATCATGCATCATCTTCAGCAGGCATGCTGCAACGGCTTGATTTTACTGAAGGTTTGCTCTATCAACATGTTGTGGATTATCTTCCCTGGGCAACAACTGCAGGCAAAGTTCCTGCAAAGGATGCCATTATGTTAGAAGCTTTGCTCTTTGACGCTGCGGCATCTTCCTATGCTGCATTTATCAAAGAAGCTGAACGCATCCTGCAAGAGGGAGGATTGCATGATGCACGTTCATTCCCCCTTGACGATGCGGTGAGTTGGTGCTATACCTTTGCACAACGGCTATCTTCTGCAAAGAAAGAATCCGATCATCGCAAACCAACGACAAAGCAGCAGCAAACGTATAGAACAAATCCAACGGTTGAGCTTGCTGCTGATCTGTTCATTGGACTCTTGACAACGCAGGAAGCAGTATCGCTGGTTGGATCCCTTCCCGAAAAACAGGACGCGAAACGACTGCTGTTGTTTGATGCTCTGTTTTCGTATCTCCGGCAAGAAGCTCCACAGATATACTCCTATATTGATCACACCCTGCGGAATGCAGGGTTGTATTCTTCAGCAGATCCAGCTTCCATTCGAAAAAACGTACCACTCTTTGTCCCTTCACTTCTCTCTTCACTTCAAGAGTCTCTGCATTCTCCGCATTTGCCCGCAAGAGAACTTCAACTTCTTGCACCACTGCAAGTTATGCATTCTGCACTGGTTGACTTGCAGCAAAAAACCAAGAAGGAGATCGAGAGCATGTATAGTGATATTTCTTCTGGAAAGATCCCCTATGAAGACATCATTGCCATGCCTCAGAAAAGATCTATAGACTTATTTATTTCAGCATATGCGCAGGGAGATATACATCTTGCCATGACCGGGTCTGCTCTCTACTGCCTGCTTGTTGAGGGCACCTCGGATGATCCTCAGTTATGCGATGGTCTTGTCAAAAGTGCAACGGACTATTGCAGGAGAACTGCACAAACTGTCCCTATATTATTCAATGGAAGCATATCCGAGGAATCTGTTGGCAAACTCGCCAACCATTTGGAAATGCTTTCTTCGATGAACAAATTTACTGCTCTTAGCAGCGTGAGTGATGCACATGCTGAGGTTTTTCTTAAGGAACGTCATGCTGCAAACGTTGCGGTTGATGAACAAAAGAAGAAGATTATCGATTTGATCTTCCCAACTCACCATGCAGCAGAGGGATACTCTAGGCGGGGATGTCACAACTATGCTGACTGGAAGATGCAGAATGACTTCATGAGCAATACGTTGCCATTCCTGAAAAGCCCATCGGTGGTTTCCACGTATGCGAGACTCATCGACGATGAGGTTATTGAATTTGAACCCGGTGCTTGGCTCATTCCTCCCATGACCGATCTTGAAACAAAGATCGCCAACCTTGAAGTTGTAGCTCAAGAGATCAACGATAACCTCTCCGCCTATGCCTCTTCCTCTGCAGATCGGCGCCATCATCTGCAGGAGACTGAGCAAGGTATCACCGCTCTCCTCAAGCAGCTTCTCACCGTTTCATACGGTGATGCCTCTCGAGTTTGTGATGTTCAAAAGATCCTGCAGGATGGTCTTGCTTACCTCCATTCCTGCGTGTCTGATGAAGGCTCACCCGAGTACGAGTCAGCAAAGAATGCGATCTATGCAGGTGTTATCCTGGCTGATCAGAGAAAGAACGAAATCCTGTCTGAAGCTGCGGTAGAAGTGCAACGCATCAGAGAGTCACTCATTCCTTACGGTCTCTATAGTCAGGAGGCAGATGCATTGCGTGAAGAACGAATGCTGCTCGATGACATTGCATCTGCGTATGCTGCACTTGATGCATCATCGGGACAACAAGAACTGCTTTCTACAACCATCTCGCAAGTGGAATCGCTCAGCGAACTGATCCAGAAGACCGTAAGCCAGAGATCAGACCTGCTCATGGAGGTACAACTGCATCTCAAGCCGATAGCTACAAGAATCAAAAGCCTTGCGAAACACAAGCAGAATTATGCCACTCTTTCCCAGATTGCATACCAGTACCGTAAGTTGGTTGAAGTAGAATCTAGAGTTCCAAGATGTTTGGAGCACGACCAGCAGCTTCGTCAGACCTATAACCAGATCATCGAGCAGATTGCAGATACGCGGCAAACGGCAGAACAGCGGCTTGGAGAAATGGAAGCGAGAGTTTCTTCATCTCTTCAATCGCTTCGAGGCGGACTTGAGGAACTGCATGGAAATTTTGAACTGGGTTCATACATGACGCTGCGTGATTCTTTTTCTGAACAGCAAAAACTCTATGGGGTTCTACAGCAGGCACGGGGTGGTCATTCATGACAACGCTGGAAGAACAGTTCAGCCAGCTGGAAGCGATGATCCAAGAATCTGATAATTTCGCAAGGCATAGGCTTACTGAAGAGATGAAGAGTCTCTTGGAATTTCCTAGTGGACCGTTGTATAGCCAGGACATTCCTGCTATTCGTGCGCAGATGAAAAAAGCAAGCTCTCTGGAACGGTGCGCAAGAAAGTTATCGGTTGAGCATGCTTCCTTGGGATCATGGAAATCCTCGATGAGCCAGAAGGTGGGATCCTTTCAGCAGGAATTCAAGAACCAAGAATCTGCTCTTGCATCGACGGTAAAGACCCTTCATGAACTCGAGGAAACAGTTAATGCAGTACCGGATGCAACCCGCCCCATGCATGCCCTTCATTGGATGGATGCTGTTGAGGCATTGCAGCATCAGAAGGAAGATAAGCTTAGTGTATATGCTCCATGGAAAGATGACGTGCACCTCCGAGTGCGTATTGAACTCATAGAACAACGGCTTGCAGATGCCAGAAAAATCTACGATGCCCATCGGCTGGAGCTTGCGTCTTCTTCTCGTGCATATCTCACGACTGCAACAACGGTTTCTGGTTCCTTGACCTTGGACGCTGTTGCGAAGCAGCAAGCCCTTCAGAAGAAGGCTGCGCCATATCGTGAGTTGCTGCAACGAACTTCCCCTGCGGACAATGAGGGGGGAGATTATGCATCACTCCTCTCTGCATATGTTACAGGGATACATGCTCGTATCATTGAGGAACTTGACGGACTGTCGCAACGATGTAACCTAACTTATATCCCTCATCAGGAACTGCCTGACTTCAAAGAACAAATTACTCGGGTAAAAGAACTCCGCAACATTTCACGCCTGCTTTCCATAGACGGGCTGCCCTTTAAGGAAATGATCCATCACGCCAAAACGCTCATCTCTTCATCAGCCAGAGAACGCAAACGCCGCGCTCAGGTGATCGCATCAATAGACGATGCTGCACAGCAGGTTTTTACGTCTGTTGCATCAGACGACTGGCGTTCCATACTTGCTTCTTATCACACGCTGCTGGGCATGAAGTACCCTGATGAAACATGGAAGCTGGATGATACACTTGCTCGAGATGTTGAACGATATGTAACAACGCGGAGAGATCATGCCTCGCAATTGCTTTCCATGCTGTGGGAGTCAGCCAGAGCATATCATCAGCATCAGAAGGATGCGATCGTTAGTGTTGAGTCTCTGCTTACTCGCCCGATCATTGCAGAGTACGTCTCTGCATTTTCTAACGAAAAGAAACGATGGTTGGAGAACGGCAAAGATCTTGGTGAGTTATTGCAGCATCTCCCTCCATCTGGTGAAAACCTTTCCCCGTCATGGGGTCAGCAGGAGATCGCAGCGTATGATCTTCGTCTTGCAAAACTTCCGGAAGAACTGGATTTTCTTGACCAGCAGATTGATGATGTGCACTGGTATCACCAGCGCGAGCAGCTTGATGGCATAGCACAGCGGGTTACCGAAATCAAAGCAGTCTATACGCTTCTTAGCCTCCCTGAAGAGATGCCTGCTTCACTGCTCGAAAAAGTAACGGAGGCCACATCACTCATTGCATCTGCCTATGACACCCATCAGCGTGCCTTAACAACGTTAGCACAGGAGCTTGATGTGATGCAGAGAGAAACCGCTGACGTAGACGGAGCATCACTCTATCCGCTGTTTTCTCGTTTGGAGAACATCTGGGAAAGACTTTCCCCGCTCTATGCAGAAGAAGCCCTTACCGAGCAGATCAATCATACTGCTGCACATGCTGATACTATCGCTGGAACTCTTGATGGAAAAGTCAAGGCGATGCTTCTTAGCGAGTATGCCCGACCGATAAAACAACATGCAGGGAGCATCAGAAAAAATGCAGGAGCAACATCAGCCGACCATGATACGCTTACGGTTGGTGTTCAGGCGCTTGAGGAGCTGATACCTGCGCTTGCTCAACTCAAACATCCGCGGTATGATCTAATTATTAACCATCTTCTTTATCATACTGAGCAAGCCGTTGCTCTCGGCAGAAAAAAAATAGCAGAGTATGACGTGCTCTTTGCAGATCGAAAACAGATGCTGGAAACAGAAGCGGTTCAGCTCGAGCAGCTGTATTTCCGCGCTGCTGCTATTGCTTCGAATGACTTCTTTGCCAACGCCGCTTTTTTAAAAGAATGGTTGGCCTTGGGCGAAGCATTTTTCTCTCGGCTGTTGGGTGAGACGCCGGCATGGAAGAAAGATCCTGCCTTTGTGAATGACACACATCGGATTGAAGAGGCAAGTGAGATGCTCGGTTCTGTGATAACCGGTATAGGAAATACGCTTGAAACTGATGCTCGTGCCTCGCATGAGGAGTTTTCCCGTCTTGTTCAGTTGCCGTGTTTGACCTCTTCAGATACATGGGCACTCCAGTTTGCGAAAGGAGTTTATTGTTTACTGGTTGATGCTCTCAAGTCCATTGAGCCAACAGATCTTGGTGTGGAATCCTCAGCGGCGAGATTTATGGACGACCATCTCACCAGCATCGTCAAAGAGTCTCCTTCCCTTCTCATTGCTGCCGATGCTGCCATTGCTTCATACGATCTTGCTGTTGCAGCTGATAGGAAAAAGATTGCGGACATCCAGCAGAAATTATCGCAGCTCTATTTTCCAACAATTGAAGAGAAAAAATACCGTGATCCTGCAGATATTTCCTTGCCGAAGAGAGGGATAACTCTGGCTACGTATGGTACCACTTTACAAAATCTCCTTGAGCAATATGCTTCTTTGTCGCCTAGAAAAGAAGATGATGCTCTGCGTGATGAACTCAGGGCTATAGATGAGCAGATGTTCCGCCAGATAAAATCCTATCATCAGATGGTGAAGCCGGTGATCAATCAGTTGCGAGTGGAATATCAGGCACAGGAGAAAGCTGCAACTGCTTTGCAAGAGCAAGGTATTGGAATCATGCATCCACTCCGCAATAGGCAGTACCAATCTCTGCAGCGGGAAGTTGACGAAAAGAAAGCATACCTGCAACCCCTGACTACGATCTTAGGAAATCTGCGCCGACTGTCGGAGGTACTTTCATGACGGAGAAACAAGATTCACGAAAGGACATGTTGCTCAAGGACATGGATGCTACACTTGGAGATCTGGAAACAGTACTCTCACAGCCGCATCCCGTTGTCCAGAGATCACGATGGAAGAAAGCAGTTCTTGGAGTCATGAGTAGTCTTGCAATTGCTGCTGGGATTTTTTATGCTGGAGGAAGAGCTTTGGTCACTGAAGTGATACAGCATCCTGCAACCTACCAAAACGATTGGACCATGCGAACCATCGGTGATTTTTATGCTCCACTGTTTGGAATTCCAACGATAACGCCAACTCCTAGCGCAACACCAATTCCAACCACGACTCCGCAACCTAGAAGGCGTCCAAAGAAAAATACCCCAACACCAGAGCCAACGGCAACAGCGACACTTACTCCAACGAATACGTCAACCATACAGCCGACACTAACCCCCACTCTGATCCCAACCAGTACTCCAACAGCAACACCTTCCCACACCATGACAGCTTCTCCAAAAAACACATGTACTCCTACACCGTATCCTACCAACACACGACGACCAACAAAAACACCAACAGCAACTCTTACCCCAACCAGCACCAAAATCCCAATACCTACGAAAACTCCAACGAGGACACCAACTCCAAAACCGTATCCTCTTTTCTTTTACCAGACCGGTTGTTCTTGGGAGAAAGTCAATGAGATTCTCTCCTGGAATCAATCCGTAGTTCTCTACAATGTTTCTACTTGCTTAAACAAACCTATCACGATTGACCTGTACGTTCTTCCCGGTCATACCCTTGAGATTGAAGAAGGAGTAACACTCAACTTTGGCGAACAAGGGTCGTTAAATGTAGGCGGCACCTTGTCTGCCATAGGTAAGAAAGGAAGAGAGATTATGTTTAAGGGGGGTGATTTATTTTTCTATGGTGTAGGCTCAAATAATTCACAACTCGAATATTGTGTTATATCCCATGGAAGTGGCAGAAAACAGTTCACTGCAAGAGGTTCACCGGAGGTAGTTCCTGTTCAAAAAGCAACTATCGGCGGAGGTTTATTGCTCTGGCGATCTTCACCAACATTTCGGCATTGTACGATCGAGCATAACGCTGCAGGTTACGGCGCTGGTGCTTACCTTATGGACTCATTAGCTCTTTTTCAGTATACTACGTTTAGGAACAACGCTGCTACCTCCAACGGAGGTGGTCTTTGTGTTGTCGGCGGAGATCCTCACTTCATCATGAATACAATTACAAAAAATACTGCATCGCGGGGCGGTGGTCTTGAATTGTTTAGAAGCTCCGTTAATGGAAAAGCATTGCCAAATAATAACTCCATCACCTTAAACCAAGCGACAGAAGGTGCAGGGATCTATCGGTTTGATAATCAATCTCCCCATGAAAAGCCGATTGAGTTGAATAGTAATAACTACCTTTGCATCGATGGCAAATGCACGCTGGTGAAACCATGAACCCTGAAGATAGAAAACAAAAGCTGTTGCAGGATCTTGATGAAACACTGGGATCACCAGCAGAGGATCATGGTGGTTACCAGATACCACCTCCTCATCGACGGATATCATCGTTCAAACGTACGCTTATCCATGGTGCATGCGTTGGGCTTGCCTCCGGAATATTGGTTGTTGCGTCGAATTATCTGGAGACGCATGATTCGTTCTTTCCACCTACACCGACTCCTGCTGTTGCTGCGACTCTCACTCCTACATCTACCCCAACTTCATATCCTACACTCACACCTACATCAACTCCAACCATGACATCAACGCCGACTCAATATCCTACTTCAACATCCACGCCTACTCCAACTGGGACATCGACACCGATAAGAACTCCTTATCCCGCTCAAACACCCGACCTTTCTTCTATAACCCGTCTAACAGCTAGAAAAGAGGTGGCTAATGCACTTTTTCATAGCAGTTATCAGGATCTTCTTTTTGAGCCACAGAAACTAACTTTTCTGAGGTTTGATGCAAGCCTTGCTGCACTCAGAATGAGAGGATATGATCGTCATGCAAGGCCTAGTGAAGAATTCGGATTTATCATCGCAGGGATGGAAGGAAGACTCTCTGCTGCAGATACCAAAATTGCCGGGGGCATGGTTTTTGATGGTAGAGAATGGCTGAGTATGGCTTATGAAGTCACACAGTCAGGAGGGAAGCAGTGGCTTACGGTGTACGTTGATCCGACGAACCTTCAGTATAGAATTCTTGAATACCAATGGAACGGCCCTCCTCAGTATTCTGCGTCTAAAAGATATGAGATCACCGGTTTACCTCTCAAGAGAATGGTAGACTTGGATAAATTTCCGGTAGTGTTAGTAAATGACTGACAGAAAGATTTTTATTCTTTGAAATATTTGGTGTGCGTATGGCACCAAAACTCATCTGCACAAGCTGCAACAGCAGCAATATCGTTATGAATGGACTTACTTCTGCCAAGAAGCAGA
>JACRKL010000046.1 GCA_016219835.1 Candidatus Woesearchaeota archaeon
CTGCTTCTTGGCAGAAGTAAGTCCATTCATAACGATATTGCTGCTGTTGCAGCTTGTGCAGATGAGTTTTGGTGCCATACGCACACCAAATATTTCAAAGAATAAAAATCTTTCTGTCAGTCATTTACTAACACTACCAAAGAAATAACACCCAACGATTACTACACTGAGAGCTTCAAATTAGCGACTGCTAATCCTAGCCAACCCATCAACAACTTTGGTGCATCATGCACTACCAGCAATGACTGCCAGATTGGATTCTGCTTGATGTGTCCATCTGATACGACTGCCGTCATTCAGACTGATGATGATCCTTATTTTGCAAACATGACTCTTGGAGGTGAGCATTGGCTTACGCTTTCAGGAGGAGCGGGATACTGCGCGCATCAATCTCCACCCAAAACAAGGGTCTGTAAAGGTACGTGGAATGGTGCTGATTACTTCATCGAACCGTCCACTGAATCCACTGATGCATCCTTGAGCAGTGAACTAACGCAGGATGGTCTGAATATCTGGAGAGAGCTGATCCTTCAGAATATTTCTCGCTCCTATTTTGACGAGCATTTCACTGTTGTACGTTTTGATTCCCAAGTTGAAGGCGATATCCTCAGCATGGGCATTCATTATACGTTTACCTATGACTGGGCAGGCACCGGTTTAACGTATGCATGGAATAGGAGTGGCATGGAGAGCGACCGTGAAGCAATTCCGATCAAGAGAAATGTAGGCGGAGTATGGATATCGCTCAATGACTCGGAAATCCGTGAACTATTCCAAGAACAAAGGAATCTCCTGCATGAAAACATCCAGATGATCAAGCCAACAGAACGGGAAATCGAGGGCATTATCTCCGAAGCAGAAGCTCGCCGAAAACTGCAATCCTGCCATCAGGGTATGACTATCGATGACGTTCGCCTGACTTCAGCAAACCAAACGCTCTTCTTTACTGCAGAAGGAAAAGTAAATATCAATACCGATCAATGCAACACCAATCCGCTGCAGAATACATATACCATCATAGAAGGACGTGTTAATCTCGTGACTGGAGAGCTAACGTGCCAGACGACATCTCAGGCGCCTTGCGCTATTGAAGCTCCGCAACAACAACAGAACACCAATCAGCAGTCAAAGGGATTCTTTAGTCGATTTTTTTCATGGTTGCAAGGGCTGTTTGATTAAGGTATGGTCTTTCCTAGGTGATCACCGTATCTTTTAAATACATCTCCCTCTTTCTTCCCTCCATGCGCTTCTGCCCGAAATGCGGAAAGAAAGGAATTATTGGAGACTTCTGTGAAGACTGTGCTCCGCCAACAGCTGCATTGTTTCCCTTGCCTGAGCTGAAAGCATGTGTGCACTGCACCTCTTTACTCTACAAACACAAGAAGCTTTCTGGTTCCCTTGAAGAGATGCTTGCTGCAGTGGTGTATGACCAGCACAAGAAAAAAGTCAAGGTGAAGCTCGCGGATAAAGAAGTGATTATCAAGCCAGGGCTTGCAGTGCCCGTAAATTTGCTGATACGTGGGAATCCTGTACAGGTGAAAATCTTTGGTACCTATTGCGAGCAGTGCAAGGGAATCAATGATTCAACATATTATGAAGCGATCATTCAGCTCCGGGATTGTAGTGACGAGGTCTTGCAATTTGTGCAGAACATCTTTCATACTCATCATGCTAAGCCAAGCAAGATCGAACCCGTGAGGGGCGGTGTTGATATCTATGTGCGGAATCAGGGCTTTGCCAAGATGGTCGGCAAACGACTCAAGGAGCATGTGCCTGGGCATTTGCATATTTCTCATCATCTGGTGACCTATGACCATTTGCGAAGCAGGGATCTCCATCGTGCAACACTCTACTTCACGCAGCTCAAGCATAAGAAAGGAGATCATGTGCTCTACAAAGGAGAGATGGTTGAGATCTTGAGTGTTGGTGGTAAGAGGATCGCTGCCCGAGGATTAGAGACGGGAAAGAAGTATGATCTTGAATATGGTGAGTTGGTGAAGTCTTCTTAAAAACAATCTTTATATACAACCCTCGTTCTGAAAAATCCATGCATTCGCTTCGTAAAAACCTCTCTGATCACGACTCTAATCTCAAGCACCTGCTTTCTTTGGTCAAAGGCAAGCAGGTCTCGCTTGCTACCCATTGGGACTGTGATGGTGTTGTATCTGGAGCGTTGATGTATCACCTGCTCAAAAAAGAAGCAGATGCCATGCAGACGATTTCCAAGGGAGACGTCTTTTTGATCCACGAGAAAGATATCAATCCGCATGCTGACGTGATTGTATGTGTCGATATTCAACCCAGTGAAGAGCTGGATGCGAGCAAAGTGATCTACATCGACCATCATCCGCTGGAAAAGACCGACGATTTTCTGTTTGCTGTGCATGATCCGTCTATTCAATCATGCTCGCTGCTGATCTGGGACAAACTGTTGAGAGAGACGAAAGATCCCTATTATGTCTTTCTCGCCTTGCTCGGCTATTTCGGCGATGGGGGAAAGCGGGAGAACATTCCTCCTGAGCTTTTTTCGGCAGCAAGGGAATTGATACCTGAATTAATGCAGGCGAAGCATTCTTCCTACAATGGCGGTTATTATTTTGAGATTGAGAAATATGTGTCTACCATGAATGTTGGCAAGAGAATGCACTGGAGCGGCGAAGTCCCTCTTGCATTGTTGAAGTCAATAACCAAGCATGAGCCATTCACGCAAAACAGTCATCCGTTGGCTCAAGAATTAGCTGCCATGAAAATGGAGCTGCGGCAGTTTTATGCCATGGATGTTGATTTCAAGGAAACCAAGGACGTGTTGTATGGCATGATCCAATGCTCGTGCAACGTGCAGGGCGTGTTATGTGCTCGTTACATGAGAAATAAGCCAGTCATGATCCTTAATCAAGTCAGAGGCATGGTCATCGGCAGCATGCGAGTTCCAGATCACATAGACTTTGATGCCGGCACGTATCTTGAGCAGTTCAACGGAAAAATCCCTTCTTTCTTGGGCGGGGGGCACGAGAAAGCTGGTGGGTTTACCCTGAAGCAGGAAGATTTGGATAGATTTATGGAGCTTTTGCAGAAAGGTTATTGAAGGATTCTTCTATATCCTTTAGTGTCAGCCCAATACAACCGACTCTCCTCATTTCATCACTGCATTTGTTGGTGAAACCAGATTTTGAAACAAGAAGATATTTTACCGGCATTGTCGATGGTATTACTGAACTTGTCCTTATAAGCTCTCCTTTTCTCATGAGATTCTTAAGGACATCCTCTCCAGTTTGCTCCGTCTTCCATTTTACTTCTCCGACTAGTGCATAGTCTTTACCTTTGGCGAGAACATCAACTTCATCATTTTTGTTTTCATTTCTTGACCACCATGATCCTAACTCTGTAAAATTAAGGTCAAGCCCTTTAAGAGAACGGGTATTATATGCAATAAGAAGCTCATGGACAATTGGTTCTACCATCTTTCCAATATACGCGGGAAGGTCAGAGAAAATTGTAGTTTCTGCAGCTTTTAAATTGCCAAATTCAAGAGCTGATGCAAGTTCATGGATGTAACGATACCAGAAATGAAAGTAGTTATCTTTTATGACGTACCTTCCCTGCCTTTTTTTGCCACCAATTGGATCAGCTCTTTTAAGAAGATGCAAGTCATTACGAAGGGTGTTCAAGTAGGGCACGAGTTCAGAGGCTTCAACAAAAGAACGGATAGAATCTGCAATCTTTTTTTGATCCATCTTGCCTGAAGCAATAGCATGTAGAATTGCATTATACCGGTCACTTCTTTTGAATTCTGTTTTTAAAAGTATGGTCGGTTCGTCATACAGGGGCGCTCCTTTTTTCAGGCAAAGGTTGGTCACTTTCGTTCGAAGATCTCCTTTTTCCCGTTTGACATGAGCCAAATACGCCGGAGTTCCCCCAAAAATCGCATACAACTCTATTCTTTGTGCTTCTGTCTCCTCCGAAAACATGGTTCTCATTTCAGCATATGAGAACGGCTCTATACAATACGTCCATGTTCTCCTACCAAAGAGGGGAGCCGATGACGACAAGAATATTTTTTGCATCATTCCAATGGCAGAACCCATTGCGATGATCATTACTGGGAGATACTTGAACTTCTGATCCCACCATTGTTGGAGTGAGGAGAAAAAACTTTTGTCTATACTTAAGAACCGTTGAATCTCATCAAAGATAATCACGAATTTCCCTTTCTTTGCTTCTACTTCAATTATCTGAAACAAGTCTTCCCAATGGCGTAGTGTTGTCACAATTCCGGTATCTCTTTCAATATCTCTTGAGAAATGAAGGAGTGTATCCTCTTTTGTAGAATCTGGAACGACAAGTTTAATATTCTGGGGGTTTCTTCTTTCAAGAAATTCTCTTCCCAGTTCTGATTTTCCAAGTTGTCTCCTGCCATAAATGACGAGAAACTCACCCTGCTTTAATTCATTATAACGGCGAATCACCTGCTGCAGTGGCTCATCCCTTCCAAAAAATTCCCGTCCATTTATCTTAGATAACCCCATTTATCTTATAAGATAAACGTACTTATTTATATAGTTTTCCCTTCACTCAATCTTGCAATCGCTCAACCACTCTTTCTCAAACAGCTTTTGCGGTACTTTGTTGAGGTCATCACGCAAGCCTTCCACTAAATACGATAACGCAAGCGTATTCTCTTTTTTGTTCACTTCGATGTTGATCAGCTTGCTTCTTGTTGTACAGGTATTGATGAGCTGCTTGATGTCTTTTTCAGGGATTATTTTAGTGGTATGGATAATAATCCTCTTCTGATAAGAGCCAATGCCCTGTTTTTCTAAGTAGCGGTCGAGTAGCACGATAATCCAGATAACGCCGTAGATGATGCTCCCAATGAGATAATTTCCAGCACCTATGACCAACCCAAAAATACCAAACAACCAGATGCTTGCTGCAGTGGTGAAGCCAAAGATCTTGTCGCTGGTTTTGATCAACGCTCCTGCTCCCAGAAAGCCGATGCCAGTCACGACAGGACCCATGGCGGCCAGTGGTGTTTCTGGCGCCAGCTGCTGCGCGAGCAGGGAAAGCGCGCACGCGCCTGATGCAACCAGCGTAAAGATGCCTAATCCTGCTGGCTTGTGGGCTCGCTGCCGCTCTAAGCCAAAGATGAGCGAAAGCACGATGGTCAATCCCAAGCGGATAAGGATCTCTTGCATAGGCTTTCTTTGATTTGCAGGTTAATAAATTTTTAGATTGTCTCGTCTCCGGTTTTGTGCTATCCCGTTAATTATATAAACTTCAACTTCTTTTCGAGTTCTTATGAAAAGGACTCACGAATTTACCGTAGTGATCGAGAAAGATGAAGATGACTATTTTGTCGGCAGTGTGCCATCCTTGAAAGGCTGCCATACTCAAGGTAAAACCATGGACGAGTTGCTTGCCAACATCCGGGAAGCGATCCAGCTCTGTCTTGAGGCTGAAGATGAGATGCCTTCAGAGCATTTTGTTGGTATTCAACAGGTGCAGATTACGCTATGAAACTTCCGCTCTTATCAGCGCAGGAAGTTATTCGTGTTCTCAACAAGCTTGGATTTGAAGAAGTTCGACAACGCGGCAGCCATAAATATTTCAAGCATCCTGATGGACGAGCTACCGTGGTTCCAGTTCACTCGGGAAGAGATATCGGTAAAGGGCTGCTGAGGAAAATCATCAATGAGATTCAGATCGAGAGAGATGAATTTCTGAAGTTGGTTTGAAGTGCTCTTGTTGATGTCCTAAAAATCCGAGATATATATATATAACCATCTCCAAGAAACCATCCATTCAGATATTCAAGAGGTGATCTGATGGCAAAGAAGAAAGAAATACAAAGTCTTTATCTCTATGCAGGTATTGCGTTAGTTGTTGGTGTGGTGCTGGGTGTGTTGTTATCTGGTTCTGGATTGACGCAGGGGAAGGCAATAAGTCAGCCGAAACCGATATGCCAGTTATTCTTCACGGATTACAATCTGAATACCCGTGGAACCACTCTGCAGCAGTTTTGTAATTCACAGAGGTATAAAGATGGTGTAATGAAATTTGAAGGTTTCAAGCATAGTGTATTCGATTCAACTGATGGATCGTGTACGGGTTATGTTCGAACAGATAACGGTTTTAGCACAGGTTCTGATTCGATTCGAGACCCGAGTATACTCTGTAGTACATCAGCATATTCTGGCGACTACAAAAGAGATTATGGTATCCAGATTCTTTGCTGCAATCCACAATAAAACTTTCTTTTTTTCCCTTCTTTTATCTACATTTCTTCCTTTCTCATCAGCGGCAGCAGCGCATATTCTCTTGCATCAAGGTCAATCTCCCAATGCCGGAGAAAGCTGGAGAAGCTCCCTGATTCCTGTATGGGAACGAGGATGACTCGGTTGGAGAGCCGTTTGATTCCGTGAAACTGGCTCAATGCCCGCTGGAACATGACTTTTCTTGATGGCGTCAGCGTCTTGAGCGCATAGGTATACAGCACAACAGGTTGCACGTGATGCCGTTCAAACAGATACATGTTATGTTTCACGGAGTATCCTTCTTTGATCATCGTTACCCAGATAAAGGAAGCATAATCCTCGATGCTGACTATCTGGACATCCACCTTTTTTTTGAGAACTTTTTGTAAGCTTTCCTTCCATGCCGTTTTTTTCTCTTTGTGCTGCGAAAGGATCATAAGATCTATATCGTTGACTACAGTACTACCTTTGACTTGTGAACCAAAGATTATGATATCTACAATCTCTTTATCTTTTAAGAATGGCTTTAATGCTTTCACTAAAAATTTCATCATGGGTGATGACCTCCAAGATTGCTTTTTTGAATGATACTGTTGCCTCTTCACCTGAAGCTTTCGTGTATGCATCCGTATAGGTTGACCAGAGTGTATCCAAGAGCACGTAGAGCTTTGGTTCCTTGATCTCAAGAATTCTGAAGCGTTCTCCATGGTTCTTAGGAAGTAAGCTGTACTTTTTGAAGATAAGGTAGTCAGCCAGTGCAAACAGCGCTTTTGAAAATAGGATGAGCGACGATTTCACCATCCCGTTTTTCAGAAGAAGGGTTGCCGCACGGTATTCCTCAAGAAATGTCGCTTCAAGCTGGTCTAATTGTTCCATGGGTTTATGGAGCCACCTCAACTATATAAATTTTACTAGTAACTAAGTACCATTATACTCTTTATTCTGTTAATCTTGTAACTTCATTATGATATTAACATTCTCATATTCTATCGCCCCTTCTGTAAATACCGTAACTCCTCTTCTCTCTAACCCTTCACCGCCCTAATCCCAGAACTCTCTTCATGATACTCCACATCATAAAAGCCAGCTTCTTTGAGCTGCCTCACCATCTTTGGATACAGCAACCTTCCTTTCATCTTCTGCGGCGTTGGGCAGTAGTGATAGAGTATGCCATGCTGCTTCATCACCCTGAACAATTGCAGATGAAACGCTTTGCTGTACAGCTCAGGAGCATATTTGAAGGTCGGCGGATCATGCACGATCCTGTCAAACGTCTCACTTGGAAAGGTAGCAATGCCTTCATCAACAAACTCCTCATGCAGCGCGATCTTCTTGTTGTGAAAAAGCTCCAGCGAATAGGGGTTATAAGAAGCAATCACTAAGACGTTAGGATCCCGTTCAAAGACATCGACCTGCTGTGCACCCCGAGCCGCCATGATTGTGGTATAACCAAGACCGCAGCAGGTGTCCAAGATTCTACCTTGCACTGGAGAAATCTCTTTGATCTTCAGCTCCGTATCTTTCTTAGGTGAGAGCTTACTGTGGCGGTGCATGGGCGTGGATGACAACGTGATCGTCGGCCAGTCGGTAGTCGGAAGGAGCTTGTAATAAAAATTTGTTTCCGGAGAGAACAGGGCGACTTGCAGAATCTTTCCTTTCTGGAGAGCATAACAAAAATTCTCCTTGACTCTCTTCAGCTCATCGATGGTGACGGTCTCGTGCTTAATGGTGATTTGGTGCGCTTTCTTGGTTGCTTTTGTTTTACTCATGCCAAGATCGACAGAGATACTTATTTCACCCTCTTTGGCGTTGAGCAGCAGATTGGCTTCCGTTTTTGTGAGAATGATTTCCATGATCTTCGCCAGATTATTGGTTGAACAGCCGTTTCAGGATAATGGTGGCATAGCTGCCCGGCTGCAGGGTGAAGCATACCTTGATCTTCCATCGACGCTTATTGAGTTCATCCCCTTCTTCTCTGGAGATGGAGAAGTCCATGGGCTTGAGCACGATGTCCCGCTGTTCGCTTCTCCAGATCTCACATGACGCTTCGCTGATGCTTTCTTTCTGGAGCACTTTGGTGATAATCTCTTGTTCTATTGCGTTTGTCTGCAACCCTCTTCCAACGGTTGGAAACGAAATCGGCAAAGGATGGTCAAGCTTTTTGTAAAACAGCAATGAACCAACAGCGTAGGGGACAGGATAGAGGTTCTGCTGTCCTACATTCTTCTTCAAGAGTTCTTTCAGGCATTCATTCCAAAGATAACTTTGATAGGCATGATCGAACATTTCACGGAGATGGAAGGGAATAGCTTCGTATGCTTTCTGCCAATCTTTCGTCGAGCGGTATGCTTTGATGACTTTGGCAAGCGATCCATGCTTTACTTCCGGAAATTTCGGCCATGCACTCGCGATCATTCGCTTTTCCTGCTTGATGACGCTTTTCTCGGATTTAGTATACTCGGTAAGATACAGCCAGACTGCTTTTTCATATTCTCCACGCATGGCCGCTTTTGCCATAAACTGCTTCTTGATGACGCTACCAAACCGCTGGCTGTCATAATAATTTGGCACTCCGATACTGCCGAGTGTTGAAGCTTTTGTGGAAATGCCCGTAAGCTCTCCTTTGGCGATATCTCTTACGACGATGGAAAAACGGTTTGCTTCTAACTCTCCTCGCTGCAATGGCTCGTTCACGTATCCTAATTTAGTCAGTGAGAAATTTTTCTCTTCCATGTTGGAGATAGGGTAAGCAGTTGGAATGGTAAGGAATTGTTTGGTGATGGCATGTCTGTCCTTCAGCCCGGCTATTCCGATCTTTCCCGTGGGAATGTTATTTTTCTGTGCGATGTAGCCGATCAAAGAGAATGTTTCCATGCTTTGCTTCTCCAGCAAAAAGAGCTGGTGTTGCCCCGAAGTGAGTACTTTAGCTTTCGGTACTTCCTCAACCATAAAATCAGCAGCAAGCTGGCGAAGTTTCATGTTACATCCATCCTTTTTTCCGAAGGTAGTAGAGAATCAGCCAGCATATGGCCATCATAATAATAATCATAATCCAGAAGCCGAGCGCTGTTGTTGCTCCTGGAAGTTTTGTAAAATTGGTTCCATAAATTCCAGGAATAACGGTTAGCGGGATGGTGATCGTTGCGATGACGCTCAATACCCTCATGACTTCGTTGGTATTTTTTGAAACAACCGAGACATAAAAACTGAGTGTGTCCGATATAGCCTCCCGATCGTTCTCGATGGTATCTGCAATCTTGATCGTGTGATCGTAGACATCACGAAAATAAGGAATTGCCTTTTTATCAACAACGTTGTACTTCATCTTGGCTAGCATGCCTGCTTTCTCTTTTTGGGGGATTGCAATTTTCCTGACCTTAATGACCATACGCTTGAGGGCGAGGATCTTGGTGAGCATATCCGTCTTGCTTCGGGTTGTAATCTGCTCTTCAATCGTCTCAACTTCTTCCCCGATTTGTTCAAGAATGGGGAAAAACTGATCGACTTCCTGACTTAATATTCTCTGCATGACATATTCAGAACCTTTGTTCAGCAACATTGCGAGATCCTCATGCTTTTCCCGAAGACCTGCTGTCGCTCCCACATCCTTGGGATGGTTGGTGATCAAAAAGTTTTTTCCCAGCACAAAGTCGATCTCGATAGATTCCAGTTGCCGTGATTTTCGAAGGGTATAAAAGACTGAGAAGACGTAATCGGGGAATTCCTCTACCTTGATTCTCACCCGCAGGTTGAGCATATCCTCAACGGTAACGGGGTGAAGATCAAATACGTTCTTCAGCAGTTCTGCCTCTTTCTTGGTAAGGTTGATAGTATCAATCCAGAGCCGTTGATTTCTCTTTTTTTTAAGATCTTCAGTATGCAGTGGTATTATCTGTTCTCCCTCGAGGCAGAAGATGTGGAGCATGCTATCGAGAGGCAAGAAGCCAGATATAAACCTATCGAAAATCTTTCAACTTTTGAAGACGCAGATTTAAGAAGGACTATTGCCCAGCGGTATAGCATGAGCACATTACGCCCAAACGTGCATTTCTTGAGCTGCCTCATCGTTCTGGTTTTGTCAGGCTGTACTATGACGGGGCACGCAATACTTCCGTCATTGCAAGAAAATAACGTATCGGTTTCTGTTACGTTTTGCCCTCGCGAGCATTGTGATCTTACTTTTCTCCATGAACTGCAAGCAGGTCAGCAGAGCATCGACTGCGCGTTGTATGATCTATCGGATCCAATGATCGTTTCTTCTCTCAACAACTTTTCTGGAACACTAAGGGTAGTAGTTGATGATGCTGCAACTAAACTTCCTTTTCCGGTTAAGAAAGATACGGTTGACGGTCTCATGCACAACAAATTCTGCATCATTGACCATGCCACCGTTCTCACGGGGAGCACGAATCCTACGTTTGAAGGGATCTACCGCAACAATAATAATCTCTTGGTTATTCATTCTCGTTCGATTGCTGCCCTGTATACCGAAGAGTTTGAGGAGCTCTGGCATGGTACGTTTCGTGGCGGCAAAACTGATCTTCATAATGTGGTGAGCTATGACAGCAAGAGTATGGCCGTTTATTTCTGTCCGGAGGATGATTGCGAAGAACATGTGCTCGCTGCGATTGAAGGTGCTCAGCAATCTGTTTACTTCATGACGTTTAGTTTTACCGATGATCGCATCGCAAAACTGCTGCTGAACAAGAGAACAGAAGGCATTACGGTCTTTGGTATTTTTGAGAAATCACAGCTCAGCAACTGGAGCGAATATCCTCGGCTTGCTTCCGTTTCCATACTGGATAAAAATCCATCACTCATGCATCATAAAGTGTTTATCATTGATAATAGCACAGTTATAACGGGTTCGTATAATCCAACGTCCAATGGTAATACTTATAACGACGAGAACTTGATGATCCTCCATGATCCTGATCTTGCAGCACGGTTCCTCGACGAGTTTGCTGTGGTGAGGGCTTTTGATCCTTTGCCGTCTTTTACTCCAAAGCCTGCTGGAACACTGCTACTCTCCGAAGTGCTCTATGACTCATTAGGGAAAGATGAAGATGAAGAATATATTGTACTGAGGAATGGAGGTAGCACTGCAATGCAGCTGCGGAACTATGAGGTAAGCAATGGCAAAACCGTTTACCGTTTTTCTTCAGGCAGCATTGAACCTGAGCAAGAGTTACTCGTGAAGAGATCGACCTTTCGCTTTGCTCTTCCCAACAAGGAGGGTATGGTCTTGCTCCATGATCCGTATGGCGAGCAGCTGGATGTTGTTGCATGGGAAGGCAGATGGAAGCTCACTGCTGCTTCCGGGCAGATCGTGAAAAGAGTGAAGTTTACCGACCGGAATGATGAAGCAAGCTGGGAAGTAGCAACGCCATAGATCATCGGAGCATTTTTATAATGGCTTCATTTTCTTGCCTTTACGCGGAGGTGCCGGAGTGGTCAAACGAGTATTGGATCTCGCATCTGATCTCCGACTAGACGGGATGGGCTTAGGACCCATTGGCTTAGACAAGAGCGACGCGAGTGTCTGATACAAAAGCGGCGCGTTTGGAGCAGTGCCTACGCAGGTTCGAACCCTGCCCTCCGCATTTTTCCCAACATAAACTATTTATACTCCGTTCTTTATTGCGAAGTTATGCGATGGTCTCTGATGATCCTGATGTTATGCGTTTCTGCTCTGGTGATTGGTTGCAGTGGCATCTTTGAACCCATTCGCCATGATCCCTATGCTATTGCTGCTTGCGAGTATTGCTTGAGCCACAGAGAAACCATCTTCGGAGATGTAACGTGCGACTATGTATTTAATAATCCGAATGTGGTTCCACCGCTCAGTCCAGAGAATAAAACGCTGTATCTCTCCGTTGCAGGCGATTATAGAATCAGCGATTGCAGAGACGTACTATCGTGAAGCCAACCGAGCTGGCAAAGCTGGAGGCAATAGACTTACGCTACTCCTTTGTTATAATTGCCTAAGGTTGTCCCCTTTTTAAGCATAGAAATATCCTGCGGCACATGGTTGATAATCTTCTGATAAGCTTTGATGATCGTTGTCGTATTTCTGTTCAAGTCCAGTAAAAAGTATTTCACTCCAGCGTCGATGAGCGGAAGAATACTCTCGAAGGTTGCTATTGGTCTTGAATACAGCATTTCGGTATTGCCGTTCACCTGCCGAAGAGGGAAGGTGTATCCCTTTTCATCCGTGAGCGATCTTTCTTCATAGGAACCCTTGAAATGCATGACCGGAATCTGCCCATGAGCATAGTAGATGTAGTTCTTGTTCTTGCATGCCATGGCTTGCTGGGCGTTGATCTCTACCGAGATGGTTGGGATGACTCCGAATTTCTGAAGCTCCTGCATGCTGATGTCATTCATCATATTTAAGGAATATTTGCCATGTTTCTCTCCAGCAAACGGAACAGCGAGCATACCCCAGTTGCCGATGACGATGCCATCCGGCTTGATGCGCTGGATTATTTCTTCTGCTGCATCGATGTCTGCATCGGTCATGACAACCGGCGTATCCAAAAAAAATTTTGCACGTTGGCAGAGCACCTTTGCGGTACCCACATCGTTGCTAAAGATATCGTAGTAAATGGCAGAGACTCCTGCCTGATCTGCTTCCTTGAGCTGATCGATAGTATACACTTTAACCAGCAATTGAGGATTGCAGGATGGCTTACCTTCCTCGATCTTCGGAAGCCTGACATCTGCTTTCCTCGAGGGGATAACGGTGTTCTTGAGCTGTTCTTCAAGTGCCTTTCTCATTTTGACAATCATGCTGTGCGGTAAGAAGAGACCGCTGTCAACGCTCCATGCGCTAATCTGCCACTGCACTCCCCACCGTGCAGAGTGGCTTAATTTCAGTTCGACTTGCTGCTGATCCAATGCATCGGTCTTTGCTTCCTGCAAGGGAACTTCTGAAGCAACACGTCCGTGATCCCATGAGATGACCAAGGGTTGATCTTTCTTTCCGAGAACATTGATGTTCAAGATTTTTGGCTTGGGTTCTGCGCTATGCAACGCCTTTGACGTCAAGAATACCTGTGCTCCCTCTTGAAAGTGACGCGATGGAATGCTGATGGTTTCTCCCGTTCTTGCCTTCTCCACTTCGAGACCTCCAACCATCATGCGATGGAGCGTAAATCCTTCGAGTTTTCTTGCACCTTTGTTCCAGAAGCTGATCCCATCTCCTCTGCTAAGGTCATGCTCTAATCTCATTTCGCCATTGTTCACGGTGCCAAGAGCAATGCCTCGGTTCATCGGCATCTCTTTGCCAACGATGCTTTGCTCTCCGCCCAAGAATCCATTCGTAAAATCGCGGTTGAATCCCATCCTGAGGAGATCAATATCCTGTCTGCTGAGAGGTCGGAGATGATGAACGGTGTCGATCTGCTTGCGGTAAGTTTGTGTCGTAATGCCCACATACTCTTTGGTTTTCATCCTGCCCTCAATTTTGACGGCATTGATGCCAAGGTCATAGATTTTGTCGATTTGATTGCCGAGCATCAAGTCTTTTGGGCTAATGAGATAACCTTGGTCGTTATACCGCTTCCGGCAGCTGCTGGCACAAATGCCCCGGTTGCCGCTTCTCTTTCCGATTAAGGAGGAGATCAGGCATTGCCCAGAGTACGAGATACAGAGATGACCATGCACAAACACTTCAAGCTCTTTCGTTGTACTGTGCCGGATACGCTTGATTTCGCCTTGCGTCAGCTCTCTTGCGAGCACAACGAGATCAATAGCAAACAAATTTGCCGCTCTTGCATTCATGATGCTTGCCTGCGTTGATGCATGGATTCTCAGCCCGGGGAAGGATGCCCGAATGTAGGGAGCAAGAAAAACTTCCTGAATAATGACGGCATCGATGCCTGCAAGATATGCTTCTTCTAGCGATGTGAACCAGCGTTGGAGTTCATCATTTCTTACGAGTGTATTCATGGTGAGATAGATCTTAACGCCGTGCAGATGGGCAAAGATGACTGCTTCTGTTAATTCATCGCGTGTAAAATTCTTCGTCAGTCTTCGGGCATTAAAGAGCCGCATGCCCAAGTAAACAGAGTCTGCTCCGTTGGCAATTGCTGCCTTGAGGCAGTCCATGTCCCCTGCGGGTGCGTTGAGCTCTAATTTATGCGTCATAGAAAAAAGAAATCAAGAAGGGGTTAAAAAGCTTTGGAGCCTCTTTGCTTATTTCCCCCTCCATCCCTGCGTCTGTAAGGTAGTCATGGTTACTCCAACCATAAACTGAACAAACGCCATAAGCAGCAATGGTCCAATAACGGTTAAAGCAAGCGGAAACAGCAGTGCAAAGAAAACCAGACCAACGACGAGAGCATAGAGCAGGGAGACAAGCCACGCAACGAGATAAGATCCGGTAAACGCTTTCTTGAAGATCTTCCACAATGCAAAGGCATCTTCAAACGTTCCTTTCTCAGCAAAGGCAACGAGTGCTGATGGGACGATATAGATCGTGAGCAAAAATATCAACAGGACAAGCAAGAATCCGCCGCCGAATGACCCTGCCATCATGCTCGGAAAAAAGGAGCCGAAGCCATAGGGACCATACCCTGCCATCATGCCTCTTCCTCCGCTGAAGAGCGCTACACTCGAGAGCATACCCATCATCCAGCTGCCCATGACCACAAAGGCGATGATGATAGCTGGCACAAGGTAAACAAGGCTGACAACAAAAAACAACAATCCTTTGACGATCAAGTCGCCCCAGTCATCCCATTCGGGAAGCTCGTTCTTGCCTTTGAGCGTGTTCTGCATCGCCTTTGTAATATAGCCCCAAGCGAAGAACTGGGTGATAATATTGACGATCGGAATAACAAACATCAGGAAACCGATCCCAAACTTTTTCCAATCGCTAAAAGGACGTGTTAACGCTTTGCCAAAATCAACCATGGAATCACCCCAAAGGATTCTTCAGTATCTCGTTACCATCTCTCATTTGCTCCCTCGTATTTATAGCTTTCCGAAAACCTTTTTAAAGCTCCCTTCGTACCTGAACGAGATGGCTGGTTACAATTTCAAGGAAGTTGAAGAAAGTGTTCTTTCGTATTGGGAAGAGCAGCATACGCATGAACAGCTGCAAGCAAAGCTCAAACACGGCAAGAAGTTCTATTTTTTGGATGGTCCGCCGTACACTTCTGGTCAAGTCCACATCGGGACGGCGTGGAACAAGTCACTCAAGGACATGGTGCTACGCTACAAGAGGATGCATGGCTTTCATGTCTGGGACAGGGCAGGGTATGATATGCATGGTCTTCCGACAGCTCATGCGGTTGAAAAGAAACTCGGCATAAGAAAACAGGATATTCCCGCATTCGGCGTCGGACGGTTTATTGAGGAGTGCAGGAAGTTAAGTGTTGAAAATATGCTCAAGATGAATCAGGATTTTAAGCGTATGGGAGTCTGGATGGATTTTGAGCATGCGTATCAATCGATTACTCCCGGTTTTATCGAGGGTGTATGGTGGCTGATCAAAAAGGCGCATGAGCACGGTCGCTTGTATGAAGGATTGAAAAGCATCAGCTGGTGCCAGAAATGTGGAAGTTCATTGGCAAAGCATGAGCTGGATTATACGGCAGTAACGGATGCTTCCATCTATGTCAAACTGAAGATCGTTGATAAGCCGTATGAGTTTCTGGTGATTTGGACAACGACTCCCTGGACACTCCCCTTTAATCTTGGCGTGATGGTGCATCCTGATTATGAGTATGGCAAGTACAGAGTTGACGGCGAGTTGTGGATCATGGCGAAGCACCTTGCTCCCAGTTTGCTGACCAAGCTCAAGAAGGACATTGCGCTGGTGACAGAAATAACGGGCAAAGATTTGGTAGGAACACGCTACGAGCATCCTCTGTATGGGCAGCTTAAGCATGTCTATGACGATATCCATGCCAAAAGCCCGAAGGCGCATACGGTTGTCTCTTCTTCAGAGTATGTTGATCTGACGGCAGGAACTGGCTTGGTGCACATGGCTCCTGGCTGTGGTCCAGAAGATTATGAAGTAGGTCATCGAGAAGGCATTCCTCCCTTCAACAACTTGAACGAGTATGGCTTCTTTCCTGACGACATGGGTCCCTGCAAAGGGCTTCGGGCAAAACAGGATGATGCCACGTTCATCGAACTGCTCGGGAATGCAGTCGTGCATCAGGAAAAAGTCAACCATGAGTATCCGCACTGCTGGCGATGTAAGCAACCGATTATCTTTAGAGCAACAAAGCAATGGTTCTTTAAAGTTGAGGATTTAAAGCAGCAGTTGCGTGAAGTCAATCAGAAGATTCAATGGGTTCCTGATTGGGCAGGCAGCAGGCAGTTTGACAGCTGGCTTGAGAATCTGAGAGATAATGGCATCTCACGCCAGCAGTACTGGGGAACTCCGCTGCCGATTTGGAGATGCGCTGCTTGCGGCACGTATGAAGTTATTGGCTCTGTAGCAGAGCTTCGCGAGAAAGGAGCAACGGTTCCTGAGGATTTACATATTCCGTTCATCGATACCGTTACGTTTCCCTGCAAGTGTGGAACTGTCATGCATCGCTCTCCCGATATTCTGGATGTCTGGGTTGATGCCGGAAGCGCTTCATGGAATTGTTTGAACTATCCTGAACGGGCTGATCTTTTCTCTACTTTATTCCCTGCTGACTTTATCCTCGAAGGCAAGGATCAGATCAGAGGATGGTTCAACCTGTTGCTCATTAACTCCATGGTAAGCATGCAACGACCTTCATTTAGCTGTGTGTATATGCATGGCTTTGTGCAAGACAGCCAGGGAAGAAAAATGTCCAAATCGCTGGGGAATTACATCCTGCCGAGCGAAGTCATCGAGAAATATGGTGCTGACACCTTGCGATATTACATGATCGGCGGAGCGCAGCCGGCTGTGGATATTAACTATAATTTTGATGACCTAAAAGTCAAGCATAGAAATTTGTTGATCCTCTGGAACTTGCAAAACCTGCTGCTGGATATGGCAAAGACTTCACAGCTGACTGCTGGACCCATCCCTGAGCATGCACAGTTGGGCATCGAGGAGAAGTATATTCTTTCGCGTTTGCATAGCACCATCAGAACAGCTACCCAAAAGATGGATGATTATGTACTGAATGAAGTGCCTTGGCTGATTGAGCAGTTGTACCTTGATCTCTCTCGTACGTATGTCCAAATGGTCCGGGAAAAGATGGCGACGGGCACCAAAGAAGAGAAAGAAGTGATCTTCCGTGTGCTGCTTGAGATCTACAAAGAGACGCTCAAAATGTTTTCGATCATTGCTCCATTCATCAGCGAGAAAGTTTACCTCAACCTTCGCGAGGCATTCGGCTTTGCTGAAGAAAGCATCTCATTCCATGGCTGGCCGGTATTGAATGAGTGGCTGATCAATGCTGAGTTGGAAAAGACCGTTACACTTGCTGGCGTGGTGATGCGGCAGATCCTTGCGGCAAGGGAAAAACTGAAGCTCGGCGTACGATGGCCATTGAAAGAAGTGGTGATTATTCCTACAGATGCGGAAGCAGGCAAAGCTCTGGAACAGGCCAAAGAGATCATTGCAACACAAACCAATGTCAAGCATGTTAGAATAGATGCAGCTTTCCCCCTTGAGGTGGTTATACGACCAAATTTCAGCGAGATTCAGAAGAGCTACGGCAAAGAGAGCCCGAAGATTCTGGCGCATATCGTGAACCTAAGTTATGGGTCGATCTTGCAGCATATCCAAACCCATCATAAATACATGCTGAGCATTGACCGCAATACGTTTGAAATACGGCAGGAGCATATTGAAGTGACGAAGCAAGTCAAGGAGCCGTATGTTCTTTTCTCTTCATCTGCCGGCGAAATTCTCGTCAACCAGAAGCAGAACAAGGAACTGGAGGCAGAAGGCTATGCGAGAGAAATGATGCGATCGATCCAGCAGTTCAGAAAAGAGATGGGTTTAGTCAAAACGGATCGCATTGTGCTGGGCATTGAAGGCGATGAGACGATCCTCTTTGCAACGAAAGACTGGGAAGAGCAGATCAAGGAGAAAGTCGGAGCGGATAGCCTTGAGTATGGAGCACTTGCCGATGCGCAGGAAGATGCGTTTGCGATTCGGCAGCATGCGGTGAAGATGTGGGTGAAGAAGGTTTGATTTTCAACAACCTTTTTAAATAAGCAGCGAATCCAGTACTCAGGTGACCGTTATGGAAACATGCTCTTCATGCAAGAAAAGGATTACCAATGAAAGCGGCGTTGCAAAGTTCAACTGCCCGAACTGCGGCAAGCAGCCCATCATCCGCTGCAAGCACTGCAGGGAAATAGCTGCAAAGTACACCTGCGTTGATTGTTCTTTCACCGGGCCCAATTGAGGTTGTATGGCAGACGTTCTTGTAACCCTCAAAATTATGCCAGATGCTCCGGATACTGATCTCGAGCACATCAAAAAAGATGCGTCCCAAAAAATTTCGGTTTACACAGGTAGAAGTGTTCTGAAGAGTGAAATCCAGCCTATTGCCTTTGGCATCAAAGCTGTTTTGCTTACCTTTGACATGGATGAAGCAAAGGGATCAACCGATGACTTAGAAGCTGACATTCGAACGATTGCAGGCGTTCATTCTGCTGAAGTTACTGATGTTCGAAGAGCTATCGGATAGCTGCGCTATCTTTTCTAGATTATTCCTTCTTGTTCTGTACGTCTTACTAACTCTTCGCTGAGAAGTACATCAATGGTAGGAACACCCATGATCGTGTAGAGTACCTTCGACGTATTCAGCGTTGTAGAGCCATTCAAGACTACGCTTAATGGCGAGATGAATAGAATATGTTAATAAAAAGGTACTGGAAAAAATAAGGGAAAAAGCCTCTACTGAGGCAAGGCTGTCAGTACTGGTTTTGTATAGGCAGTCACAGCATCGAGATAGCGTTCCTTTCCAGCATCAACAATACGCTGCACTTCTGCTGCACTTCTTGTTGCTTCCTCTCGGTGCTGTGCAATCAGTCCACGCTGGCGTGTCTGGAAATCAACAATACTGTCTACCAGTGCTTGAACCGATTGCGCATTGATAGTTGCACCATACGCTACTTCAAGTCCCGCATCTTCGAGCTTGCCACCAAGTTGTGCAACATCTTCTAATCCTTTATTCGCTCCGGCTACCATTGCTTGGGTAGCTTCATGCAATCCATGCTGCGACTGATACACGGCAGCCATAAAGGTAAAGACATGCTCATTCGTGCTAAAGAACGTTACACCTTGTGTATAGACTTGCTCTTTGACATCATGGGTCTGCTGCAACTTAGCCATCAGCGTTTCACCGACATTGTAGCCGATCTTGAGATTTTCTGCCACTCGCTTGAGCAAGTCGTATTTCTTTTCCTGTTTGAGGAATGCTGCTTGTGCAGTGTCTCGTGCAAGTTCAAGCTTAGATTTCTCAGCAAGGTCTGCTCCTGCATACGCTGTTACTGCACCACTTGCTTGTTCCCATACTGCTTGTGAATTCTTCATGACACCGTCTTGGATAGCCATTACTTCATACGCTCGTGTCTCTGCTTCCTTGACCGCAAAGCGGAACTGTTGGTAACCTTCGAGAATTTCAGCTTCAAGATCAAGCTGTTCGTTGGTATCCTTTGCAACTTTAAGATAGGTTGTTCTTATTTTGAAAAATCGTTCAGCGGGGTCTCCTCGTGTTGTCTGCATCCATTTCTGCTGTGCTTTTTCTTTCCAGCTGATCTCGCCATCCTCAAGCTGGCTTGCTAAGATCTTGGAGTCTTCCCTGATGGAATCGAATGTGTCAGTAATCTCTTGATATCGCTGACCTACATCCATACCTTGAATCCTTGTTCTCACGAGTGCATTGAAATCTTCCATATACTGGATGGTGTCAGCAATGGCAAGAACTCTTCCGGTGTCAACATCTTTTACGTCATCTAAGAGTGCAACCATTTGTGACGCTGCTTTCTCTGCACCGACAAAGCCATGCTTTTTGAGAATGCTGAGCGCTTGCGAAAGATAAGTCTGTACGACTCCTGCTGGAGCTGGAACAACACCCATTGGTACTGCATTCGCATCAACCATATGATTACCCCCGTCCTGTTATGAAGATTCATGAAGAGCGGTACTCTTGCTCTTATAAATATTTCTCTTTGCAGTAGTTTCAAAGGGTAAACTATAAAAACACCTTGCAGTTCGCAGATAGTATGGGGAATGGCACTGTAGCAGTTGGGTTACAAGACCTTGTCACTATTCTCGGTGATGTTCGCGCGTTGCAGGACAAGCAAGAGATTGTCCGAGCTTTGCTCAACCCTGATGAAGAAAAAGGTAAGATCGTTGAAGCTGTTCAAGCAAGATATGACGTTACCGGCGAGCAAGTTCCTGAGGACTTGATTCGGACAGCAGTTGACCGATTTTTTGAAGAACAATATACCTTCAAGGCACCGGAAACGAATACCCTCGCGCTTGCCTACGCCAATCGCGGAACGCTCTTCAGAAAAATTGGAGTTCCGATCATCACGGTTGCTGCTCTTCTTGGTGCTGGAACTATTGCTGTTGATTATGCCCGACAACAACGCTTGCTTCAATATGAACATGCGGTTGAAGAACAATTTGAGGCCGCTTATACAGATTTTACAGATACCCTCCGGAAAAAATCAACGGTGGAGAAATCTCCATTCGTTGAAAAGCTGCCACCTCCACAGAGAAAAACAATAGATCAGTTACTCTGTCAAACAAATATCGATCTTGCAAGTGCAGCAGAGCTTCTCCCGGGTTTTACTAATAAGGATATTAGTGTAAAAGAAGCGGTCACTCTAACAAATGCTACTGATATTGAATCCAAGGTTAAGACTGCTGTCTCATCTGTTCGCCAAGCTGATGGCTTGATGAATTCGGCATTAGACATTCTCGGAACTCAGAATCACCTTGAGAAGCTTGCTGTTGCATTAGACACAGCGTATGATGCCGTTCGTACTGCTCAAAGCCCTCAATCTCTAAAAGATCGTGCTGAGCAGACCTATCAGCAAGGTCGTACGGGAATTCAACAACGAGACGTAACCCTTGCAGAACAAGCGGAGAAATCCCTGAATAGCCTTTTGCTAACTGCCATGCAATTTCCTGCAGTCAATAGCACTCTTCAGAATGTTTATCGCAACATCACCTCCATTGCCAAAGAGCAGGCAGTTCGAGATCAAGCTCAATCATGGTACGAAGCAGCTCAACAGGAACTCAATGGAGCAGACCTTGCCGCTGCAAAGGGAGACGTTCAGCGGCTGCATGATCTTTATACAACTCTGAATCAGGAGTATACACTAACGATTGTATCTCGACCAGGAGAGAGATCAGGAACCAAACGGATTCCCAATGATCACCCTTCCAAAACCAATTTCTATCTCGTTGTTGAGGCAGTGTATCGAGGGAATGCATTATCCCTTCCCATAACATCTGAAGAAAGCGGTCGTACAGAAACGGTAACGATGTGGGCAGAACGTGTTCCTGAAGATGTTTTCGAGAGGGTGGCAAGTGATAAGAAAGATGATGGCATTATTCAAAAATCGACATTTGGTGTGAAAAAAAGAGGGTAGTGTTAGTAAATGACTGACAGAAAGATTTTTATTCTTTGAAATATTTGGTGTGCGTATGGCACCAAAACTCATCTGCACAAGCTGCAACAGCAGCAATATCGTTATGAATGGACTTACTTCTGCCAAGAAGCAGA
>JACRKL010000044.1 GCA_016219835.1 Candidatus Woesearchaeota archaeon
GGCTCCGGTGAAAATCTCGCAAGATGCGAGGTTTTGCCATCGGTTCGCATGGTTTCTGGGTATTCTGCTAGCGGAAATTCCCATTGGAATTTCCTTTCCCCCTGAATGGTTTATGCTGCTGATGCTCACATTAGGATGGCAGAACTGACATTTTCACCGGAGCCGTTTCCAGCTTCAACTTATGAGGGCACACTGGATTTCAAAGGATTCAGGCACCAAGGAACTTCAGTTGCCATGTATTTCCATGTGGGGTCACGCGGATTTGGCTTTGCTCCACTCGTTGACACGCAGTTGTTGAACAGAAGGGGTTGTGATTGAGGATCAAACTGGCTCAGGCAACTGTCGTATTTCATTCTTTTTTGTATATAGGGTATGCAACTGGCACACTCTGGAGCATTCCCCATGACCCGCAACAAGAACATGGAATCCCATTGATTCCTAGGAGTTGTTGCGAGGTCGCCAACGTTTGCTACTTGTTGGAGGCAGCTTTGACAACAGTAGACGTCCTCGGTCTGTGTTCCGGTGAACAGATCGCCTACCCCCGAGCATCCGCTGAGGATTAGAGAAGCTAGCAACAACATTGCTGCAATTGGCTTTATGAACTTCATGAATTTTATTTATCACCTTGCTGCTATAAATACTTTTCGATTGCCAGCACGAGGTGATGACGACCCAAATCCCCGATCCTAACAAGAGTAGCATGAGCATCCATTCTCCGAGTTGATACGCTGTTGCTGAAGCTGAGGTATAAGTCTGCTGCTGAGGATTGCGGTTTTGGAATTCTTGCTTTGATAGGGTTATGCTGTCATTCTGTTCTGTCTCATTGAACATAATACGTTCATGTGTAGCTGCATGCTGCTCCACAGGCTGTTGCATTTTTAGTTCTTGCAGAGCAAGCAGTATGCTTTTATTTGGTATGATGATCGTTGTGCTGTTGATTTCTTTTTTAATCTTGCTGGTGTTCTGATGTGCAGTACTCTTTAGTGTTGTATTGCCGACGGGTACTATTGCTGTGATGACCGTTGCATCTGGATTTCTCACAAGAACCTTCTGTTCAGCATCTTTCCCATTAGCAGTTGCCCGAATGCTGAATCGTTGTTCCGGGACTTGCACTTTTGGAGTAAACTGCTTGGGCGTTGTGGTGGATGTTGACCTTCTCGCTTTGAGGATCTTTCCGGTTTCATCTTCTACCCAATACTCCACGCTTCTTTGCCAGCCCGTGATCCTAAAGGTGATGGTTTCTCCTGCGAGATACGTTTCTTTTTGTGTTACGATCCTCAAACTATAGCCATCATCTTGGGGCGATGGTCTGCCAAAGACTACTTCCGTGTTTGCTATACCCAGTATCATCAAGAGTATGAGTATACTAAGCCCTGCTTTTGCGTAGCGCGTACAGTGTGGTGGTAAGGACATGGGCAAGCTGCTCGACTTTGGTGATGATGTGCCGGATCTGCTTCTCGCTCAGCTGCTGACGATGCTGCAAAAAACCGCGGTCATCAATGTAGCTTTCTTCAGTTGATGAGAAATAACCAAGGTCATCGGCTAGGCGAATATGGACTAGTAGTTCATGGGCGAAGCAGGAAGCAAACGAGAGTGCTGCTTGTTTTTCGATGTGTTCGAGAACGGTAAAGTATCGAGTTATCGACGTGCATGTTTTGATGGCAGATTTTCTCACCATGGGAAGCAACCCATACCGCTCATGCTTGGGAAAGTAGGTGGTGATAGCGTAGATCTCGCTAATCAGTCCGTACGATTGCTTCCAGAGCTGCTCATCATCAAAGCGGCGAGAAGATTGAGTATGAGTCTGGTTTTGAATCTGGATCTTGGTCACTTGCCTTATCGTTGGCCTGAGATCTTTTTGCATGCCATTCTTTCGGGATCAAGGCTTTAAGTAGATGCTGGAGAAAAAGCTGAAGATCTTTCAGGTTATAGTGCATGATATGCGAAAAACTGGCTGATTTCCTGAACATGATCACTGCTGACTTTAATCTTCCAGTCTTGCGGAAAGCATTTTCTGTAATTCTGCCAGAGATAGCGTTTGTCGAGGAAAATGATCACCCCTTTATCATTTTCTGTGCGGATACATCTGCCCGCAGATTGCAAGCTTTTATTGAATCCTGGATAGATATAGCCGTATTCCCAGCCCTTGTGGTATTTTTTGTCGTAATAATCGATCAGCGCCATGGTCTCCGTATCCGGCGGTTGTAATGGCAAGCCAACAACCATTACGCACTTCAACAAATCACCGGGAAGGTCAATGCCTTCTGAGAAATTTGCAGCAGCTACTCCGAGCAGCAAAGCGCCTTTGTCTTTCAGCGATTTAAATGATTCCAAGATCTTTTCTTTTTCTTCATTCGAAAGATTGGGCTGCTCCTTGATTACATGCGGGTGATGGCTCAGGATGATGGGCGAAACTGCTTCCATCACTTCATAGCTCGGGAAAAAGGCAGCGGTATTTCCTTTTACTGCAGCAGTGGTCTCCAGAATAATTGCTGCTATGCGTTTGAACTCTTTCTCACTTCGCTCTTGGTATTTGGTTGAGACTTCCGGAATAATGAGATTGAGGCGGTTTTCTTCAGGAAATGGCGAAGGGTAGGTTTTGAGCAGGGTTTCTTTTGGGAAGCCAAGCACATCGCGATACATCTCTGTCGGATGCAACGTTCCTGACATCAGGATGCAGCTTCTACATTCATTGATGACGCCTTGTGAGAGCAAGCTAGGGTCTAAGCATTTGTAGAACAATGTTGGATTGGGAAACCCATTGTTCCTCTCTTTTTTGATGTAGCGGACAAATCCTTCATCTTGGCCTTGCCATGCTTCTAAGAAAGCTGCCATCGAGCCAAGTGAGGATCCCTTTTGTTCTTCTCTGACTCGCTTTGCAACCATAGTGAGGTCGTCAATCAGCTGGTCATAGTCTATCTTGCTTTTGATGGCATCCATGAATATCTCCTTGCTGATTTTCTCTTCTTTGCCTGCTGCAAGAAAACGATGCATGTGCTCGAAGATCGGGATCAAGCTGGTTGCATGAAATTTCTTTGCTTCTTTTGCAGCACGCTGGAGCATTGCCGTAGAAAGCTGTTGGCTCATCAGTTCCATTAATCTGTTGGGCAGATTGTGACCTTCATCAACGATCACAATGCTGTCTGCCAGTGTTTTGTCAATCTTCTGCAGAAAAATGTCACGGATTGATGGATGAAAGAGATAGTAATAATCGGCGATGATGATCTTTGCTTTTGCAGCAAGGCCTAAGGTCAGCTCATAGGGACAGAGACTGTGGGTGGAGCAGTGATTCATCTGCTCTTTTACGGATAATGGTAGCATGGGTTCGAGGTGTTCCATCGCTACTTTTGCATTCGTGGTGAATTTTCCTTTCTGCCGTGTGTTTGCATAGTAACCGCAGTTCATCTCTTCCTTTTCTGATTTGCAGAATTCGCTGAACTCTCCGCTCGAGAGCAGTTCAACACCTTTCACGAGGCACATCCATTTTTTGCCGATCAAATCGACAGCCTGAATCTTAAGGTTGTGCTTCTGCTTGATCTTCTTGATGGTCTCAACGGCAATGGCGTGCTGCGTGTGCCTTGAGGTAAGAAAGAAAATCGTGTGCTTATTCCCTTCTTGCAGGGCATAAGAGAGTGCTGGGGCTAACGTTGCAGCTGTTTTTCCTAATCCCGTGGGAGCGTGAGCGATAAGATGATTGCCCTGCTCTAAGCATGCGGTAACATCGTTAACGAGATCCTTTTGATTTTCACGAATGTGATCATGGGGGAAGAGAAGGTGCATAGTATCGTCGGAAGGTGCAAGGTTTATATAGTTTGTGAGGAAAAAGACGAAGAATTTTCAATAGCTTCCGAGGGTTTAATCTCCTTTGAACTCATCGAGGTAATGCGTCCAATATCTCCAGAACCTCGGGGGAGTACTCGTCGGGTCACACTGCACTTTGATCGCTGTTATTTCATACGTCTTTTCTAGTTCAGTTTTCATTAATGCTGCAAATGTTTCCAAGGCTGCGTAGGGCAAACGTCCGTACTCCAGCGAGTCTCTTCCAAATACCAATTCTGTTCTGTTGATAAAAAAAATGCCACCACCAACGATTCTATGTGTTTTTGGACCCATATCTAGACCTGCATGTGCTGCAACATCTCTATGCTTGTCCTGAAAACTGGCATATAATGTTACCCTCCCATCACATCCTTCGACCACAAATTTATGAGGAGAATAACTTAACTGAATCTTCTTGGGGTCTATTTCTACGTTTCCGATGACCAACTCGAGGTTTGCCATGAGATCGGTAACGGAGAATGGTTTATATTTTTGCTCGTTTTCTGGTTTGTAGGGCTCCGGTGAAAATCTCGCCAGAGGCGAGGTTCTGCCATCGGTTCGCATGGTTTCTGGGTATTCTACTAGCGGAAATTCCCATTGGAATTCCCTTTCCGCCTGCATGGTTTATGCTGCTGATGCTCACCTTAGGATGGTAGAACTGACATTTTCATCGGAGCCGGTTTGTAGTGTGCCCTGAGCCAGCTTTCCGAAAAGTATATAAACGTTGCATCTCGGAAATCATTTGGGGAACATGGATCGCAAAGAAGTCTATGCACTGGTCTTTCGGGAGAAGCCTGCGTTGATCCTTGCTCATATGCTGGACAGCAAGAATGTCGGAAAGGATGTCTATCCTTCTTTTTTAGGAAAAGCAGTTGACTGCACCTATTCTCATGTGGTGAAGGTGCTGATGCAAATGCAGAAAGCAAATCTTGTTACGTACAAGCGCAAAGGTCGAATGAAAATTCTTCAGTTAACTCCACAAGGGCAGGAAATCGCCCATCATCTGAGTGAGATTAAGCGATTGGTTGGGTAATGGTTAAACAGAGGTAGCACTGTCCATTCTTGTCCGAATATTCGAAAGGTATATATAAGATATTCATCTCATTAATGCCATGAGGTTAGAAACTCTGCGCTTAATTCTTCGGGATTGGAAGAAAACAGATGTTCAGGATCTCGTTAAAGGTCTGAACAATCTCTCGATATCGAAATGGCTTCCATTTGTTCCTCATCCGTACACTCAGAAGGATGCAGAGCAATGGGTCAGTTCGTGCATGGAGAATACTAAAACCCGAAAAGAAAGATCTTCTTATAAATTTGCGATTGAACTAAAGTCAGAGAAAAAAGTTATCGGTGGAGTCAGTTTGGATAACATCAATCAGTTCCAAGGCACAGCAGGTGGAGGGATCTGGATCAACGCAAAATACCACGGTCATGGTTATGGAGCTGAAGCGTTTGGTGAGCGGATCAGATTTGCGTTTGAGGAATTAAAACTACGGCGGCTTGACAATGGCTTTCTGAAGGGGAATCCTTCTTCGTGGAAGATGCAGCAGCGATTGGGGTATAAGCTCGAAGGCATGCGACGGCAGGCATTCAAGTGCATGGCAGACGGGAAGATCAAAGATGAATACCTTACAGGATTATTGAGAGAGGAGTGGAAGAAGGGATAAATTCTGAATGTTTTCTCTTTGATCCTAGAAAATACCCTTCCGGCAAGCGTACGCTTACCGGGCGCAGGAATCGAACCTGCCTAGGGAACCAGCACATGGCTTTGGTTTATTTTTACCAGATTGCGTCCGCGACGCGCATGGCATTGTGATGTCTTTGCGGACTATGATTGCACTGTCGGTGATGTTTTGCTGATCTCTTTGCAGAGTCTTGTTCCTCTGCCCATCATTTGCTCGAACAACACTCTTGACTGTACTGCTCTATCAAAGATGATGTTCTCTATTTTGGGAATATCTACGCCCGTTGAGAGCATATCAACAGTTACAATAATCCAAGCTTCATCAATGGAATTCCTGAATTTTCTTATTTGTGTTCTTGCGTCTTTTCCACAGCGATAAGTAATCTTGAAAACTTTATCATTACCTAAACCAAGCTCTTCCCTAAACGCTTCAACAAGAGCATCTGCATGGCTACCTTTCTCGTTATCATTTTTTGCGAAGACAAGGGTTTTCTGTCCAGGTTTGTAATATTTCTTGAACTCAGAAACAAGTTTTCTTAATCTGTCAGGAATGGTAAGGTCTCTTTCAAGGTCGTCAACATTGATCTTAATATCCTCATCAGCGAACTCTTCATCGCAATACCCTGTTTGCTTATCCTTGATGAGCAGTCTCTGCTTTTTTGGAATATAAGCACCTTCCTTTGTTGATTTGGTCTTAATCTTTACAACATCATAATCAACAAGATACCCGTCATTGATTGCTTGTTGTAAACCATACCGATAAACCAGATTCCTATCAAAGAATACAAACGTTTTTCCGGTTGGAGTTGCAGTTAAGCCAACTTGAACAGCATCGAAATACTTGAGAACAATTTCCCACTCGTTATAGATTGAACGGTGGCATTCGTCGGATATAATTAAATCAAAAGCATCAATAGGTATCTTAGGATTATATTCTATGGGCTTATCTTCCCATTCCATTTCGTCCTCATCTTCATCATTTCTAAAGGTACTTCTACCCGTTATTTGCTGATAAAGACGCTGGATGGTAGTTACATAGACATGGGCATCTCCCTCTTTTGGATTAGAAATCTTAGTCGGAGACATAAGTTTAGAATTAAGCTTGATTTTGTTTTCTTCATCAGACGGAATTCTATCACAATATACCTCATAAACCTCATCAAATTTCTTTCCGGGGAGAGCGTTAAAGGTAGCAAACGCCGTAACCGCTTGATTTGCTAATTCCCTTCTATCAACCAGAAAGAGTATTCTCTTGAACCGCTTAGGATGTGTTGATAAGAATCTATAAACCAATTCAACAATAGTTCTAGTCTTGCCTGTCCCTGTTGCCATATGCAACAACATCTTTTGTTTTTTGTCATGAATTGCTTTATCTATTGCATTAATGGCATCTGCTTGGTAATACCTTAAGCCACCTTTGACTTCAGTAGCAGGATTTTCTACCAGTTGTTTGCTGGAATTATCCAGATCATATGTTTCAAGTAACTCTAATGCTGAAGGAGTATGAAAAGTAAATAGTTCCCTTGACCTAGAATCCTTAACACGCAAGTCTCTAAAAATAAGGTTAATGATAGTGTTGCTCCATTTGTCAAGTTTGGTATTAGCAGCATAAACATAATGCAATCTCATAGGTTTGGCGTATCGTTCTATTGCTTGAACAAGTGCGTGTTCGACATTCTCAGATCCTTCTTTTTTAGCTTCAACAATAGCCCAATGTTTTCCATTAATGTATAAAACATAATCCGCAAATTTGCCATTGACCTCCTCTTCGGGCAGATAATAAAAACCGTTGGAAGGAACTTTGTCGTACTGCTTCAGAGATTTCCAGCCTGTTGCTTGGAGATGTTTGTCAATATACTGGCGTGCAAGTTGTTCAGGCTTCAGTTGTGTTTGAATCATTTTATTCTATGAATCTCTTTTAGACGGGAAAGAAGATACTCTTTTTAAATAGTTTACTAAAATAATTAGAGAAACTGCTACAAATGTTCATATTTTGGTTCCAACCTCCCCACCCACTCCACCGCCTCACTCCATCTTAAGCTTTTCCCCTCTTGCAGAGGGTCGGCTAACGCCTAAAAGCATAAGAGGAGTTCCGCTCATGTTTCGTTGGGTATGATCTCTGTTTTCCTTCTACTGCCGCAAGGAAAACCGCTCAATAAAGAGAGGTTTCTCCGGAGGCGTACACATGAAAGGAACAACCATCCATCAGCAGTTGTTGGGAGATCTGCATCAAATGCTCAGGCAGAAGCGTAGAGAATGGGCTCTCAAGGATCAAGAAATGATCGCCCGAATGATGGAGCAGAAGGAGGTGCAGCAATGAATCCCTCCTTGTTTCTCAAAGAGGTTGAGACAAGCTTACAGCAGCTTGCAGCAGAAACCGATGCAGTGAGGAAGTCAGAGCTCTTTTGCAGCTACCTCAACACCATGGCAAGCTTTTGGCAGTACAGCTACCATAATCAGCTGCTGATCCACTTGCAAATGCCAGAAGCCACCAGGGTCGGGGACTTCAAGGCATGGAAAGCATTAAACAGGTACGTCAAGAAAGGCAGCAAGGGCATCAAGGTATTAGCCCCTTCGTTCAGGAAGGTCGAGGTTGATCCCAGCACGCTTGAAGAAGAGCAGGAAGCAGTATTCTTCTTCCCGGTGTCTGTCTTTGACATCTCACAGACCGAAGGCAAGCCCTTGCCTGAAGTAAACATAACGGTGGATGGCGATGATTACGCTGCCTTCAGAGATGCCTTACTAAATTTCTGCGCTAAGAAACAGATCAAAGTAGACTTCAAGCATCTGGGCATTAATGGTCTCTACGGCTACAGCAGCGGTGGCAGGATAGCGGTAAGCGACAAGGAAAGCGTCAACACACAGGTCAATACGCTCATCCATGAGATCGCCCATGAGCTGCTGCACAAAGGCAGCAGTGAAAGCAAGCAGGCCAAAGAGATTCAGGCAGAAGGCACAGCGTATGTAGTGTGCAGGCATTTTGGCTTAGCCAACAAGAGCCAGACGTATCTTGCGCTGTATGAGGCAGATGCTAAGGCGATTCTGGCTAACTTCAAGGCAATCACGGAGGCGAGCAGGGAGATTATTGGGTATGTAGATGGCTTAACACGACAACGATAGGTATTTATACTTGTGAGTGGAAAGGAGAGAGGGGGGATGTTCAGTGCAAAGAGAAGATAAAAAGCAGGACGGTAAATTCATTTCTTGGATTAAGAGAAACAGGAGAATATTATACTGGCCGCTGGGGGGATTGGTGTATTGCGCCTTACTTCCAGTATTTATTCTTATTCCTTACGTCAACCTGATTTTTATACTTCCGTTTTTGTTTATCTCTCAGCTAGTCGTGTTTATTTGGGAGCATATGCTTATCGATTTTTTTCGTCTAGGTTTTTGGGGGATTATACTTGGAACATTTATTTTGTTAGAACTCTTGTTGTGTTTAATCGGCTATTTTTCTCTAAAGATAAAAAGAAAAGAATCAAACTTTCTTTTTATTTTGACGCTTTTAAAGAGGCAATGGAGATTAATTATTTTATTGATAATTACTCTATCAATCTCAGTGTTAGCTTACTCTCTTAAACAAGATTTTTCATATAATGTAGTTATATTAAACGGAAAAATATCCCAACTTGGAAATTTCAATGAGATTATGATTCAAAATGGTAAAGTTACGATTCATCAAATCTTTGAAAAGCCAAATCCATGCACCAGTGTAAAATATAGGGTTTACAAAGAAGGTCAGATTATTAAGGTTATTCCATCTCTTATTCCAACCATTAATCCTTTTTCGGGTTGTACTGCCATAATGTCCTTTGATTTTGTTGAGGTCACTTTCAAATTAAAACCAGGTAATTATACAGTTCAATGTTATAATTACCAAGGGGGAATATTCATTGAGAAAACAATAGAACTTAAATAAATCAGTTCGAAAAAATGACAACCAAAAAAGAGTTTGGACGTAATGTCGGAAAAAAATGGTTTTTGATCCTTCTTATAACCATTTTAGTCGGTACCTGTCCGCAAGTGATTTTCGCAAAAGCCAATACTTTTGTTGATCCCAGAATAGAGAAAGAGTTATCTATCAAGCAAAAAATACAGGTCGTAGTTAGCCTTAAAGAAGTGGATGAAGAAACTCACTTAGAAAAATTACGGGTAGTGTTAGTAAATGACTGACAGAAAGATTTTTATTCTTTGAAATATTTGGTGTGCGTATGGCACCAAAACTCATCTGCACAAGCTGCAACAGCAGCAATATCGTTATGAATGGACTTACTTCTGCCAAGAAGCAGA
>JACRKL010000052.1 GCA_016219835.1 Candidatus Woesearchaeota archaeon
AGCAGGCACTCTCGCTCGTCGTATCAAACCGTTAATTTTTTGTAGTATGTTTGTTTTCTTTTTCATGGGGAGCTCGTACCTCCCCAACCCTGCCAGTATAGCTGGCAGGGGTTCTATTTTAAGATTTTCACCGGAGCCGAAGTGAACGTAATCTTTATAAACAACTCCTTTTTCCAATGCTGTAATGAAGAGAAGTTCTCGACGCTGGAAGAAGAAAGGGCAGATGCGCTGGAAATGGCAGCGAAAGCGCATGAAGAAGCAGAAGCGCAAGCGAACGATGCGTGCGAAGTAAGGATATAGATAAGAGAGGTAAGAATGTAGGTTGATTTTTTCTTCTCCTGATCCTCATTTTCAACTCCGCAATCTTTATATACCAATATACTCAAGCGTATATTCATGATCTTCAATACCGTGTACTATCAGCCGATGGACCGGAGGTATGATGGACTTACCACACCACAGGGTGTCGAACCCATACCGATGCCGCATGAAGGGATAGATCAGTCTGAAGTTTCTCCTGAATCATTAGGCGTTGGTGTCAAAGACATCGGCATGAGCGTTCCGCTAGGAATAGCTGCAGGCAACGTTGAAGGAGTAGCAGCAAAATTGAGAAGCGGTATTGTGAACATTGAGATTGGATTTCCCACAAGAGGAAGGGGAAACAGACAAGCGCAAACTCCTGAATTATACAGCAAAGAGCAACGGCAGGCTTTGAAAGAAATCAAGCAAGCTATGGATGTCAACTTTACGACGCATGCTGCTTATAATGTCTGGGGCATGACCGGCTACGATGTGACGAATGGAAGGAGCTTCAGCAGGGTAGGCATGACTGAATCGCTGAATGAAGTCAGAAGAGCGATTGACTTTGCGTCCGATGTCGCAGGCGGTGGCTCTGTAGTCGTGCATACCGGCGAGTTTGAACGTCCGCTGACACAAATTTTTACCGACGGATTTATCATGAACCCGGATGGCTCCCTCAACAGAAACTATTCCAGAGATGAGCAAGGAAGACTTATGTTCAGGAGAAGCCATACGGAAGCCAATGACTTTGCCTTTCAGCTCATTGATGAGCGTAGTGGAGAACTCTTTACCGCAGTACAAGGTAACAAGCTCGTTGCCCAACCCAAATGGTTAAAGGCAAAAAAAGACTATAAGTATTTTGATGATTCCAAAAAAGAATGGGTGAATGTGAAAACGGGGGATTATATAAATTATCAGAACGAAAAAGTGGAAGATCCGTTTAATATTGAGTTTTTCATCGATAAGACGGGAAAGAAAACTCCAAAATTCGGTAGAGTTCCTGAGTATGATGAGAAGACCGGCAGGTTCGTGATGGAATTCAAGCACCACGACGATTTTGAGCGCGAAGCGCAGGAGTATAATAATTCATTTAAAGAAAGAATGGGGCATGACCCAACTTCTGACCAACGCATGACGGGAAGAGAGATTTTTCTTATCAATAGGCAAATCACCCAAGCATCCTATTCCCGAGGCTGGTCACTTCAGTATTCCTTGCAGTTGAAGGATGTGTTAGAACAGATTAAGCAGGTAGAGTACACCAAGAAATATTATGAGGAAGTAGAACGTAAAACTTCTCCCGATGAAGCTTGGAAAATCCTGGAGAAAAATGAAGGTCTGATGAATGATCCCCGGCTACGGCGGGCATTTGCAAAGGCAGGCATTCCAGAGGGCGCAGAGCAGGCAGCCAATCTTATGCCACCAAAGATGGAATCCAAGGCGGCTAAGTTTGATCGAGTCTTGCACGACCTCAAGCAGCAGGTAGAACAAATCACCGAAATGGCGCAAGGTCAGGATGCTACAGCATTAGAGCAGATGGAATCTGCCAAGCACTTCAAGACTCCGGAGAAGTATGTGTTTGATCACGGCGTGAGAGGATATGCCTACGCAGGCATTCATGCGATGAAGAAGACGAAAGATCCCAACAATCCTATTTTTATCTCGATGGAAAATCTCTTCCCCGAACGGTATGGGGGTCATCCGCAGGAATTCAAGCACCTGATTATGAAATCACGAGACAAGATGGCAGAGATGCTCACGAAACCAAAAATGCAGTGGGAAGAATCAGACAAACAATGGTTCAGGGAAGAGGGAAAAGATATTCCTGCACTTCGTGAAGGCTTTAATCCTTATTATATCCAAGGGCTCTCCAAAGAAGAAGCCAAGAAAATTGCAGAGAAGCACATTAAAGCTACTTTGGATACTGGTCACTTGAACATGTGGCGGAAGTATTATGTGCCTGATCCCAGAAAGAGCGATGAACAAAATGAACAGGGATTTAAGGACTGGTACCTTCATGAAGTAGAAGACTTGGCAAAAGCAGGCGTCATCGGCAATGTACACTTGGTCGATAATTTTGGCTATGAGGATGAACATCTCTCTCCAGGACAAGGTAATACTCCCGTTAAAGAAGTGGTGCAGATTCTCAAGAAGTATGGTTATAATAAAGCACTCACGATTGAACCGGGAGCTGCTGCTACCACCGACCAAAGCGACTTCCATGGGTTAATGAGCACGTGGAGATATTTTGGCAGCCAAGTCTATGGCATGGGTGGTCCAACAAGGGTTGGAGCTCCGCCAAGGAATTGGGTTGACGTGCAGAATTCGTATTTCGGACAGACGCAATCACCGTATTTTATTGCAGGAACCTATGCCCCCAGCCAAGATTGGAGTTTGTGGAGCGGCGTGTCGATGGAGTGAACTGACATGTACGAACTGCCTCTGTTTCTTACCAGTTTGCTGGGGCTCTGGCTGTTCTCAGAACTTGTGGTTAGGCAAAGCGGCAAACTTGCAGCATTCTTGAAGATGAGCGAGATGTTCGTGGGCATGGTGATCCTTGCCATAGGAACATCGCTGCCTGAGCTTTCGGTCACGATACTCTCACTCTTTCAGAAAGACGCTGGTCATCTTCCATTAAGTACTATACTAGGTTCTAGTATCCTGCAAGTCACGTTTGTGCTGGGGCTCGTTGGCGTGATCGGGCACCTCAAAACAACCAAACTCCATTTGCGCAGGGATACCTTTGCTATTTTAGGAAGTGTCGGTGTTACTTTTCTGCTGGCAATGAACGGATGGTTAGGAAGACTCGAGGGTTTGCTGATGCTTGGGTTGTATGGCTGTTTCCTATGGTATCTTGCGAATCAGGAAAGAGTACAGGAAAAGCAACATCCTTCAATCAAAGGATGGGATCATGCACTGCTGTTTGGCGTAGGAATTATTGGCTTGCTGATTTCTGCCAAGATCGTTGTCATGGAAGCAGTATTCTTCTCCAAGGCGTGGGAAGTTGATACCTCGTTCATCGGTATATTTATGGTGGGAATAGCAGCAGCACTTCCTGAACTATCTACGTCGTTGGTTGCAGTGCTCCGCAAAAAGTGGTGGCTTGCACTGGGAACGATCCTTGGAAGCATTGTAGCTAACATGCTGCTGGTTATTGGCTTTGGCGCTCTCTTCAACGGCTATGCTGTGCCTGCAGCTTTTGTCTGGTTTGACCTGCTGTTCCTGTTATGCAGTTCTGGACTGGTACTCCTCTTTTTTCGGGAGAAAAAGCAGCTCCAAAAGTGGCAGGCAGCAGTGCTGATTGTGCTGTATATTATGTATGCGATTGCAAGGATGCGATGGATGATGTGAAGCTAGCTTCAACGTACCTTAAAGCTTTCAAGAGATTTAAATAATGAGAAGCCTTGATGAATGCTATGCCACGAAAACAATATCCCCTATTCTTTCTGCTGATCATGCTCGTAGCTCTGTTGACCAACGGATGCATCCAGCAGATTCCACAGCAACAGCTTATGAATGCTACGCTCAATACGCCGTTTCAATTGAAAGCTAACCAGACCGCAGTTATTGAAAGCGAGAACATGCACCTCACATTCTTACAGGTGCTTGGAGATTCACGATGCCCTTCCGATGTCCTCTGTGTTTGGGAAGGGCAGGCAACAGTTACGATTATTGTTCAAAAAGACAACCAGAATCTTGACAATATTAATTTGACGAGCCGAGCAGGACGACGTCATGAAGATTTAGCAAGAAAAAACTTTGCAGAATACACGGTAACACTGATCTCTGTGGATCCGTATCCAAAAAGTGTACAACAGATAAACCCACAGGAGTATACTATAACCCTTGTGGTCGATAAGCAATCGTGAAACCTGCGAGATTTCCAAAATCCTTATATATCAACACGAAATTCTTAGACTGCAAGGGCTCGTAGTCTAGCGGCTATAACGTCTCGTTGACGTCGAGAAGACCCCCAGTTCGAATCTGGGCGGGCCCATTCTCTTTACTCTCTAAACATGGATATGACCACCCGGTTTGAACCTCCGGTTCATGCTCAAAGATCTGCGGATTTTTGGCACAACGCTCGCTACGCTCGGTTGCATCCGGGTGGACCCATATATCTTTCTAGGGTAGGATTTGAACAGCATAAGCTATTTAAATCCCTAAATCTCTCTCTAAAATGCCAACAGCACCTCAGTTGGGCGCCATCGTTTCTAACCGCTTCGATGGTGCCCGTTTTTTCTTAGTGGATATAACAAAACTCCGTTAAGCCAATACTTGTTCCTACCTCGTGAACAACACCAAAGGCGGCAGACGCTCACACGATGAGCTATCCACCACCCCGTAGTGGGCAATTTTCTAGAACTAACGGAGGTCGTCTTTAACTACTTTCTGAAGGGTTTACTATTCTTCCAAAACTCGTTAAAATATGCCTTGAAAGAATCCGCAATATGCTGGTTGATAATCTCAATAGTAATAACCTCTGGTGACTGTAACATTACGAGTACAACATCTTTGTATATCCCAAAAAGTGCAGGTGTTTTTATTTTTGTAGGCATATGACGTGCATCACTACCTTGGTAAGTATTTCTATTTCTTAGTATTTTTGGATCAGTATCTTGATTAAATAATATCCTTACCTTTATTCCGTGTTCAATTCTCCTTGCATGATCTTTCTGCCAGTAAATATGCTGTTCTTCTGGTTGATATGCTGGAACACCTAAATAATAAAGAGTGTCTCCTTTTCTCATTTTTTCATACATCTTTTCGCTTGCAGTCCTTAATCCTTTGATCCCTAAATACACCGTTGCTTCAGATATGTTAGCAAAAGTTTTTCTTGACAGTTCTTCTATGAAATCCCGAGCAGATTCTTTTTGTTCCTTTATCTCTAATTCTTTCCGGTTAAGATAAGAAGTAATCGTAGTAGGAGGATTGCTACTATATACAGTTTTTTTCTCCTTCTTGATAAATGAAACCAATCCTTTTTCTATTAACCGATTAAGAATCGAATATACTTTTGAAGCATGAACTTTGGACTTTTGGATTATATTTCCTGTTGTTGAACTGCCTAAATCTATCAAAGCGAGATACACTTTTACTTCCCCATCTGTGAGCCCTATTGCCTTAAGCAGGTCAATATTCTTCTGTTCCATATAACATAGAAGTATTTATTTCTTTATTAATATTTCGCCCCTTGTGGGGGAGATTAGATTTATATAGTCATAACTAATTACTATAAAATAATAACAACTTGAAACGGAGATAAAATGGGAATAATAACTATTAAAGGCATTAATGATTTTCAGAATAATCTGTCCACTGGAAATGTTAGATATCCTAATGAGGGTTATAGAGTGGAGGGACTTAATCGACCTTTGGTATACAGCTATATCTCCTGTGGAGGACATCACATACTAACAAAGCAAACAGAAGAACACTCCATCACTTTTGAATCAATTTTCTTTGGACAAAGTTCTCCCACGCAAATAATTGGAGTTACACATAATCTTGAGGAAACATTAGCAGCACTTAGAGATGCAGTATATAATGATCCAATAAGGATATTAGCTGAAAGTTACCTAAACAGTGGAAAAAGACTAGATGAATTAAAAGTTGATCAGTATACTCTTAAAGATAATGCTACGTTACCTAGGGAAACGAGAGTTGCAGAAAGGGACATTACACCGGATATTATTACAGCCATCTTTGATAGGATTAGAAGTAATTTGAAAACTTAAGATTAGAATATAGGCGACCCTAAATTCTTTATTTTGAAGAGCCTTTTTGTTTGAAAAATAGAAATTAATTTCACCGTAAAAAACAAAGCTTATATAGAACAGCACTATCATCAGAGATTAGACGGAGAAAGACTAAAGTGGGGGATTTCTACTATAGGGGTCTTGCTCCGTAAGGGACAACCCCCGCTTCGCCGCACGTCAGCAACGAGCTTATTTCAAAATAGTCGGTCGTGGGGGAGACCAACCAGTGGCGTTGGATGCGACTGGGGATGGACCCTATGGGCTGTCGCATAGACCAAAGGTCGTCCAACCGCCACAACCATCGTATCTCAAAGACAAAAATATGCTCAACCGCATCAAAACAATAATCATAGGTCATGAGCATCCTGCCATTGCTTTGACGGAAAGAGGCAGGACTGAACGCTTCAAATGCCATCTCAAAGGCAAGTGGAAGAATGGCAAGAAACAAACCTACAACCTCCTTGTCATGCCTTCCCTTAATCCATTGATCGAAGGCAGCAATGTCCTTGCGCAGCTGCCGCAAAGCCCATTCTTGAAGACGGTCAAAGACCTTGAAGCGTTTGTTGTTGAGGGAGATGAAGTGTATGCGTTTGGGAATGTTGATGGGATAATCGAGAAGAAAAGGACAGAAAGATAAGAATAGATGCTATACTCTGTGTTCAAGAGTCGGGAGTTTCTCGACCACTGGAGGCTCCGCCGCTTGTTCACCGATGAGAAGCCCAAAATCGTTGCGGAGATGAGCACCAAAGGCATTAGACTTAGTACTATAAAGAGCATGGATCATCAAGAGTCGCATACCTGGAGTTGCCGAATAAATACCAAGACCCATACTGTTCTGCATACCTTTGATTTCGCGGGATGTTTCTTTCACAACGCGTTGATATTCCTTAACTAATGAAAGGTCTCCTTCTGCAATATATTCCCAGAATACTTGCCTGATATGTGGACAACTGAAGATATTATTATCGAAAGATTCCAAATCAAGAGACGAAAGAACCAATGCACTATGCGTATCAACAGCACGGTATTGATCAGGTGTAATTACCAATGATCCATTTTGGATTACACTTTGTTGATGTAGACCATGAATAAGTTCTTTGACAATCGGATGAGAGTATAGAACAACCTTTGCCTCTCCAGAGCCTGCGGGATCATGGAAAACTGCACAGGCAGTATCAACATAGGTGCTTTGGAAAATTTCACGGTCTTGAGGTGTTCCATACACGCGCTCATGCAGAAGTTGTTTTGGCGTCATGGGCAGTCGTCCATGTGCTAAAAGGAAGGGCATTTGTTCAATCGTTCTGCCATAAAATGACTTGAACTGCTGAGATGCAAACGGTAAATTATTCATCAACATTTTCCTCCGGTCGGTTTTAAGGATGAGGAGATCAGAAGCTATATAAATATTCCGGTTTAGAGTACTCTTTAGAGATAAATCGTCAAGTAGTTGGTCTCACCTCAAATCTCGCAACCTTTAAATCCCTTCAGCCACCACCCTATCCTATGTCCACCATACTCTCTATCGGCGCAGAAGCAACAGTTATGCTCGACAACAACGTCGTTGTCAAAGAGCGAACGCCAAAGAGCTACCGCATTCCTGCCCTCGACGAAAAGCTTAGGAAAGCACGAACCAAGCGGGAAGCAAAAGTCTTAGAGCAGCTCGCTGCCATGGGATTTCCTGCTCCGAAACTCATCAGAGCAGACGGAGCAACATTAACGATTGAGTATATTACAGGAGCTAGGCTCCGTGATTTCCTTACGCCAAAAAACTGCAGAACCTTATGCAAGCGCACAGGAGAACTGATTACTCTGTTGCATGAAAAGAAAATCATGCACGGTGACCTGACGACTTCTAATATGATGGTCAAAGAGAAAAGTCTTTACTTCATCGACTTCGGTCTCTCGTTTGTTTCCCATAAAATCGAGGACATGGCCGTCGATCTTCATCTCCTGCAGCAATGCCTCGAATCAACGCATGCATCACTCTATGTACAAGCATGGAAGGCGGTCATCGATGGCTATTCCACTTCACAGCAAGCCAAAGAAGTTATGGATCGCCTCGAGAAAGTCATCCTCCGCGGAAGGAATAAGGCGAAGTGGTAGAGGAAGAGTCGATTATGATCGAAAGGTTTATATAGATCACTCGATTATGATCGAGTATGAAAGAGCTTCTCGTTGAATGGAACCCCTGGTGGGATAAGGAATATGAGTACCGAGGCGTGAAACGGGAGATCATGTCAGAGGTCTTGCCTTGGATCAAAAGAAAAGAAATTCTTGCACTGCTTGGCGTTAGGCGAAGCGGGAAAACAACACTCCTGTACGAAGTGATCAGCGATCTTATCATAACTATGAAAGCACATCGTAAGCAGATCATGTTCATCAAAGCCGATGATGATCGGATCAAGGCAGATAGTCCTATTGATGTTGCCCTGCAAGAGTATAAGGATCTGATGCTTCCGGAAGGTACGATCTTTCTGTTCATTGACGAGATACAGGAGATAGAAGGATGGCATAAAACCCTCAAAAGAATATACGACTTGCACCAGGACATCAAGATAGTGATTACTGGTTCGAATGCGTCTGTGCTGAAAGAAGAGCTTGGATCCTTCCTTGCAGGACGTTTCGCATACCTTGAACTATTTCCCTTCAGCTTTCATGAGTTTGTTGGAGCAAAAGGCATTGAAGCTGGCAGTGAACGCGACATGATAAAACAAAAGAACAGGATCCGGCACAGCCTTAAAGAGTACATAACGTACGGCGCATTTCCTGAAGTTGTTCTTGAGAAAAACGAGCAAGTAAAGAAGCAGCTGGTCTCTTTCTATTTTGATTCCATCCTCTACAGAGATATTGTCAAACGAAAAAATCTCCGGAATCCTGCAAAAGTCGAGAAGCTGGTGAAATATCTGCTGCAGAACATAGCAAACCTTGCTAATTTTAGCAGAATTGGCAAGCTGGTTGACCTCACCACTGACAGCGTCGGGGAATACATAGCAGCATTCGAGGATGCTTACTTGATCTATCCCGTCAATCTCCTTGCCTACTCCTACAAACAGCAGGTCATTAATCCAAAAAAGATTTACTGTGTAGATACCGGACTGCGGAATGCCATAGGATTTACGTTTTCTACAGATGCAGGACGGCTCTATGAGAACATCGTTTACCTTGCCTTGAGAAGGAAGCATCAGGAGATATTCTACTTCAAAGGAAAAACTGAATGCGATTTTATTGCGAAAGATGGGAAAGAGATGCGTGCCCTGCAGGTTTCCTACCATCTGAAAGAGTCAAAGGAGCGGGAGATCGCAGGGCTTCTGGAAGCTATGCATGAACATAAGTTAAACGAAGGTTGGGTCATCACTGACGACGAAGAAGGAACGGAGAAAAAAGAAGGGAGAACCGTACACTTTGTTCCGCTCTGGAAATGGCTGCTGAAGGGTTAGTTCTGATCAGCAATTTCCCACAGCTGATCAAACACCTGACCAAACGTCTGTGCAAAATGATGATCTTTAATAAGGAAAGATCGCGGGTAGTGTTAGTAAATGACTGACAGAAAGATTTTTATTCTTTGAAATATTTGGTGTGCGTATGGCACCAAAACTCATCTGCACAAGCTGCAACAGCAGCAATATCGTTATGAATGGACTTACTTCTGCCAAGAAGCAGA
>JACRKL010000045.1 GCA_016219835.1 Candidatus Woesearchaeota archaeon
ATACAACAACTCAAGCTTTAAACGACGCTTCGGAGACTACGTCCGAAGCGTTACCTTCCGCGCACAGCACGCGGAAGTGACGGCAAGAATCATCCTTCACAATCTAAAAGCAATATTAACCAGACTTTTTCACCGGAGCCTAACTCAACGAAACATTTATATAGAATCGAGAGCAGGATCTTCTCATTGTTTACGGAGGCTCCACCCATGGCACGTCGATCGCTGTTGATTGTTTCTCTTGCATTACTTACTCTGCTCTTGCTACTCGCAGGCTGCAGCGGTGATAATCAAAACAGACCAAAAAGTAAAAGCTTTGTTGGTGGAACTACGGGATTAGAGATCAGTATGCTCGGAGCTCCTCCTGCAGAAGTCTTTGACAGCGACAGCCCATTTGATGTCAGTGTCTTGGTAAGAAATAGCGGCGAGTACACGGTTCCCTCGGGAAAAGTCACCATGAGCGTCATCGGGATTAACCCTGCAGACTTTGGAAAAACAAGTGCTGATTTAACGCAGCAGAGTACCGAAGATTTAGGTGGCGCACAACTGGATGCACAAGGTAATACGATTCCAGGAGATACAACAACATTCGAATTCAGAGATCTTAAGTATCAGGAGAATGTCAGCGGATCTGTTCCCTTCATTTTCAGAGCTGTCGCTTGCTATTATTATGAAACGCATGCACAAGCACAGCTGTGCTTACGTCAAGACTTGCTCGGCAAGACGGGAGAACAAGGAGTTTGTGATCCCAACAAGTTTACGATGAACGCGGATAACTCCGGAGCTCCAGTTCAGGTCATGATGCTCCAACAGCACGTTGCAGGATCAAAGAAGATTGAGTTCTCTTTTACGGTGAAGCAAGTCGATAAAACTCCGGGAGCAAGGATCAGTGAAAAATCTACAACTTGCGACCAGAACCTGCAAAAACAAAACAGAATATGGATTGAAGTGGCTGATCCTGGCATTGGACAGTTGAAGTGCACGAGTTTACGCGATGGGACAGATAGAACTGGCTTCGTCACTCTGTTTAACGGCGAAGGGCAAGTGTTGTGCAGAATTGATGTGAACCAGAGAGATTTGATCGATGCCCTTAAAGTCGTGAAGATCGACCTCAAGTATGATTACAAGCAGTACACGGATAAAGAAGTTGTTGTGAAGCATGCGAGGGAGTAAGTTTAGATCAAGTTAGGAAGAAGAGTTTCGTTCCATTGGCTGATCTTCACGGCGATAATCAAGTTATTATCCAGAACAATGATCGCATGATGTCATGATTTACTTCTTCCCCCTCAACGCTACCTTTGCCAGAAATGCTTCTAACTGTAAATACTCGTCGCTGCCTTCGGTGATCCTGAACTCTGCCTCGCCGCATTCGCCGATCAAAAACAATTTGTCCGTATCAGCAATCGTCGAGTGGATCAACTCACTCTGGATCTGCTTGATAACATCCGTACCGGAAAGCCCGTAGTTCAGCATGACTTTCAAGAGCTGTTCTTTCGCTCGAACAAAATCCTTGTGATAGGCCGTTTCTAGAATCTCCCGAATCTCTTTTGGCTTCGCAACGGAAGCAAAGGCGTAGATCGTTTCTTCCGTAATGTGATTGGTAATGGCAGCACAACTTTGGAGGATGTTCTCTACTTTTCTGCAATCGCCGTCAGAAGCGGCAAAAAGGGCTTCCTTTGCGGCAGGATCAATAGAAAGATGCTCACCAGCAGCAATGGTCTCTACGAGCTCTATCACTTCTTCTTTTCCTAGGGGCTTGAAGCGGAAGACTGCGCATCTGCTCTGGATAGGATCGATGATCTTGCTGGCATAATTGGCAGAAAGCACAAATCGCGTCACTTCTGTATAATTCTCCATCGTTCTTCTCAATGCCTGCTGTGCTTCTTTCGTCAAAGCATCGCATTCATCGAGGAAGATGATCTTGAACGGAACGTTACCGATTGCTCTCGTTCTTGCAAAATCTTTGACTTTAATACGGACAACATCAATGCCTCGCTCATCCGAAGCATTAAGCTCAAGAAAATTTTGCCTCCACTCATCTCCAAACAGTTCTCTGGCGATAGCCAAAGCCGTAGTTGATTTCCCAACACCAGCCGGGCCTGCAAACAATAGGTGAGGCATATTCTTCTGCTTGACAAAAGAAGCGATTTTATCGATGATCTCACGATGACCTCTGATTTCAGCGAATGATTTTGGCCGATACTTTTCTGTCCAGATCTTGTGTTCCATGGCGGTTTAGAAACTGCTGGGAATTAAAAAGATTCTGCTCGCAGAGGCATGGAAAGAGAAATTTATTCATACCCATACTTCTTGATGAACCATGACTTGACCAGCTGGACAGTACAGAGGTATGCTGCAACGATACCCAAGAGTACAGGGAAGTAGATGAGGGGCGGCATGACAAAACCGAAATAGGCGCCCAAGGGGGTAAATGGCAGAATCAGCCCTAGCGTAATGATATAGAGCGACATGAATCCTAAAAACGAACTTGCTTTGCTTTCCACAAAAGGCACCTTTCCTGTCCTAATGATATGGATGACCAAGGTTTGGGTGCACAATGACTCTAAAAACCAACCGGTGTGGAAGAGTGATGCATCTGCATGGAACCCCCAGATCAGCACTCCAAAAGTAATAAAGTCGAAGATGGAGCTGATAGGTCCAATAACAAAAATAAACTTCTTAATGTAAGCAATGTTCCATGGTCTCTCCTTCAGCAGATATTCTGGGTCAACATCGTCGGAAGGGATAGCAACCTGTGAGACGTCATACAGAAAGTTATTGAGTAGGATCTGGATCGGGAGCATCGGCAAAAATGGTAAGAGCAAACTAGCCCCGGTCATGCTGAACATATTGCCAAAATTGGAGCTTGCGCCCATCTTGACATACTTGAGAATGTTACCAAACGTTTTTCTGCCCTCGATAACGCCACTCTCCAAAATGGTCAAGCTTTTCTTGAGAAGAATGATATCTGCAGATTCCTTTGCAATGTCAACTGCATTATTGACTGAGATGCCGACATCCGCTGCCTTCAATGCAGCAGTATCGTTAATTCCATCACCCAAATAACCGACAATATGACCGTTCTGGCGGAGGATATTGATAACTCGCTCTTTCTGGAGAGGGGCAAGCCTTGCAAAAACCGATACTTTCTCCACCACGGATTTAAGATCGGCATCAGTTGCTTTCTCAACTTCATCGCCCGTAACAATCCGGGTTGTATCAATGCCGACATCGTTACATATTTTTCGAGTGACTATTTCGTTGTCACCGGTCAGCACCTTAAATTTAATACCTAGCTTGTTCAGGAGTACAATCGTCTTCTTGGCTGTTGATTTCGGAGGGTCAAGGAATGCAATATACCCTTTAAGCACCATATCGCATTCATCATCACGGGAGTACGCCTTTTTCTTTGCTGTAAAATCTTTGTAAGCGATAGCGACGACCCGAAAGCCATTCTCGCCCAGCTGGTGGTACTGCACCCGTAAACGTTCGAGAGTTTTTTCATCAATTTTGTTTAAGGTGCCATTAAACTCGTATGAGGTGCACCGCTTATAGATTTCTTCGGTCGAGCCCTTTGCAATGAGTCGATGCTTCTGGTCCATGTCAACAACGACAGACATGATTCTCCTTGAGAAATCAAAGGGCACTTCATCAACCTTGGTATACTGCTTCACCACCAGCTTGTCGTGCTTGAGAATGGCACGATCCAGCAAGCTTTTCAAACCGGTCTGGTAAAAGCTGTTGATGTATGCAAGCTTAAGGACTTCTTCCTCCTCAATACCCATAATGTTGCAGTGGCGTTCGAGAACGATTTTGTCTTCGGTAAGCGTGCCTGTCTTGTCGCTGCATAAGACATCCATAGCACCAAAACTCTGAATGGTGTTCAGCCGCTTAACAATAACCTCCTTCTTGGACATGGCGATGGCACCCTTTGAAAGATTGAGGGTAACGAGCATGGGAAGCATTTCTGGAGTGAGACCAACAGCAACGGACAGTGAGAACAAAAGGGCAGCAACCCAATCTCCTTTAGTAAACGCATTGATTGCAAAAATAACAAGGACTAGGGCAATCATGATCTTGATCATCAGCCAGACAAATTTCTGCACGCCTTTGTCAAAGCTGCTTTGTACGGTCATCGCCGAGAGTCTTCTTGATAATTCTCCGAACTGGGTTGAGATGCCGGTCTTAATGACCACACCGAGAGCTGTGCCGCTTACAACACTAGAACCCATGAAAGCCATGTTTTTTTGGTCAGATATCGACTTGCCAGTTGGATCTAAAGGAGCTGCGTCTTTCTCAACAGGGAATGATTCGCCAGTCAAGGAGGATTGATTGATGAAAAGATCCTTACAGGAGATGAGCCGAATATCTGCCGGGATCATGTCGCCTGCAAACAGATCAACAATGTCACCTGGGACAATCTCATTAATCTTCACTTCCAGTACCTTGCCGCTGCGGTGAACTGTTGCCGTGACCTTAACGATCTCCGTTAATTTTTCAGCATCCCGGTTTGCACGGTACTCCTGAAAGAACGACAGAAAAACGCTGATAAGAGCCATTAAAGTGACGAGCAACGCGCTGATTCTCTCGCCAAAAAAAAGCGAGAAGAAGGCGATAATAAACAGGATGATAACCAGAGGGTTGAGAAACTTAGAGAAGATCTGAAAAATCAGCTGCCGCTTCTTTTTTCGGGCAGGCTCGTTGTAACCGTACTCTTGCAAGCGATGCTTGGCTTCCTCGTCGGAGAGACCTCGCACAGAAGTTCCCATCTTGTCAAAGAGCTGCTCGTTGGTAGCACTCAGGGGATCAAAATCCCAAGACTGCAACTTTTTTGTTCCGTTATGAAACTTTTTCCGATCATCGGTGCTATTCGTCGGAGCAACCTTCTTCATAGTTCCAAGAGGATCATTCTTGGTATATATGCTTATCGAATGAAAAAGCTGCATCCCTAAATTCGCATTGCTCAGGGTACTGCCGACTCGGCTTTCGCTGAAGACTGGTTCACTTTTTGGTCACGCTCCGAAGGAGCCAACCCTCTGACCTCATCAACATGATGACATCAAAGGGAGCCTCGTAAGAGGGCAGTACCCATTTTAGGGATGCAGCCGAATGAAAAGCATTATATATAATTATTCACGAAACTAATGTATGATCCTTGCAGACCTTATTGCAACGCTCTATGATGCCGGTATCTATGATGTTCTGCTTCCATTCTTGTTGATCTTCTCCATGCTGTATGCAACCCTGCAACAAGTCAAAATTCTTGGTGAAGGTAAACGAAACCTCAACGCTACCGTTGCCTTGGTAGGGGCAGGACTATTTGTTGTTCCACATGTAACGGGCATACAACCACTCGGTATTGATCCAGTCCAATGGCTTCTTGAGGCTATTCCTAATTTTCTGATACTCTCGGTGGCGATGATCATTTTCTTCATGCTCATCGGATTTTTCGGTGCAACTCCGAATTCGTTCCTTGGCAAGAATTATGCAGTGCTCATTGGGATCGTGCTTCTTGGCTATCTTTATTTCGCATTCGCCCAGCTGTTTGGATTTGCCATATTGCTGAGTATACTCATCGTTATCTTCAGCCTGCTATTTGGTGCGCAGTACACATTTCCCTTTGCGATCCTTGATTTCCTGCTGATCGGAATCATCTTTCATCAGGCGTTGGGCTTCTCTGGAGCATTACCTGAGTTCCTCAGATTTACAGAAGACCAGACGCTGCAGTTCATTGCCCTCACCGTGTTTGCTTTTGCTATTGTGATTAAGCTCATTATGGGACATGGAAAAGGCTGTCATGACGAAGGACATGGAGGGCATTAGCAAGCTTTATTAATCAAACCACTTTCCATTTCATCAGGGATATGGAATCCTCTGACCTTCAGCACAAGTGTGGCATCGCAGCCGTACATTCTTCTCGTAAACAGCCCCACGCAAAGGAGCAGGTGGTCTATGCTTTGTATAAAATGCTCCTGAACCTGCAAACACGGGGGCAACTGAGTGCAGGCATCTCAACGTATAATGATAAGCGTTCCCAGATTCTTGACACCTACAAAGATTTAGGCATGGTCAACGAAGTCTTCAAGACCAGCTTTCCGGTTTTGAGTATGAAGCTCTTCAAGAAGTATGCTGGTGATAGAGGTATAGGTCACGTCCGTTACGCGACCTGCGGTGACGAAAGCAAAGACCTTGCACATCCCTTTGAGCGACAACACTCGCAGAAATGGAAGTGGTTCAGCTTTGGCTTTAATGGAAATCTTGCGAATTATGCAGAGCTTGTTGAGCAATTCCCTAAAGACAAAGAGTACTATCTTCGCTACAGCAGCGATACCGAGATGATGATGCACCATATTGCCAAAGGATTGAAAGGGGAAAAGCGACCAGATCTTCTCGACGTTTTTGGTAATGTTAGTAAAGAGTTTGATGGCGCTTACAATATCACTTATCTTGATGCCAACGGCAGAATGGCTGTCGTCAGAGACCCGTTAGGATTTAGACCCTTAGTCTATGGCAGAGCCAATGGCATGACGATGGCTGCTTCAGAATCCAACGCCTTGTTTAATTGCGGCGTCATGCAGTCGAAATCACTCCTACCGGGAGAGATGATGCTCGTTGATGGAGAGAATGTAGAGATCAAACGTTATGCTCCCTCGCCCAGAAAAGCACACTGCATGTTTGAGTGGATCTACTTTGCAAATGTTGCTTCAACAATCGACGATCGCTCCGTGTATTTAGCACGGCTTAAACTCGGTCAAGAGCTGGCAAAACGGGAGACTGAAAATATTAGCGTTAACCACATCGTTGTTTCTGTCCCCGATTCCGCAAAGCCGGCCGGAGATTCATTTGCATTTGAATTAGGGATCCCATCCAAGGAAGGACTGGTGAGAAACCGGTTTGTAGGAAGAACATTTATTCAAGGATCTGGCAGAGAAGACCGGATCAGAAATAAGTTTACGGCGCTCAGGAGCATTCTCAAAGGCAAGAAAGTTCTGTTAGTTGACGACAGTATCGTTCGTGGCTCTACTTCAAGAAAGCTAGTGGAGTATGTAAAACGAGTGGGAGGGGCAAAAGAAGTCCATCTTCGTGTGAGTTGCCCGCCGATTTTTGCGCCTTGTTTTTATGGAATCGACATGTCGACCGTTGGAGAATTAATTGCTCCCAAGTATGTTAACAATGTTCATGAGGAAATCAGTGAAGCTGCCAGCAAGAAGATAGCGCAGGATTTAGGAGCTGATTCTTTGATCTACAACGACAAGAAAGCAGTTGTAAAGGCGATCAGCTTGCCCGAGAAGGATCTCTGCATGGCGTGCCTGAACGGAAACTATCCCACTGCCTGCGGCAAGCAGTGCTACATCAAGGCATTGACGATGCAGAACAAGGCAAAAGGCAAGGAAGCGAAACGGACGTATGAGTGAATAGAATACCTAATTCTAATCCCACTGCTTGCAGATCTTCTCTGTCTTCTGTGCACAGATCCCAACGTATTTTTCCGGATGCTTAACAAGATCAAGCTGCTGTTTCGAGAATTTCTTGAGGTAAGGAGCAAGCTCTTTGTCTGCCAATGCAAGATCCTGAAACGGTCTCTTTTTTTGCTGCGCAATTAGTGTTACTTGTCGCACTTTCTCGTGAGCATCAGGATGATGATGGGCAGCAAGCAACAAGTAGAGCGGTTCTGCAGCAATCATGTCTTTGCTCTGGTCGAAGTTGTGCTGTAATGAAGAACGATCAACGCTTAATTTTTCGATTGCTTTCTTCATGCGGTTAGCAGCGATGAGCAGCGTTGCAAGGATTTCAGGAACAAATCGTGAAGAAGCACTATTGGTTAAATCTCGCTGATGCTCGCTGATCTGATCTAAATAAACCGTCATCATACGAGGCATAGTTGCCTTCCACAATGATTTGACATTCTCAAAAGAGATAGGATTTCGCTTGTGCGGCATCGTTGAACTGCCAACCTGCTCTTTGCCAAATGATTCTCCTACTTCTGCAATCTCGCTACGCTGCAAATGCCTTAAGTCATCAGCAAGATTCGCAAGAATGCCGAAGCAGCTGACGACATCGTGAATAGCATCGGTCAGATATTCTGCTGCAACGACTTGTGTTGAGATGGGAGAAGGAGGAATACCTAACTCCAGAAGGACTTCTTTCTCGAACGCTTCAGGATCGTTAACAAAGAGAGAAAGGGCGTTGTAGCCGCCCACAGCTCCGGCGATTTTTCCACGGAGGTCTTTGGCAGATACACTGATGTCTTGGATCTTGTGCCCGATCCTTGCAACATACTGTGCCATGGCAAAGCCAAAGGTTATCGGTTCTGCATGCTGTCCATGCGTTCTGCCGATTTGCAAGGTTGCTTTTTCTCGACGGGAGAGAGCAATAAGAGTGTGATTCAATTGGTTGAGTTCAGGAATCAGCGATTGCACGATGAAGTCCTTAAAGCGAGCTGCATCTGCACTGCAGATGATGTCATGCGAAGTTGTGGAGAAATGCACATACGGCTTTGCCTCATCACTGACATTCTTTCTGATACAGTTCACTAAAGCCCGAATGTTGTGCTTAATGCGATCCTCTTCTGCATAAACCTCTTCCGGTTTAACATGCTGGGCAGCTTGTGCAATCTCGTCAGCTATCTTTTTAGTGCATATGCCCCGTTGTGCAAGGACTTTGGCGAGAGCAACTTCTACCTTTGCCTGATACTGCACGGCAGCTGTTTCCGAGAGAAAAGGCTGGATTTTTGTAAAGAGGTCTTTATTTCTCCCGTAGTAACGGTAATCCAACGGGCTGATCGAGTCGAAAGGATCAAATGATGCCATGATAGAGGGAATAAGAGTGGATTATATATAGATTACGTTATTGTAGGCTCCGATGAAAATCTCGCAAGATGCGAGGTTCTGCCATCGGTTCGCATGACTTAATGCCTATTTGTTGGCGAGAATTCCCTTGGAAATCCCTTCTCGCTCGAAAGTTTTACCTTGATGATGCTCACAGGAGGATGGCAGAACGGAGATTTTCACCGGAGCCGTTATTGCAGTGATTATTCTAGAGTAGTCTTTCGGATAACATTTAAATAGAAGACGCTATTGCTCAAAGGCATGGATCCGAAGTCCCTGTATCAAACTCTTGATCTCATAACACACAATAAAGGGAAGGGGGTAGGGGTTGGTGTGTATCAAGTGCTTATCAATGCTGGTCTCGTTTCGGTGATGAGTGCAGAGGCATACCATACGTTAGAACAACAAACCGAAGGGTTACCTCATCTCGACGTGCAATACCAACAGACCAAGGGAGAAAAGTCACGTGTTGAAAGCCTCGCTGATTATCTGAACCATGTTACTTCGTTGTAGAGACCTCGGTTCACCCTCAAGAGACCAGAACAGGAGGTTGTCGATGCATTGGATCTTCTTACGGGAGCATCATGCAACGGATTACCGAATTATGTGAAGAAGCTGAACAGTTCATGGCTTGCCAGAACGTTTGCACGTCCACCTCCAGCAGGATCATTTCAGGTTGTACAGGCAGTTGCAACAGGATATCAAAGTGAACTGGACGAGCTTACCGCAAAGGTACATGAAGTCCAGAGTAACCAAAAAGAGATGGAGAATTATCATCCTAGCATCCAAGGATATGTTAAGGTCACTCCCGTGAGCTCATTGGTATACGAACTTCCTCCAGAGATACAAACGCTTGGGTCGTGGCAGATGTTTAAAAAGGAAGGGCAAGCGTATTACCAAAGACAGGCAACAATAGCTGGTTCGGCTGGAAGAACTGTATACGAGAGGGCACTAGCTCAACGGAAGAAAGCAGTATGGATCGAAAAAAATGATGCCTTCTCCACCATCGTAGATAACCTGATTGCTGCTCTTCCCGCACAACGGCTATGAGTGCATAATTTTATAAATCTCTTCTATTTCTTTTGCACTATTCGCGTCGGTGGTCTAACGGCTATGACTGCGGCCTTCCAAGCCGCGTATCCGGGTTCGAATCCCGGCCGACGCATAGTAGGGTAATCAAAAAAGTATCGAAAGATATATAATCCTATTCATCTAAAGATTGATTATGGATAAACCCTTGGTAAGCTGGGTACTAATTGTCATAGGGGCTTTATTAATAGTAGGTGAACGTGCTTTTTTTATTTGGGCATCTGCTCAAGTTGGACCACCCATCGGTGATACAACTCAGATGACCTATCAGATAACCTATTTTCCCCTTCTGTGGCCAACGATAATTGGAATGATATTCTTCATCATAGGGGTTTTCTTGCTGCTACAAAAAAGGAATAGCGAATGAACTCACTTCTCCTTCGCCTTAAAGAATAGCCAGTTCTTGTCTTTAAAATGAAGAAGGGTTATAACGGCCTTTCAATTTCTTACCGGAGATGATGGCAACAATTTTATTGTCCTTGACTGACTCCGGCTCCCATGTGCCAGAATCCCATATCTTCACCGTACCTTTGCCGTAGCCTTCGGTAATATTGCCTTCGAAGGTCATGTAGTCTACCGTATGATCCTCAACATGAACAGCCAAACGCTTAATCCCTTCTTCTACTGGAGGTATTTTGGGAAGCGCCCATGACTTCGCAACGCCTTCCCATTCTAGACGGAGATCGTAATGCAATTGCGTGGCGTGATGCTCCTGAATAACATAGGCGAGCTTCATGGATCAGAAGAGGATGATGAAGTATATAACTTTATAGCTTCTCATTATTTTTGTTGTTTCATGATCTGCAACACATTTCTCTTACTCAAGGGCATGGGCAAAAGAAAAGAGCAGCAACTCTGGAAATCGGGAATTAAAGAGTGGAATGACTTTCTTGCTGTCTCTTCAGTGAGGGGTGTTTCTGGAATTGCAAAGCGGCAGTTTGATCATCAGCTCCATGAAGCAAAGGCACGGCTGCTTGCAGGGGATTCGACGTATTTTGCTGAACGCGTTCCATCAGCAGAGCACTGGCGCTGTTACGACGATTGGAGCAACGAATGCTGTTTTCTGGACATTGAAACGGCAAGTCAGGGGAGACAAATTACCGTTGTTGGGATATCGGATGGGTATTCCTACAAAACCCTCGTGAGAAAAGCAAACCTATATCCAGAGTTACTGAAGCAAGAGCTTGCACGATACAAGATGATCGTCACGTTCAATGGATCTTCTTTTGATTTGCCGCATCTGGAGAAGTGGAGTAAAGGTATTGTTCCAAAAATTCCGCACTTTGATTTGAAGCATGGCTGTGCACGACTTGGATACACGGGCGGTTTGAAAGAAGTTGAAAAACAGTTAGGTGTGGTCAGAGCTGAGTTGGTCAGCCGGGTAAAAGGCGGAGATCCCCGACTCTTGTGGAAGACATTTCTTGCAACGGGAGATCAGCATTATCTTGATCTTCTGCTTGCTTACAATGAAGAGGATGTGATGAATTTAAAGAGGATTGCGGAGAAGGTGTATCATACATTAAAGGAAAAGCTTCTAGGCTAGATCTTTAAGGATTCCCTCCGGAAAATAGTTGTTTTTTCTTTGATCAAACATGAGTAAGTTCTCCCGAGATTCCAAGATGTCTCCAAAATGTTCTCTCAAGTGGTTGATAAATAATTTAAGTTGTAATTGATCTTCAACAATTACATCTATATTAAAATTGAATCTCCCCGCGGTTTTTCCGAAGAATAACACTTCTTTCTGAGATTTAAGAAAGGAAGTGATCCGGTTTTCTGTTTTTTTATTAAGACTATTTAGTTTAAGAAAAAGGTAGTAGTATGAATGGTTCAGTTTAGAAACATCTAACCAGACAGTAAACTGCTCAATAATTTTTGATTGTGCTAATTTTTTAATTCGGTATGAAACTTGATCATGCGAGACGTGGATCTTCTTGGAAATATCGGTACTCTTGACTCGAGAGTTTTGGCTGAGAGATTTTAGGATTAAATAATCCGTATGATCGAGGGAGTAATGAACATTTGGAGAAGAAGATTCAGTTACATTTTCTCCCGTTAGATATTTATGATTGTAATAGAATTCTCTTACGGTTTCCAAGACGTCATAATGTTTCAAGTTATCACCGAGTTGGTCGATGAGAGTGGAAAGAATTTCATCAAACTGATCTGTACTTTTCGAGATGATGTCAACGATAACATCCCAATGCCCACTCGGTGAAGCAACCCAGATTGAATACGGAAAGTCTACGAGAAAAGATAGAACCTTCTTCTCGGTTAGTAAATCAAATTTCCTAAACTCTAAGAACACGATGTGCGTCCGATAATGCAATTTTTTTAGATTTACAACTGCCACATATTTCTGAATGACTCCCGAATGTTCTAAGTGTTTCATACGGTAGATTACTGCGTCTTTTGAGAGACCTACATTTTTGGCTATTTGAGGGGCAGACAACCGCGAGTTCTTTGATAGTTCATACAAGAGTTTACGGTCTTTTACGTCCATGTTACCAGATAATTGTATTTTGCTTATAAAACATACGAATTTATCGTAAAAATTAGGCAGTAGTAATTTATAATCGCATCTAGAGACTATCTAGGAGTGGTAAAATGGATCCAACAAAGACGCAAGGAGTTGTATACCCTTTCGCTTCATTAGGTTGTGGGATAAACGCCTTAGATGCCTTTGATGATGCTGAAGTAAACGCAGGAATTGAAGCATTAAACGCAATTCGTTATACCTCCTTTGTTCCTGTTGGTCCTCATGGAAGATGGAATGTTGACGACGATCCAAAGTTCCTTAGACTGATCACTCGTGGAGATGCCTTACCTATGCCATTCCAAGATGTTTATTCTTCAACGGATTATGTAAGTGCAGCAATTGCAATTGGTTCAAATGAAGATCCTATGAAGCCAGGACTCATTATGGAGTATGCTCAAGCCAACATTTCAGAAGACGAATTAGAAAAAATGCAGTGGAGTCCGTAATGAGGGCATTTGACAGACGGAGAAAAATGGGGTGGAAATTAGGTAATCTCGTGACTAAAAAAGTGGGCGGGAATCCTCAAGGATTAATTTCGTGTGCTTTGGTGGGTGCGATTTACATACCGGAAGAGTATCTCTGAAAGATGAGACGTATGTAGGTTAATGGCAGTCGCTTGGACAGTTGCAAAGATTCTCATGTTGATTCGTGTCACACATGCCATTTCCACACGTGGTGCAATAAAATAAATTAGGCGGTGTTGTAGGTAAGCATGTTCCATTTTGGAGTGCACTGGTCTCAATTTTGGTTTGCCCGTCACAACAGTATTCAGTTTTTGCATCGATCAGGTCTCCTTCTTTCCCGCAAACAGGACCAGCAATATATGGTCCAATGACTAACGGAACCTGCGCTGAGGTGTTATATGAGAAGATGACATGAATTACATCACCGAGATGCACTCCGGAGAGAATTAATTCCTGATTTATGGGGTGTAGATTTGACCAAAAGTACCCTGCACCAGCATCATAACCGAGAAAATTGTACAGTCCGGCAATCTTGTAGATGTAATATCCGTTCTCTTGTATCGGAACAATATCTCCTTTAAGACCTATATTGAGAGGATAGGTGAGGTAGGCGGGAGGTAGCGATAAAGACGCTATTTCGAGTTTTGCAGGTCTTGCGCTAAAGAGAAACCTGACAGGCTTGACTTCCCCTACCTGCAAGGTGCGATATTGAGGATTGTATTGTTTCCAGTATCCGTCATGCCGTTCGTTCCAGAATATGTGGTCGATCCGCATGGTTCCCGTATCCTGAGGAGTCACATTGCCATGAAGAGACAATGATACAATTTTCACGTCAGCGACGATGACATCTGGCGTAAGGCTCGTGGGAATTATCGTAAAATTCCATGCGCAATCGCTGGGACAATTGCAGACATTCTCTGCAGTACTACACTGCCCATTTCCACATCGTGTGCAATAAAACTGGCTAGAGGGGGCTGTGGGAACGCACTGATGAAAATAAGGACCGGGTTGATAATCTGGTCCCGTAGAATTAATGGCTGTGAGCCCTGCACAACATTGCGCATTTGGATTCATGATGTCATTATGCTGCCCTTCTCCAATGCAGTTAGGAGGAGACGAAACCCGTGGACTCATCGTTCCAGCAGAATTCGTAAGCCCCGACCAACTATTGCCGACTGACGTCGTTTGTTGGTTAGGTTTGGTTATGCAGGATGACAACCAGAAGAGCATGAGAACGAGGAGAAGAACCATACACTGTCTTCGCAAAATTTTGATCATCGAGTACTCTAAAAAGATCATCATGTATATTAAACTAGCGGAAGTGTTATCATTTGACTGATAAACGCTCCATGTTTCTTTCTTGAAGAAACAACCCGATAACCTTGTCGTGGTTTTCTAAAGATTTCGAGAATGAGCATGTCTTTCTCACTACTCTTCCAACTCTTTGTCTGATTGC
>JACRKL010000047.1 GCA_016219835.1 Candidatus Woesearchaeota archaeon
TCTGCTTCTTGGCAGAAGTAAGTCCATTCATAACGATATTGCTGCTGTTGCAGCTTGTGCAGATGAGTTTTGGTGCCATACGCACACCAAATATTTCAAAGAATAAAAATCTTTCTGTCAGTCATTTACTAACACTACCAGCAATTCAATTAGGAAACCTGAACGATAACAACCGGGTCCCTCATCAACGAAACCGACAACGACCCATCGCGTGAAGCAAGGGATGAAGAAGACAACGTTCCTTGGTCATCGGTTGGAATGAGATCGATCATCGTCCATTGCTGCCCACTAACCGGAATGGTTGCTGCATACCCTCCGTCACTCCAGCCAGCGTAGATGGTCTTATTACCCTTAACAAACGCATAGAGATAGGCGTCGCTGCCTTGCTCAAGTACCTGCGTCTTTTCCCAGTCTGATCCATCAAGAAGCTGCACCATCTTCCGATAGGCATAGTACGCAGGTTTCTTTGTTCCATCCGCTGCAAGTAAGGAAGTTGTACAGAAATAAATATCAGTAGGACTGCACCATCCTAAGGACTTTTGAGCAAGGTTGGGATCATTCCTCTCAACATCAATGCCACCGCTGTAATCGACCCATCGCACGCCATTGCCTATGGCTGTAAGGTGTCGCTTGATGACATCACGTGCATGATCCTGCAGCGATTTTGGGATGGAAACATCAACATTATCAGGATGCCGATAAGAAGGCGCACCAGAAACCTTTGGTCTGCCGCTATAGGTATCAAACTCAGGAATGACGATACTTATGTTCGTAAAGCCAAAATGACCGAATGTCCGCTGTGCAGTTGCGATAGCTTTAGGAAGAGCCTTATAACCATCAGGGTGTTCATAGAAATGGAAAGCATAGGTATCAAAGTACGTGTTGGTTGATGAAGAAAAGGATGGATCTGACTGCTTCAGCTTGTTCAACTCGCCAAAAAGGCGATAAAAATAGCCGTCACCACTCCGATCAGTTCCTACAAATTTACTGACGATCATAACATTCCTATCTTTTGGGGCACAAGAATCATCAGGAAAAAACGTCCATCGATGAGGAGAGAATCCATTAACACATTCCCCTTGTTGAAGGAGGCTTTTCACGTTGAAGAAAGAACTCATTAAAATCAAACGGCAATTGCTGCAGGCTGCCTTGAGCCCTTTGTAGGTAAGCATAACGGTTTTGGCGTATTCCTTAGCTTTGATGGGAGTATCACGTGCATCCCCTTCATTATCACCCAATTGCCAGTCTAGAATCTTAGGATGACCGGGTGCATCATCAATGCCATCGCCATCAAACCGTTCAACAACCTTCTGGATATAGCCCATATATGCTTCTTCATCGCAGGGCGCGCAGATACTCTGCTTGGTTTTTAGCAAGCCGAGCTCATCGCTTTTCCAGCATTCCAACTGATGAGCATGGCAAAGCTCAGAATCATCGACGGAATAACCCGGCAAGTATCCCGTGGAGTAAATGCCTTGATCATAGCGTTGCAAGATCTTCTGCTCCTGCTGTTCCCAAGACAGATTGGACACCCAGCCAAAATAGCCGCCATCCAACATCAACAGCGTACGAGTATGATAGACACCTAAATCATGCATCAACGCAATCTCCTTATCCGAAGCAAGACCGCCAAACCGGAGACTAAACGGTGAATGTTGCTGTTGCTGAAGAGTCAGCGAAGGAAGGGAGATTGGAGGAGGAAGAGAAATAAGAGGAGGTGTGGTGTTCACCAGCACCGTCGGCGGTTCCTGAGGAGTTCTGAAGAAAAAAACAGCAGCAAGAAGAATAACGAGAACCAAAATCGCGATCAGCAGGATAGGTACGATACCTGCAAGCCCTTTTTTCTGAGAAGGATAGTCCATAAAGCAACACCGATAAATGGAGTATATTAGCGTTCCGGTTTCGGAGCTCTGACGAAAATGTTAGTTCTACCATCCTTCTGTGAGCATTCTTAGAAGAATCGGTTTGAGCGAGAAGGTGTTCCAGAGGAATTCTCGCCAGCAAATGAACCCTAAATCATGCGAACCGATGTCAGAGCCCTCAGAATAACTATCTTTAAATACCGTCTCTTTTTTCTGAGGTATATGACACCCAAAGAAGCATGCCTAGCTGAGCTCAGGAAGCTAACGAAGCACAGCAACGTCAAGCTCACGAATTGTGGTAACACTGCTATTCTCATTGCATTAGCCATGGCAAAGCGCGCCGGCTTCAGGAATGTTCTTATCCCCGATCAAGGCGGCTGGCTGTCGTATCTCACGTATCCTCCACTGCTAGAGATGAATGTGGTAAAATTCCCCACCAAAGATGCTTTGATCGATCCCCAAGAGTTGGCAAAAGCACTCTCGTTGCATCTGAAAGCTATGGTCTTATTCCCCAGCTTTGGTGGGTATTTTGTCGAGCAGCCATTGGAACAGATAGCAAAGGTCTGTGAGGCACATCATGCTCTCCTCATAGAAGATGTTTCTGGTTCTATCGGCGACGAAACATTGTGTAACGGCACATGCTCGGATATTATCGTAGGCAGTTTTGGCAATGGTAAGACCTTGAACTTGGGTTTTGGCGGATTCCTTTCAACGAACAGAAAAGACTTGCTCGACATTGATGATCAAGTCTTTCAGCTGGGCGAAATTCCCGATGATTTTCCAGAGCAACTGCTTCAGAAACTTCCTCAGGTTAAGCAGCGGCTTCTCTGGCTGCAGGAACAATCGAAAAAGATCAAGCAGGAGCTTTCTTCCTATTCCGTTGTGCATCCGGAGAGCAGGTCAATTAATGTGGTCGTGAAGTACACAACACCGCAGGAAAAAGAAGAAATGATCCAGCATTGCGAAAACCATAAATACCCGTGGAAGCCTTGTCCACGCTATATCCGTTTAGAAGAGAAAGCGGTAAGTATTGAAGTCAAAGAATTGGAAGAGGGGATTGATCATGCTTAACATGCCAGAATCTGTTGAGGAATGTATCTATTTCACGAGAAGGATTGTTGGAAAAGGGAATATCGTTGCTTGGGTATCGAAGCAAGACTGTCCGCAATGCAAAAAAGCCAAGATGGGCAAACCGAGAGATAACAAAGGGAAGGTAAAGATCAGGGCAAAGGAGTATACCTGTCCCACCTGCAAGTATACTGCTGAAAAAGAAGCTTATGAGGAAACATTGACGTGCGATATCATGTACACCTGTCCAAAATGCTTAAAGCAAGGTGAGCAGAGTGTCCCTTTCAAGCGCAAGAAAGTGAAGATATTTGACAGCGAAGAAGGCACAGAGAAGAAAGTCGACGCTGTCGCATTTGCCTGCTCATCGTGCAAAGAGAAATTGTACGTGACCAAAAAGATGAAATGATGAACTGAGGTCTTTACTGCATGCATCGTCTCCTGACCAAAATTCCGAATGTCGAACGCTTCTTTTATGTCTTACTGGCATTTATTCCTGTAAGTCTATTTTTTGGTTTTTTCACCAATAACCTTACCTTGATCTTTATTACTTCAGTGGTGGCAATTATTCCCCTTGCGCGCATTCTTGGCTTTGCAACCGAACAGCTTGCAATGCAAAGCAATCCTGCGATTAGTGGACTGCTTTCTGCCACGTTTGGAAACATTGTTGAGCTGATGATCGCGATCATGGCGTTGCGACAAGGCTTGTTGAGAATTGTCGAGGCTTCGATTGTAGGGAGCATCATTGGCAACCTGTTGCTTCTTATAGGATTAAGCATCTTTATCGGCGGGCTCAGGCACAAGCATCAGAAGTTCAACAAAGAAGCTATCGGTGTTTCCTCAACGATGCTGATCATTATGATTGTTGCGCTCTCGATCCCCAGCGTCTATTCATTCATTAATCCAACGACGACGCATATTCCGGTGTTGAGCAATGCTGTTGTTGTGGTGATGGCACTGATCTATATTGCTGGCTTATTCTTCTCCTTAAAAACCCATCGTGACCTATTCGATGCGAGTGATGAGATCCGACGAACACAGCGGGCACCTACCCTTAAAAAATCAATGGCCAGTTTGATCCTCCTTATTGCAACGCTGATTGTTGCTCTGGAATCTTCATTTCTCGTGAAAGGAGTAGAGCATGCAGCGGTGAACATCGGGCTGACGGAGACGTTTATTGGTGTTGTTATCATCGCGATTATCACGAACATTGCAGAGAAGTCTGTTGCCATCCATTTTGCGCTGGAGAATCATCTTGACGTATCACTGGAGATTGGGTTGAGCAGCGCGATCCAGATTGCTTTGTTCGTCGTGCCTATTCTCGTGCTGGTAAGCCAGATCTTCGGCTTTGGTTTTTACTTAGTCTTTTCACTGTTTGAGATTGTTGCCATTCTTTTCTCCGTGATGATCGTCAATCATTTAAGCTCTGATGGAAAATGCAACTGGCTGGAGGGAGCACAAATGATGGCTGTCTATTTGATTATTGCGATTGCATTTTTCTTTGTTTAGTAGAAAAAGAGACATTCATTTAGTTGGAAGACACTTTTGCATCTCCACTGCAACTTCTTTTGCTCCCCAAACATCAATGTCAAGACGGTTGTGATAGGCAACAGGATCTTCTCCAAGACTTGCCAACGCAAAGAACATGGACGGAAGGATGGTTCCTAAGTCTTTGCTATAAAAGTCTGGTGTATTCTGCCCATAGAATTCAGTTTGAAGGTCGCCTGCAATAGTTCTGGTTGCTCCTTTCAATTCTCGGTTCTCGCGCATGTAGGCAAGTGCCGCCCAAGCCATATGATTCGTATTCAGCACATGCGTCATTTGCTCGCTACTGAGGTCAGTAAAGCAGACTTGCATAAACTTGAGTACGTCGATTTCTGAGTAATTAGTTTTTCCATGCTGACCAAAATAGCTACTGATGGCTTTAGGTAATGAGAGAGCAGCAAGCTCGTTGCTGAGCTTCGTGAGGTCATCAAGATCTTGGTATTCTCTAAAGTTAGGATTGTAAACTTTGTCTCTGGGCTTTGCTTCTGCAGGAATTGCTAACACTGTTTTCGCTGATGCTGTAAGATCACTGACTAAAGTTGGTCCTTCAGATCCCGTGAAGGTGTATATGACTCCTTCGACTCCTTTTTCACCCATGGCTTCCGTCAAAGGTTTTCCTGAAAGGGTAAGCAGTTCAAGGCGTTTAGAAATAGGGATATTTCCACGAAATGCATACTTGTCAGGTTGGCTGATTTTTGTAGCTTCTCCTGCGTACCAAATCTGATGGGTTGACTGCGCAGGCACCATAAGGTTCTGCAAGAGGTATTGATAGAATAAAGACCCAGTTCCTAGAGCACTGGTTGGTTTACTTATAGGGTATTGACGAATCATAGAGAGAACAATAGATATTGATTAATAAATTTTCCTGTTCACAACATATCCTCAATCGGCTTCTTCTTTTCTGTCGATTCCTTTGCTTCCTTGATCTCTTTGGTTAAGTCAACGCCCAATTCTTGGAGACCTTTGACATGCATCTGCATCAATTGTTCAACAATCGTCAGAATCTTGAGCATTTCCTGTCGCTCTTTTGCCAATGTGGAGAGAGCTCCTTTGTGAAAGCCTACTTGTTCATCTTTGCTTGCGTCTTTTGCTGTCATGAGATCACCTTTAGCTATTGAAAGGAGCTTTCTTATTAAAGCTATCGGAAAAATCGGCTGCAATGTTACCTTCACTTAGAATTTGATGCGTGAAGAGAGATTTGCGAGTTGAATACCATTTTGGCCTTTCTGTTACTGGGAACTGTAAATTATTTAAATCGTCATGAATCTCAAAGCAATATGGGAAGATTCAAAGAGTTAGCACAAACAGGAAGTGGATTCTTTCAATCCACATTTAGCCCGGTTTATCGTTTAAATGATATTCCAGAAGATGATAATCCTACAAAAAAATGGTATTACATAATGGTATTAATACGGAAACAATTGGTGGAGAATTAACTATCGTTTCATGGAACATCTTAAGAGGTTATAGCAAAGAAAAGGTAACAGAATCCATTAAAACGATCATCTTGGAGATAATCACCTCATTAAAAGATTAGCTTTATACACCCAAGTTAAAACTGAAGATGGTAAGACCATAGGGATTTACAATGTCCATCTCGAGAATGCTGCTTGGCAAAGTGGGAGAACCAAGCAATTAGAATACTTAGCCGAAATAATTGAGCACCATCCTGATGATGTAGTCCTGATTGGCGGGGACTTCAACACATTTCTAGCCGGATTAGAACAAGGAGTTTCTGTACTAGAAAAGTTAGGATTTGAGAATTTATTATCCGGCTTTAGACTCACTCCTCGTTTAGATTATCTTTTCGTAAGAGGTAGTAAAGCGATGGGGTTACAATTACAGGGCTCTGGTTCTGATCATCAGCCGATCATGGCTACCCTTCATCTTCGTCCATGAAAACTAAACTCACTTTGCCTTTGCTTCTTTGCGGTCTCTCAATTATGCGTATGTTCCATGCTTGCGGAAGAATAAACCTTTCGGAACATAACGTCGTTATACGCTCGAGAGAAGACTCTAGATTATATGCCCGGTTCTTGGATTAGAATTCTCTTGATTTTTCTGAACCCCTCTTTTACAGCATGAGTTACGGGAACCTCAAGATAATGGCCATGCAATAGCGGAAGAATAGTCAATACTGCTCCATAAACGTTCTTTTTTAAAGGATCCTTCACATAAGTACCCACGAGGTTTCCACTTGCAGCCAAGTATCCTAAGGTACCTTCTCCATATAAATATGCATGATGGAAATTGAGAATATTGGATTCAATACCTAATAAATGATCTACTCCAAATGGCTCTGACGAAAATGTTAAGTAGAAGTGCCCCCTATCAGGGTTTACCCTGACTGGGGGCAGGGTGGAGTGGTAGCTCCACCATGGATAAACAAAAACGTTTGGATACAAAAATTAGACGCTTATTTCGGCAAGCTGGTCA
>JACRKL010000055.1 GCA_016219835.1 Candidatus Woesearchaeota archaeon
CTTCTTGGCAGAAGTAAGTCCATTCATAACGATATTGCTGCTGTTGCAGCTTGTGCAGATGAGTTTTGGTGCCATACGCACACCAAATATTTCAAAGAATAAAAATCTTTCGGTCAGTCATTTACTAACACTACCATAAATCTTATGTTAGTAGTTACTTAGAAGGGATACTTAATTAGGCATTAGATGTGACTCTTACTGAGGTGATCTTTTATCGTGCTTTTCATCAACAGTAAACAGCGTGCTATCGCCACCCACATCAAATAGACCTAATCTTGCACCAGCATCCAGCCAGCCATGAGCATAGTTCAAGCAGGCAAATGCGTTAACCCAATCACCTTTCTTCTCGAAAAAATGGGCATCTTGATAATAACGGGAAGCCATATCAAAGAAATCAGCAGCAGCTCCTGCAGGAACATGCTGCAAAGCAACCAGTTTGACTTTTTTCAGTGCCTTGCCGGTAACCGCAAAGTAATGTGCTAACTTCTCTGAGGAAATACACCCAGAAGGCGAAACATTTCCAGTCATCTTACGCTGCTTCCTTGACCAGTGTCTGCTTGACCTTGGGAAGAGGCTTCTTGACATGAATAGGGATAACACCTTTCTGGAATTCGAGCTTCGCAATTTCTAGGGGGTTATAACGGATCTTTTCCAAATCTTCAGGTTTTAGATCTACGAGCATAGGAGCCCCCATACTGATTTGCAGTGCCCTGCTCCCTAAGAGTCGAGCTTTCTCGTATTTAGTGTAATGGACGGGTTGTTTTGTTTTTTCCATGGTTCCCCCTAAAGTGCTTTGCGCAGTTCATGCGCCTTTGCTGTAGCAATGTCAATCATGGTTTCTACGTCTTGAAGAGTCACGGTATGATTGCCGCCCTTCTGAAGTGCACAGAGCGTACCATCCTCCATCGTAGCAACCGTCAACCGTGCATCAACAAGACCTTCTTCTTCAGTGGTAGGATCCACAATAAAGTATTTGCCGATCTTATGAACCGTCACTTCGATAGGTTCTTTTTGCAGAGGCAGTGCCTGCGATGTCTTGGTATGATAATCAACAGATTTACCGTCATAAGTCGGCAATTTCGTATCTTTCAACGCTACCAACGTGCCTAAACTTGCAGCATCAAAGAGATTGCCATCGTCATTGATCGGACAGATATCCACACTGATGTTCCACACCTTTTCTCCCGGTGTAATGCATAATGCTTTCATGTCAACAGCCTTGCTTTCACGAATGCCTCGGTCAACGACCCGAGCTAACTCAATAGAATCGATGCTGGGTGGTCCGGACTCAAATTCCGGATTCGAAAGCGGAAGCAGCTCAGCTCCCACCATCAGACAGCCTGCGTCAGGCGTATCGGGGTAGGGCTTCTCAACACTCATCTTAATGCCTACAATAACTTCCGTGTCTCCAATCTTAACTCGTGCAGAACCCTCGGCACCGTTAGCAGCGCCGTATTCAACAACGACGGAACGGTAATCTAACAGTGTTCTGCCATCGAGTCTCAATCCTTTTTGTAAGAATTTCTGTGCGTGTTGTTTGACATCGTTATGCATCTTCATTCACCTTTGGTATACTTTTCTTTCAGTGCTGCCTTTTGAACATCATAGATCTTTCCGGCAACTTCCTTCATCATGCCAATCGCACGGAGCAAATCTTCTTTAGAGACTTCTCCGTCCATCTGGAGCAGTGAGATTTCGCCGGTTGAAGGTATCATGGCAACAGGTATATCTGCCACAGGACCATCTTCATAGGCTTCTTCATCGTAGTTTAGGTCAACAACCAGCTGGTCATCAACTCTTCCTACCGAAACTGCCACCACCAGATCTTTCATCGCAATGCCTGCATCAGCGAGCGCCATAGCGGCAGCGCAAATACCAGCACATCGTGAGCCGGCATCTGTCTGTGGATACTCAATGAAGACATCAACAACGGAGTTGGGGAAATCACTGAGATCAACAACTGGAAGCAACGCCTTCTCAATCACTAACGAAAGTTCCCGTGATCGCCTGCTCGGTCCCGGCCGTACACGATCTCCAGATCCGGAAAACGGCATCATGTTATAATTGCAGCGCAGTATTCCTTTCTCTGGATCTTTCAAAAATTTGGGGTACAGATCCCTAGGACCGTACACGGCTGCGTAAGCAATCGTATCACCAATTTTAAACATTGCAGACCCATCGGCTCGTTTGATAATGCCTGCTTTGGCCGAAATCGGTCTGAGCTCATTGAAAGCTCGTCCATCAAATCGTTTCTTGTACATCGTCATTCACCTGTTCATTATGTTGTTCATCACTCAAAGGACCGCATTTCTCAGCGAGGTAATTGCTGATATAGTCCGTTAAGCCGGAGAGATGGCTTCGCTGCTCAACCAACCGAATCGTATCAATCGTCAGCAACTCCTGTTCTGGCTCACCCTGCAACCATACTAATCCATTTTGACCGACAATAATCTGGCACTGGGTGTATTTTTTGATCATGCTTACCATGCTGCCCTGCTTACCAACAAGCCGAGGCACTTTGGATGGCGCAATCTTTAATGCTCTTCCGCCGTTCAGCTTTCTTAAACCAGGGCCCCGTAAAGAAAGGTCAACAAGATTCTGGGATGTCACATTTGAAATCTTGCAGAACACAAGATCGCCAAACGTGAAATACTTCGTCAGATCTGCTCCTTTTTCTACGTACTCCGGCGTTGCATCCTTCAAAGGGAGCATAGCAGAGTAGGCAGAATTAATATCCATGATCCAACCGTTCATCGTGATGTCGGTCACTTTAGCAATCACGCTGTCTCCACGCTTGGGAAGATATCTTCCACTTAAAGGAACAAGCTTCAGCACTTTGCCTTCAATATACACAAGACCAACATGCGCTGATTTGACCTGTTCTCCGCTTCTGTACATCCCCTTAGAGGGAATATAATCCATGCCTTCAGCGATTGTCTCGCCAGGCACAACAATTTCTTTTTCTTGTACTAATAATTGACTCATCGTCTCACCTTTTGATTATGATGTTTGTTTCAATGTTTCTATTTCAACCGAACCATGGGTTGCTGCATTGAGCTTCTCCATGATCTCTGCCTTTAAACCAGCAGGAATTTCTAACGTTCCTGTCCATGAACCATCGGAAAGCCACATCTCTTTAGATATCTTTCCAAACGATTTCGCTAATCCATGCAACTTGGCAGCGTAGGTGGTGGGCAAATGCACTTGTAGTTGTGCAGTCTCAACACGAAGAGGGATAATCGGACGAAGCTTCTTGATGATCTCTTCCCACTGCTGTTCCGGAATTTTAAATTCATCAATCCTGACTTTTGCTTCTTCCATCGCATTCTCAATGCGCTGCGGTGGATGAGGCAAATGATTTTTAGGGTCAATACAGTGCACATGGATCATCTGCACAATCCGCTTTCGCTTGTCTTCCACCAGTTTTGCTCGATACTCGGCGGTCAGCTGAATTTCTCCCTCTGCAAGGATGAGCTTAGCGATGGTAAGGGCATCTGTCGTATTGAACACTGCCTGCAACCGCATATCTGCTGCAAAAATGCCCTGCGTTGCATGCGTAAAAATACGCTGACTCTTCAACAGATCATGCAAGTCAACATCTTTCCCCTGCTTGTACGCAACTGCAAGGTCTGAATCGACAACAATCTCAAAATGCTCTCCTCCTTTCTTGATTTTTGCCAAGCTCACGGAGATGCGTTCCTGATCCATCGTTATCGGTTTGGGTAGATTTGCACTTCGCATACTGCTTCCTCTATGCTTTCTTCTTCTTCAAGTCGTTGAATACTTTAGCAATGTCCTCTTTACTGTAGCTCTTAAATTTTTTCTCATCCTGCTTGATGTAAGCACAATCGATGCGTTCTGGCTGCAATCCTTCACCAACCACTTTCATCAGTGCCCGGACAGCAAGTTTAACGCCCATCTCGATCGTCATCTCATCCTTGAACTCCTTATGGAGGAAATCTTCGACATCGGTATCTCCTTCACCAATCGCAGTAGCTCGATACTGGAAAAAAATGCCCGTAGGATCAGTCTCAAACAATGTTTTGTTGCCACCGTTGTCAATACCCGCGATTAAGAGGGAAACACCAAACGGTCTCAACCCACCCGATTGCGTGCAGATCTGCTTTAAGTTGCAGATATCTTTGACGATCGTCAAGGTATCGACAGGACTGTCGTACACCACAGCGTGCTGCTGTGCCTTGAGCTGGGCTCGTTCAATAAGAACGCGAGCATCAGACAAGATGCCTGCTGCAGTAGCAGCAATATGACCATCAATCTGGAAAATCTTTTCAACCGCTTCCGGCACAATGAGCGGATCAACAATCCGTTTATCAGTTACTAAAACGACACCGTCTTTGCAGACCATGCCGATTGCACTACTTCCTTGCTTGACCGTCTTTTTGGCATACTCGACTTGTAAGAGCCTGCCATCCGGACTAAACATCGTGATCGCGCGATCATATCCCATCATTTGATGAACCATTGGCTGTTGCATGTTTTCCCTCCAGATACGCTTTTGCTTTCTTTAACGTGCCAGATGCAAACAGGCTTCTCACCTGCATGCTATCAACGAGACAAAGGCTTGCCTTGAGTGGATCTAAGGCATGTCGTACCACTTTGATGATACCCCTTCTTCCCTCGCTGCGGAAAGAGTCGGGGAGTATTTTAATGTTTGCTTTTGCTGTTTCCATGCTTCCAAACAGAGATCCAAAGCTCGCTTTGATGGCTTTGCTCAAGAGTTCCAGAGATTGCTGTTGTCCAAGAACCTCGATCACCAGATATCGGTTCTTTTCGCGCATCGTTGGCTGCAATGAAAGTGTCATGCATAACCTCATGCCCGCACTGAGAAATCTCCGGGCGTCCTTTTTCTCTCGTCATAACCTATGGTTTGAGGGAGATATATAAAGGTTGTGGAAGAGGTTTGGTCAATGAGTGAGGGGTTCATCAATCCAATAGTTAAACTCAAAATACCTGTGGTTTAGAAAAATTTTATAAGCTAACAAGAATCATTCTGTTCTATGACCCGTTATGTAATCATTCGCGGACCGTTAGGGTGCGGAAAATCCACAATTGCTAAACGGCTATCCAAACTTCTTAATGCCAGATACGTTGCAGTGGACAGAGTACTCGAGGTGCACAAGCTGATACAAGATAAAGAAGCAGGATATATTTCACAACAAAGTTTTAAGAAAGCAAACGAAATAATCGCTCCTCAAGCACAGAAGATTTTGGAGGGCGGTAGAACTATCATTTTTGACGGAAATTTTTATTGGAAGTCACAGCTTAAAGATTTGATCAGGAGATTAGATTCTCCACATGTTGTCTTTACACTAAAAGCCCCTTTAAAGGTATGTATTGCAAGAGACGCAGAACGAAGAAAAACGCATGGTGAAGATGCAGCCAGAGCTGTATACGCAAAATCAACAGAATTTACGTATGGAACGGTCGTTGATATGAACAGACCTCTCAAAGAATGCATTGATGACATTCTTTCTTATTTGCCAAAACCTGAGATCCAAACAAAAACAGTTAAATAACTAATTAACCTTATCTCAATAAAAATAGTAAACTCACAGAAAGAGGTGCCTCGTGGCAAACGTTACTTTTGCAGTTTCAGAAACAACAAAACAAAAGATGGACAATTTTGGCTACATCAATTGGTCAGCAGTCGAGCAGAAAGTCAAAGAGCTGGAGTTTTTTGAGAGCATCACCCAGAAAAGTGAACTCACCGAAGTGGATGCCCTTGCACTCGGAAGAAAAGTGAATAAAGGGTTAGCAACTCGCCATAGCAAAAGCAACCCTGCCTAAATATTGAAGGATGACCTCCTCCCACACCCTAAAGGGTGGGGTTTCCATTAGACAAACACAACATTATGGTGTTCTGCTTGGTTCTCAATATAGCGGATCATTGAGTTGAGGTCATTGTAACCAACAGTGACGGCACATCCTCCTGGGCTC
>JACRKL010000053.1 GCA_016219835.1 Candidatus Woesearchaeota archaeon
AGACAAAGAGTTGGAAGAGTAGTGAGAAAGACATGCTCATTCTCGAAATCTTTAGAAAACCACGACAAGGTTATCGGGTTGTTTCTTCAAGAAAGAAACATGGAGCGTTTATCAGTCAAATGATAACACTTCCAAAAAGAGATTACCTTCTTTTCTCTATGCCTTTGCCATTCTATTCTCCCAATAAGGTTATCTGAACCAGACCGATCTATATCTGACCAGAGAAATAACGACCTACTGGACGATGGTTCAATAACCTCCGAAAACTTTCTTGCAACACTCTCCCGATAATCAAGGTACACTTGTTGTCCTGCAAAAAAAATAGGCAATGGAGAGATATTCGAATGCACTGGAGGTTGAAGGGCATGAAGAAAATCAGAACGTTGGGTATAGATATTGTTCTCCTTAAAGAATAGTTCGTCCATGATCTCACGTAGAAAGGGAACGTTCTGTAGGTTATAAAGATAACCACTGCGTAGGGGGATCAATGATCGCCTCCACCCTCCCCTCGCACACCTTCAAGCTCAACAAAGGAACCAACAGAATGAATATCTTCCTCGAGCATCAGGGGGTTTATCTGATCAAAGAGTTGATGGATAAGCGGATACTAGAAGATTAACCTCACGCCATCAAGCTCCCTGTCACTGAGCTAATGAGCAGCAGGACTAACCCAATACCATAGACTTTGACGCTATCGCTCATGACGCCTTTAAACTCACGAGAGCCAAGCTCATACCGTATAACGCCAACGGAAATAACTCCGCCAGCGAGCCCGGCAAGCGCAAACCCGAGGATCTTGGGTAGCATCACAACGCCAAAGGAAGCAATGAGGGAAAAAGAAAAAGCAGCCGACAGTTTCATCAGGAAATCACGGACAATACCGGTGATGATCATCGCATTCCACGACAAAATGAGCATCGCTCCGCTGCCAAAGAACAGCGTAAACAGCAACGACAAGAAAGAAACGATAAAGCTCTGTCCAAAGTCCAGCATAACCCTTCCAAAGCTACTGTTAGCCGTTTGATTTAATGCATTGGGATAATTCGTATCCGGAAATGCTGGGGCAGTGACCGATGAGGGCAGAACCACATGCCAGAAAATAAACGCTACGATGATTCCCAGAAAAACAAAACCGTACATCTTAAGGATCTCTCCATACTTCAAATAGCCAAAGAAGAAACTGGGCTTCTCCGCAGATGCAAGATAATCTGAAGCGTGCATCGATCCTTTGCTTAGGAAAACATCTTTCCCCCGGTCATACTGAATGTAATTAAACACCAGAGGAATGGTCTCCATCACCACAATAATAACGACAAGAAAGCTGGCATACGTCCTGAATAACAGCAAAGAAACAAGGAGAGCGATGGTTCCGTACACAATGCCCATCAGGAAAAACTCGTAGCCTTTCCTCTTCTCCGTGTTCACGCCAAGAAAAGATTCCCACACCATGGTTAAACCTTCGGATTGACCACAACGCCTTTGCCGGTGACAATTTTCATTTCCCTTGGACCTCTGCCATGATTCGTTCGTCGCATCTTAACGATTTGCAGAGCCATGTCAGATTCACCGCCCAAGCCTGCATTATGCAACTTGACAACCGAATCAAAGAGATAATCCAGATTATTCTTCACCGCTTTATTTTCACCGTCTCCTGTTTCTTCTTCTGCGACAGCAAACGACGTGCACTCCAGAGTCTTCAATAAATTAATCAGCTGATAAACGCTCTTCCGTGCATAAAATGGATCATGCACCGCAAGGGTATAAACGCTGAGCGAATCAATAACTACTCGTTTCGCTCCGGAAACCTGAATATATTTGTAGACTTTTTTTGCAAGGTTCTTCCAAGAATCGTAAACATTGAGATACAGAAAGTCAACCTTGCCACTATCCACCAAAGACTTGAAGTCCCAACCCATAGCATCAGCGTTTTCAATGATAGAACGGAGGGTTTCTTCAAAGGAGATATAGAGTCCCTTCTCACCGTACTGCATTGCTCCACTCAAGAGAAATTGCAATCCAAAGGTCGTTTTACCAGAACCCGGACCACCATACACCAGATTAGCGCTTCTGGGTACAAAGCCACCCTGTACAAGCGCATCAAATCCGGGCACACCGGTTGGAATTCTGACATCCGTCTTTGGCATAAGGACACCTCTTTTTTAACTTCCGGGAGATCGACTTATTTAAACCTTCCGATTTTTCCTCGGCAAAGGCTTTGCCGTTTTTGGACTAACCTTTTTTGTTGAGGAACGAGAATCCATAAACTCATCAGATGGTACAGGCGGCTGCCGCAGTTTCGCTTCATCGGAAACGTCCGCCTTGGCTATATCCTTTGCATAGTACGTTTCCTGCTTCTCTTGCGTTAAGACTTTTTCAGGATGCTCCAGAACATCCTTATACCGTTTCACAATAATCCATCGTGCAATTAAGGCAACTGCAACAATGAAGATGTTGATGAACGTAACAAGGTAGATGCTCTCCGGATAGCTATTGCAGACTTCTTCCGGTGGCCAAAGCATAACGACTAACGTTACCGTGATGAGCAATGCTGCAATCAGCAGCCAGCGCAACTGCACATTCCTGATTTTCGCCTTACCATAGCGCACGAAAATAACCAGAGTCGAAAGTGTCGTGAGGAAGATGATAAAGCCAAAGGCAACCTCTGTAGGATACAGCACTAAGCAAAAGTTCCCTTCAGTCCAGAGCGATGCACAATCCGCGGGGCAGTTAACTTTGTTCTCGCCTTCTCCGCACCATCCATTGCCGCAGTTGCATCCAAGTTCATCAAATACTTTGCTGGGCTGTAGCTTCTTACCGATGAGGTAATAAGTCGAATCTTCAGAACAGGTAACGGTGAAGCCGTAATAGTGGTTTAATCCTGCAAGCGGCGTTGTGGTAGTGGCATCTGCAGAAACATCTTTCGCAATAGCCTGCTCAATCACTTTCCTTGCCAATGGATGCTTGATGAGGTTGTTATGGTCGACATCGATCTGCCAGTAATTAGTACAGGAATTATTGTAATACATGTCGCCAATGCGCTGCGCGCTTCTCACCGCAACAAGACCGTCGTTTAATGCAGTCGTATTAGACAGAAGGTTGGACTTCAGGCTTGCATATTTGATGTCGAGAGCGTAAGGTCGTGTTCCTGCAATCACGCCATACTCAATGCCTTTGACTCTTGGCGTTACAACGCCATCAACAATCTGCTGCACCATGCCGCTCTCTGGAGTGAAGAGTGCGGTATTGCTCTTGAGGTTAATGAAGTACTGATACAACCACTGATAAGAGTCTTTGTCCACTAAGCCAAGATTCGGCGAACCGGCGAGGAGCACCTTTTTCGTTTTTCCCAAGAACGTGAACGTGTAGTGCTCTTTGTTCTGTTCATCTGCATAATGGAGAGCCTGCTGCACGACAATGCCCCCAAGACTATGCCCGACCAGATAAATTCGCTGCATATCCTTGGCATGTGCTTCAAGTTGTTCTGCAAGCTCTTTGCCCGTAGCTTCAACCGTGCTATTAGAAGTGTACGAGAAAGCAAAGACATTGTAAGGTTGGTCTGTTGCATTGAAATCGTCAATAATGTCCTGAAACGTTGCTGAAGAGCTGCCAAAACCGTGGACGAGAATAATGGTGGCAAGTGCATCATGGGGGCTGTGATACACTTCGTGGAATGAAGTCACCATGCAGTCCTTGCAGGTCTCTCCAAGCGCCAGCATCCTTAATTTGTCTCCCGTAGAAAGGTAAGGGATAACATTAGCTATGCTAAAAGAGAGCGTGTGGCTCTGTGTGTTAACGATAGTAGGCATGCGTTCAAAGCCATGAGCTGTCAGGATGCTAACGAACATGCGTTCTGCAGGAATGTTAGACTCTGCAACATACGGTATCGTAATATTAAGGGTACCTTGGGCAGGAGCATCAAAATCCAAAGCAATGGGGTCAGAAACAAGCCGGTATGCAGGGTTTTGCAATTCTTCAACCAGCTGCGTATCTTTCACGAGCAGGAAAGGCTGATAGGAACTCATACGGATGATATATCCCGACGTGTTAAGTACTTCGTCACTGGTTGTTTTTGTAGGAGTTAAGAATGAACCTTCGGTAAAAACGGTTTCATTGAAGCCCGTTGCCACCGCTTCATAAGAGACTTTCTTTCCGCATCTGATCTGTTGCTGCTGCTCAACCACTTCAGCACTGCAACTCGAACCGGTGCATCGGAGAATCTTGACATCAGTATAATAATCCGGAACGTTAAAGCTAACTTGCTCAGTGTTAACACAATCAACCGCAAAAGCAGGAACAATAACCTCATACCCTTGTTTAAGAATGGCATCGAGCAGCTTTTGTCGGGAGACATTAGTCTGTACGGTAACATTCCTAACCTGAGTGTCTTCACTGCAGGTGATGGAAGATTTAGGTGCGTTGCGTTTCGTGGCTAAAACAAAGAGGTTCGTCTGCTCAGTTACAGTTGTCGGAGTTGGCTGAGGACCAGGTTGATTTTCTGGAGGAGGTGGTGTAATAGTCTGCGTAGGGGGAGGCTGTGTTTGACCATTACCATTGCCAGTATCTCCACCGCCACCTGCACCACTGCCACTGCTTGCACAAATGCTTGCAGACTGGCACACACCGCCGAAGCAACAGCCAGTGCCACATTGTGTGCTAACGGTACAGGCATTTCCAAGAGACAACGAACAAGCTGCGTTTGAACAAACACCACTGCAACAATAACCACCGTAACACTGCGCATCAGCGCTGCAGGAAGCGCCAGTACAAATCAAATTAGTACAAACACTGCTGCAGCACGAACCACCAGCACAATCGAGATTTGCACTGCATGTTTCTCCATTCTCCAGAACAATCGTAGTGAAAAAACCGAGCTGTGTTTGATAGCTTGAAGACGAAGCAACTTGACTATCAGAACCTACCCCAAAGACCATACTTGAAGCATAACTCGAACCGTTCGCACTGCCACCACCATCAAGAACAAGATCCGTAGAATAGCTCGAACTCGAACTTTGATACGCTATACTGTCAAGAGGCAACATCAGCAAGATTGCCATAATCCAAACGAACGTAGTGTTTTTCATGGTCCTAAGATAAAGATGACAGACCCCGGCTGTGAAGTCAACGTGGTATTCTGCGTGGATGTATTTAAAGTTGAGCCGATGGAAAGCTCGCCTTCTGCGAGCGTTCTTCCCGATGATGCAGTAACATTAAACAGGTCATTGATATCAAGATTTCCTTTGAGTGTAAAAGCACTGCTAGCGTTCAGATTGGTAAAGTTCGCGTCACCGGCAACCATGCTCCCGTTAACATGAAGCAGAGCAACAGGACTTGGCGTGCCAATACCTACTCCGGTTCTCGATCCAACCACCGCAGTATACAGTGAGTTATTGAGACTGATATTGCCATTCAATGCAAAGTTAGAGGTAACACCATTGTCCGTGAAGAAACCAACTTTCCCGTCTTCAATGGTCATGGCCTCACTGCCGTTAACCGTGAAGATCATACGTACAACGCCAAACATACGGAAAGTATCCCCTCCATCGATGCCCATGAGGGAATTGATTGTTCCAATAGCATCATAAGCGCCATAAAAAACTCCTTGGTCTCCGCCGTTGGCAAGAACAACAGCAGTTCCATTTCGCGTATCGGCAGTAATGTCCAACGCAACAGCAGGATTTTTTGTGCCTATGCCAACTCTACGGTTGCCGCCAGAAACATGAAAAGAGGTGGTGTTCAAGGTAAGATTGATTTGAGCAGTTGCCGCGTTGGTGTTGTTCCAATTTTGATAGGTAAGATTCCCGCAGCGACCGGTTGCTGCGCAGGAAGCTGCAACACATTGTCCGTTTGCCGAAGTGCACACTTCTGAACCATTAATGTAATACGTGCCAGCAGTTCTCACGACGCCTGTTCCAGCAGTCACATTAAAGAGATTATTGATGATCAG
>JACRKL010000049.1 GCA_016219835.1 Candidatus Woesearchaeota archaeon
AGCAGGCACTCTCGCTCGTCGTATCAAACCGTTAATTTTTTGTAGTATGTTTGTTTTCTTTTTCATGGGGAGCTCGTACCTCCCCAACCCTGCCAGTATAGCTGGCAGGGGTTCTATTTTAAGATTTTCACCGGAGCCGTAGTTTAAATTACGACAAACTATTAAATACCTGTTTTGATTTAAAGACTACTATTAAGGAACAATAAACTCGGTGATTTAAAATGGAAATGAAAAAAACGGAATATGAGCTATTGAAAAATTACCTTAAAGAAAGATTAAAACTGCCTTGCCAAACGATATGGGCGGGAAGTGCGGCACAACCTAGGATTTACTCTAAATTTCAGGTTGATGATACAAGTCTAAAAGTTAAACTAGCAAACAGGCTTCTCGTTGAGGAAAAATCAGAATATTGGAAAGCATTCATTGAATATTTTATAAATCTAAAGGTCACGAGTCCTGAGTACTGCTTTAAACCTGAAGATTTAGAACAATTGCGACAACCACGCCCCGTTGAGCTTGATGAATATGAGGTAGAAGAACTCCAGTCAAGAAGAAAAGAGTATCTGCAAGCTCATTATTTGAAAGGAAAAGTTGTGAAGATATTTTCCTCTAACGCAGGTAATTTAGATAGAATCGTGACCAAAAACTGGAGCAGAATAACAAAAGTAGATGTATCGACTCTAGAAATGTCATCATCCCATTTGGAAATCGGCAATCTTGTGGAAGTATATGCGTCTGTAGAGGGTATGGTTTCAGATGGCTATGGCCATATGTTCCAACCGGAATGGAGAACAGCAATTCTTCTGAAAAACCTAGAATATGATATGCACTATAAATCAAGTAAATGAAATAGGGGTTGCTACCTCCAATTTTATTCGTTAATCCGATTTATAGGTGGGTCTTCGCTACGGCTCAGACCGCGCAGTACTCTCGGAGTGACGAATAAAGGTCGCCGAGAGCAAACATTATTATATGCCAACATCTTCTGAGGCATTATGGGGCTAGAATCTAAATTAGGAAACGGTCTTGCAGTACTGGTTATGGGAGCAGTAGCAGCTGTTGAGTTTTCTTTACTGTATCGTCAATTTGAGCAGCCACCATATACATTAAAACATGCAGATATTATTTCTAAATCAAAATTAGTTGTTAGTACCATCCCCTTCCAAGAGATTGATTATATGGGCGTTAATGTAAACGGGACTCCTTATATCATCCTGTCTTTTTTGCCGGGTGGTGGTGCTTTTGACGCATTTAAGAAAGGAACAGATGTTGATATTTCAGGTCATAAGCAAGTTAAGTTTTTTTGGGGTGTATATGAAGATAGAATTATTGCTTCCTCTGTTGAACCTTCTCAAAAATCGAATATTGAGCCGGTTCTAAAACAACAACCGGATAGTTCTAACCAATTACATCCACCCTGCTATTTACCACTGCAGGAATGATAGCTTATCTTTATCATAAAGAGGTACATTGGACAAACATTTTTATATGCCAGCAGATTCTTAGGGATCATGTCTTTAGATTCTATGATGAAGAAAGGTTTGAGGATTGTCGCTGGAGCTAGCGTATCGTTAGGTATAATCGGGGCAATCAGGGCAGGTATAGGATATGAACGTCTCTCGAACAAGCAGCCCACCTATGAGATGTGTAATGCCGAAATTGTGCAGAAATACATGATCCCCCCCGTTGAAGCTCCTGTCGAAGGGTGCATCACGTTCTACTATTTGAACATTAGATATGATGGGAAGCCATATCGGTTTTCGGTTTCTTCTTCACAGTATGTTCGAGTTAATGAGGGCGAAAGCATAGACCTTGTGTTGCAGAATTCACCGATCCTGAAAGAGCCAACGGTAAAAGAAATTCAACTTGCATCAGTTGAGCAAGAGACACCCCGTGAACAGTAGCAATCTACTCTATAACTCACCATCACTGTAACCTCATCGGCATTGGACTGAGCCTTCTGACAGTTCTTGCTGCTGATCCGTTCATCCAAATATTCCGTGCAGAACGTTTGGATCAGTACCTCTCACTCTTGACCAAAAAAAGTACATCATGGATTTCGGGTATCCTTTTATAGTGTGATCGTTTGCAATGACTGAACCTTTGAAAAAGGGCTCATACCATCCTCGATGGGAGATTAGAACATGCCTCAGAATTCACCCAATAAAAAACTGGAGAACGTAAAAACAGTGTATACTTTCTGGGGAAGATGCCCTTTGCTGTATCGTGCGCAGGATCAAATCACGTTTTTAGGACGAGCAAAGATCATAAGAAGCCGAGCAATAAAGATGATTGGACTTAAGAAGGGTAATAAGGTCTTAGAAGTTGCTTGTGGTTCTGGCAGGAATTTTCCGTATTTGGTTGAAGCCATAGGTAGGAATGGATTGATCCTTGGTTTTGATTATAGTCAAGAAATGCTTGATTCCGCAGAAAAATGGTGTGAACGAAACGACTGGGAGACTATTAAACTCGTTCATGGCGATGCAGCATTCCTTAACATCAACGAGACTAATTTTGATGGTGTTGTCAGTGTTCTTGGAATGAGCGCAATTCCTGGCTGGAAAGACGCGTTGCAGAGATGCCATGATGTTCTTCGTCCGGGTGGAAAACTGGTTGTTTGTGATGCTCGTCTTTTTAGTGGTCTTTTAAAAATCCTTAATCCTTTGGTTAAAGCAATCTACTCTACACTAGCTGCCTGGGATCCTTCCAAGAACATTCCTGAAACAATGAACGAAGTCTTTGGGAATGTTAAATTAGAAAAATTCAATGGCGGTACCTTTTTTATTGCGGTCTCTGTAAAAAAGAGCGGTAAGAGCGGTAAGAATACAGGGTAACTCGTATAACCAAGAGATTCATTTAATACGGATCAGACGTGACGAATCTATTTCCAAATCACTTTCGTAATCTGCTCGATGACATCACTGGCAATCAAACCATCGCCATGCTTTTTCTTGGCAAGGTCGCCAGCTTTGCCGGACACATACGCAGCAGCGCATGCAGCAGCAAATGTATCATGCGACTGCGCAAGGAATCCTGCACATAAGCCAGCCAACACATCGCCTGTGCCAGCAACGGTCATGCCCGGATTTCCCGTCTTGTTGTAGATGATCTTATTCTTAGAGATGATCGCATCAACAGAACCTTTGAGCAGAATCACGTTATCCCTCCGCAGGAAATCTCCCATTCTCTTTTGGAGTACTTTTGCAACAGACTCTACAGACTTATTCTGGATCTTCCGCAATAGACCTTTTTTGCCGTTATTCAGTAGGATGATTTCAAGCTCGCGCATATGGGGAGTGAGAATGCAATTTTTGATCCTTGACACTTTTGCCAGCTTCAGGGCATCAGCATCCAGTACAAATGGGCATCGTAATCTTCGGATGATATTGTTGATGTAATGCTTGGTTTCGTCTTTAATACCGATGCCTGCACCAACAACGACAGCATCAAATTTCTGTGAGAGTTCCAGTGTCTTGTTCACGTCTTTCGACTTGAAATAATCGCCACGAATTTTAGAGGTGATAATGTCCGGAGAAATACAATTTGCTGACCAAGCTACCCGTTCAGGAGCAAGTAAGGTGACCACATCGGCTCCTGCTCTCAGCGACGCAAGCGCTGCCTGTGCGCCCATGATCGGAGCGCCAACATAATCGGTTGATCCACCAACAACCATGACTCTGCCATAGTCGCCTTTATGACTATCAGAAACCCGCTTTTTGAGTGCTTTTTTAATGCAGTCTTGGCTGAGTAGTGTAAGAGCCATGTTCTGGTAACCCCCGACGAGATACAAAAGTACGACCAACTTTAAAAACCTTCCGGTTGGAGCCCGAGGAGAAACTGATTGGAGAGTGGTGATCCCATCCGCCCGTTTCTGCCCGGATGAAGGAGCAAAAATTAACCCCCATTTACCGACGAGAAAGAGGGTACCACAACCGTTAAAAAGGAGCCTGCTTTTCTAAGATATCTCATGGATGAATCGACGACAAATGAGCCTGAACCAAGAGAACAGAACGGGCTGAGTCCCGGTGTTTTCCTAAGGGACATCAAGGAAGAAATGAAGCAGTCCTATCTGGACTATGCCATGTCGGTTATCATTGGCAGAGCATTACCGGATGCAAGAGACGGCTTAAAACCTGTCCATCGAAGAATTCTCTTTGCCATGCATGAACTGGGAATCATGCATAGCAAGCCCTTCAAGAAGTGTGCAAGAATCGTCGGTGAGGTGTTAGGTAAGTTTCACCCCCACGGCGATACTGCCGTCTATGATGCATTAGTGCGCATGGCACAGGATTTTTCATTGCGATATCCGTTGATCGATGGTCAGGGAAATTTTGGCAGCATTGACGGCGATTCTGCTGCGGCGATGAGGTACACGGAAGCACGCTTGGCAAAAATTGCTGAAGAGATGCTGCAGGATATCGACAAGAACACGGTTGATTTCGCAGCTAATTTTGATGCCACCATGGAAGAGCCGATGGTGCTTCCCTCTAAACTCCCCAATCTCCTCATCAACGGATCAGCAGGCATTGCCGTCGGCATGGCAACGAACATTCCTCCGCATAATGTCACGGAAGTCTGCAACGCTCTGCTCGTTTTGTTAGAAAACCCTGATGCTACCTTCGAGCAGATCATGGAATGCATCAAAGGCCCTGACTTTCCAACCGGAGCTCAGATCTGCGGTCGCAATAATCTCATGCAAGCCTACGCACATGGTCTTGGCAAGATTCGTGTAAAGGCAAAAACCAGCGTTGAAGAAACGAAAAAAGGGCATGCGATTATCATTGAAGAAGTTCCTTTCCAAGTGAATAAAGCAACCATGATCGAAGAGATCGCTGAATTGGTCAAGAATAAAATCATCCCCGGCATTAGCGACATCCGGGACGAGTCAGACAAAGATATCCGTGTCGTCATTGACTTGAAGAAAGATGCAGCTCCTGAGATTGTGTTGAACCAGCTCTATGCCCATTCCCGCATGCAAGTCACGTTCCGCATTAACCTTCTTGCCTTAGTGGACAATCAGCCACGAGTGCTTTCCATCAAAGAGCTTCTGGAGTATTTTATTGTCCATCGAAAGCAGGTCGTTGTTCGCAAGACGCAGTTCGAATTAGACAAGGCAGAGAAAAAAGCCCACGTGCTAGAAGGTTTGCAAAAAGCGCTGGAGCATCTCGATGCGGTCATCGCGCTCATTCGGAAAGCAGCGGCAGTTGAAGATGCCTTAACGGGTTTGATTAATTCATTCTCACTTTCTGAAATTCAGGCAAAAGCAATTCTGGACATGCGCTTGCAGAGATTGACGGGCATGGAGCGGGAGAAGATCATCTCTGAGTTGGAAGAAACCCGCAAAGAGATTATGGATCTTAAAGACATTCTTGCTTCACCGCAGCGTGTCATCAGCATCATCAAGGAAGAAACTGAGCAGTTGAAGCTGAGCTACGGCGATGAGCGAAGAACCGAAATCCTTGCGGTCGAGGATGAAGATTTAGACATTGAAGATCTCATTGAGCCGGAAGAGATGGTTGTCACCGTTACCAGAACCGGTTACGTCAAGCGTTTGGGTGTCGATACGTACAAGCAGCAGAAGCGTGGAGGGAAAGGCATCACTGGAACAAGCACCGACGATGAGGATGTTGTGGAAAGTTTGTTTACTGCCAATACCCATGATGTCATGCTCTTCTTTACCAGTCATGGTCAGGTGCACTGGCTCAAGGTGTACAAGATCCCTGAAGCATCGCGCATTGCGAAAGGAAAGGCTATTGTCAACCTTCTGGAATTAGGAGACGGAGAAAAAGTAACGGCCATGGTTCCGATCAAGGAGTTTGATGAAAAACATTTCCTCGTGATGTGCACCCAAAAAGGCGTTGTTAAGAAAACCAATCTGATGGCATTCAGCAATCAGAGAGCTGGAGGCATCCGTGCCATCATCCTTGATGAACATGATACGCTGATTATGGTCAAAAAGACTGATGGTCATCGACAGCTCATGCTTGCCACCAAGAAAGGCATGGCGGTCAAATTTCACGAAAAAGATGTGAGGGCAAGTGGAAGAAATGCCCGCGGAGTTAAGGGCATAACCTTAGACCAGGATGACGATGTTATTGGCATGGTCATTGGCATTGACAATAAAACCCTTCTCACGATAACAGAGCATGGCTATGGCAAGAGAACAACCATCAGCGAGTACCGCTTAATCAGAAGGGGCGGCTCGGGTGTCAAGAACATCATCTGCTCAGAACGCAACGGAAATGTTGTCTCCATTAAATCAGCGACGGACAAAGATGAGCTCGTTGTTATCAGTGAACAAGGCACCGTGATCCGAGTTCCGGTGAAAGGCATTCCGGTCATTGGCAGAAATACGCAGGGCGTCAGGATCATGAAGCTGGATGAGAAAGACACGGTTGTCGATGCTGCGAAGATTGTTTCTGAAGAAGATGCCAACAAGGAACAAAGCGGAGATTTCAAGGGAGAACCAGGTTCTCTTCAGGATTTAAACGTCAAAGTCGTCGGCGAAGATGAAGCAGATGAGGGTGATGAATCCATAATCGAAGGCGAGCCGGAAGAGGAAGAAGACGTTCCTTTTGAGAATGATGACGAGTATGTGTGAACTTTTCTGGTTTGATGTATTAATCCGATTTGCTTTATTCTAGTTTCTGTTTCCACGGCAGACGATTACTGAAGTATGTGAAATGATAATATTTCTCTATGTCCATTTGCACGGTGTAGCGATGTTGAACACCATCAATACAGGTCCTATCAAATTGGAGCATTACTTCTTCAAATCGCTTCATCCTTTTCCCGAGCGATGCTTCATAGACATGCACATCTACCATCGATTCAAGATCAAGGCGTAGTCGTTCAGGGAAAGGCAACCTGCTGATGGGTGTAGAAAGATCCGTCGCCAGCTGATCTTTGCATGCCGTTGTTTTAGCTAAGATTCCCTTGTAGGATCTTGTCAGGATGATTTCAGGTTCGTTCGACAGATTACTGTCAGATGACCAAGCAGGAATGGTATTGATCGGGTAGTCTAGAATGCTATCTCCTCGTTCTGCAATCGAGCTTCCATACACTTGGAAAGGTTGCTCTGCAAGATTCTCAGCAACAGGACTGACCAGAACGGATGTTATCTCAAGTGTCGCAGCATGCGTATGGTTATCGATGCGGTTGAGAAAATCTCGCAAGGTGCATCGGTCGGATTTCATCAACGGCGGCATACACATCCCCGCATAGCCAAGGAGGTTCTCCAGAAAACGAGGAAGCATGGACATTCGTTGGTGTGACGGATACTCGGTAATCGTAAATCTGGATTGACCTTCTGACGTTCCTGCAGCAGTACCGCAACCCAAGCGTAAAAGATACTCTTCCGGGTTCTCAGATCTTAAGAGTTCGACCATGGCGCAGCGAAGTTGTCTCTCTTTTAAAGTGTTTTCATCGGCTCTGTAGAAAATCTCGCAAGATGCGAGGTTCTGCCATCGGTTCGCATGATTTCTTTTTTCTTCGCTAACGAAAATTCCTCTGGAACGCCCTTTTCGTTCACTGAATTTACCCGAAGTATGCTCACCTGAGGATGGCAGAACGGACATTTTCACCAGAGCCATTTTCATCACAATCTGGTAGTGTTAGTAAATGACTGACAGAAAGATTTTTATTCTTTGAAATATTTGGTGTGCGTATGGCACCAAAACTCATCTGCACAAGCTGCAACAGCAGCAATATCGTTATGAATGGACTTACTTCTGCCAAGAAGCAGA
>JACRKL010000050.1 GCA_016219835.1 Candidatus Woesearchaeota archaeon
GTTCATTCGTGCTAAAGACGGTGATCAGGTCATCTGCCACACCTTCCTCTGCAAACCACAACATCTGAGGGTTGATCTTTCCAAGAATGATTCATCGGAGCATATTGGCGAGTTCCGCTGGGTTACCAAAGAAGAATTTCTTTCTTCAGCGTATGCAGTGAGCCATCACAGCTTGAAACAGCTTATCACAAATCAGCTTTAGAATCTCCAGCCAAGCTGAACCCCGTTGTACAGAGTGCCATCATAATGCAGTTGTGAAACGAGATTAATGGTCATATTCCCGTGAGCGGTAGGAATTCGGGAGTCCAAAAAAAATCCTGCGGCGTATACATTTTTTTTCTTGAGTGTCCTGTCCCGCCATAGTAACTGCTCACGAATGCCAAAGCAGCCATACTGATGAGAAAATCGTTGTTCAAACATTCCTTCTATGGTATCTGTGTCTCCGGTTTGATAAGCGACGGATAATCGTGGTGTTACCGCTGCAACCGGCTTTTGTAAGGCCAGTGTGCTCCGTAATGTGCTCCTCTTGCCTTTGTTCTCCGGAGTTGGCAGCATGACGTCTTGCTTTCCGAGAATTGTGACTGTGCCCATCTTTGCTTCAATGCCTGCACTGCCGTAGCTCTGCCCAAGAGTCATATCCTGTTCTTGGGTTATTGGATCATAAATCCCCTGAAGAGGAGTCCTCCATGAACTAAAGACCGTGCACTCATGTTGCCGGTATAGTATGCTGTTCAACAGAAAACCGACTGCGTACTTCAACGTTTGCGTTTGCCGATACGGAACTTCAACGGGTAATTTTTGACTTGCTATTTCTTGAGGAACCATGAAGCTCAATTGGAGTGTCAAGATCTGTTCTGTTTCTGCAGTCAGTGAGTACTTTTTGGGTTGTTCTGCAATGCTCGAGGACAATGCCCCCATGCTAATGCCAAGTGCAGCAACCAGAGTCACGATCTTTTCCCTTAACCCCATGTTGCCAGAATTGCGCTATGAGCTTTTATAGTTTTTCTTAAAGAATCTCTTTCGGGACAACACACCCGTTCAGTTAACATAATCTTTATATACCTCTTCATGCATGGTAATATCCATGAAAGATTCTACTTGCTCCATGTGCGGTTTGGAAATTCTTGAAGAGCTCGATGAACCCTACTGTCCAGAGTGCGGAGCCACGTTAGAAGTCGAACTCGTTGAGCAGTAGATCGACATCATTCCTCATTTCGCTTCGATCGCTTCTTGTAATCTGATGAGGGCAATTCTGTATGCAGCAGCTTTCAGGCTGATCTTTTCTTTGCTGCTGAGATCATAGATAAGCGCAAAGTTCTCCGTCATTTTTTCCTTAAGCTGAGCAAAGACGTCTTCCTTCTTCCACCGTTCTCCTGTTCGATTTTGCACCCATTCAAAATAGCTCACGGTAACTCCGCCAGCATTGGCGAGGATATCAGGAACAACAATCTTCCCATTGCTGCTCAGTCTCTTTTCTGCATCGCTCGTGATAGGTCCATTGGCCATCTCAACAATGATTTTTGCTTTTATGTTCCCATCATTGGCTGAAGTAATCTGATTCTCCAATGCCGCTAACACCAGAATGTCAACATCCATTTCCAGAAGAGATGCATTGCTGAGATCCTTTCCACCGCTCAGCTTGCTTTCTTTTGCGTCAAGGATATGATTGGCGTCAAGTTTCTGCCCGGTTATGCCGCCTTTAGAATCGCTCAACGCAACAATATTCATGCCTTCATCATGCAGCATTCTCGCCAGATAGCCGCCGACATTGCCAACACCCTGCACAGCAACGGTCATGGTTTTTGGATCTTTCTTCATCCGTTTGAGCAGTTCAATGATCGTGTAATATCCCCCTTTTGCTGTCGCTTCCGTTCTTCCAAGAGATCCGCCGAGAGGGATAGGTTTTCCCGTGATCACTGCAGGGCACTGTTTTCTTGCAATGGTGTTATATTCATCTGACATCCATGCCATGGTCTGCTCATTCGTGTACACATCCGGTGCAGGAATGTCTTTGTCCTGTCCGATGAAGTCAAAAAATGCTCTGATGTACGCTCTGCTCAATCGCTCTAATTCTCGAGTAGAGATTTTCTTTGGATCGACAATAATGCCACCCTTTCCCCCGCCATAGGGCAGACCAAGCACTGCGCACTTGAACGTCATCCAAAATGCAAGAGAAGTCACCTCATCAACACTAACGTTGGGGTGATAACGAATGCCGCCTTTGCAGGGTCCAAGAGCGTCATTGTAATGCACTCTCACACCTTGGAATACTTCCAATTGTCCATTATCCATGCGGATAGGCAGTGAACAGATCATGGTTTCCTTCGGGTTAAAAAGGATCTTCTTGGTGTCTGCGTTGACCTTCACGGTTTGCATGGCTTCTTCGAGGGGTTTGAGCGCTTGTTGAAAGAGTGTTTCCATAATTCTGGAAAACATGGGTGTGCATATATAAAGTTTTCAGGTCACTTCCCGTAATCTTTATAAATCACCCTCTTTTTCTCAGCAGCATGGCAAAGTTAAGAAAATTCGTTGCATACCGACGATTGGAACGGTCTTATACCAGAAGATCCAAGTTTCGCAAGAAATCCTACGTTCGCTCTGGTCCTGTGAACAAGGTGATCCGCTTCCACATGGGCAATCAATTAAAGCCATTCTCACATGTCCTCAAATTGATTTCAAAAGGAGATTTGCAGATCAGGCACAATGCTATTGAAGCAGCAAGGCAAACCTGTAATCGGCTGCTGGAAGCTTCCATTGGAAAAACCCAATACTATCTCATTGTTCGTATGTATCCTCATCATATTCTGCGAGAGAACCCCTTAGCTTCAGGAGCAGGCGCAGATCGTATGAGTACTGGCATGGCACGTTCCTTCGGCAAGGCTATCGGTCTTGCTGCACAGGTGCACAAAAACCATCCTATGTTTGAGCTTCGCACGGACGCAAATCAGCTCAAGACTGCAAAAATCGCGCTCAAGCGCGCTGCAAGCAAACTGCCTTGTAAAACACAGATCCTGATCGAAGAAGCTGTTGTGAAGGCGTAGATGTTGTTCTCTTAGACGTAGTTATGGTTTCTTTTTGGCAACGTTCCACAATAACTCAAACTGCTTTCGATACGACATAGCAAGTTCTTTGCTTCGAATAATTATTCCGGAGAGAGGTTCGGTGAACAAAATAATCGATACATTGTTTCCGTAAACAAAAATGGAGTTCGGACTAAAATGTTCTTTGGGAAGAAAGCGGTAGATAGTTGTTTCTCTATACGATGGATGGTAATTATCGCCTTCTCTCACTAAGACGCGCTCCTTGAGCCTGTTCTGTTTCATTTGGTTAAAAAACTGCTGCATGATGATGGGATCTGCTTCCATAAATCGTTGTTCATCAACACCAATAACCAAGCTCTCTCCTCGCTTTTCAAGCAGTGCTTTGAGAACATCTTTCTGTACAACACGCACAACTTTTTTGCCAGAGTAGAGCTCGACATTGGCGTTTTCCTTAGGAACAGTGAGGAACGCTTCAAACGTTGGGATTGCCTTTTCCAGCTCTTGTATTTTCTCCTTTTCCCGCTCCAGTAATTGTGACGGCTGGGCAGCTTTGAAGAATTTTTTGTTATCTCGTGAGAAAAAAGAAACCAATCCTTTTTCCAAAAGGCGCTTCAGTGTGTCATAGACGTACGGACGGTAAAGACCAGATTCTTTGGCAAGCTTGGAGACTGAGGAATTGCCTGCTTTAAGCAACGTGATGTAGACTTTGGATTCGTTGTCGGTCAGACCTATCTGCTTAAGGATTCTCTGGAGCTCTGGCATAGCCTATGGAAATGAAGAAGGTTATTTAAGAGTTTCTGTTGTTGTCGTTAGTTATACGACAATGGTTCTTATAGAAGTTACTCCTTTGTAGAGAGATATCAACATATGAGGTAACACCATGGCAACTGAAAACAAAAAGGAAGAATCTCTGTTTCCGCTCGAGAAGATATTAACTACTTCCGCAGAGGCTTACATCATGTCGCAGGGCAAGCATCCGAGCGACTATAGGCTTGTGGGCGTATATTCTCCCACCAGTGTCTATCATTCCTATCTACCTATCCATGGCGTTTATTCCTATCAACCTAGCCATCACTTCACGGATCTGCAGCTTGAGATGTTCATGGAAAAAATCCCTGCAAACACAGAAATGGTTACTGATTTTAAGGAAAATTATGTATTAGCAAATGACCATTTTCTCCTACACACTGCACATGGAACTGCGCTGATTCCAAAAGAGAGAGGAAAATAGAACTCTAAGATGACAAAATGAAGCAAACGATATCTGAACTAAAATGGACATTGAAACGAATATTAGATGAGCGCAGTATAGAGAACTATATCCGTGTGTGGAGGGGTTATGATGCATTAGAGCAATATAGATCCATAAAGACAGGTTTAATGTGTACTGCTGCCGGTCTAACAATTTGTGGCACTTTAGTGTTTGGAATCGGAAAACTTCTAGATTATAATAACTCCCGTATTGATGACTTTCGAAGAACCCTGTCAGGCAGAACCTTTGATGTCACAAATATAGTAGGACTGTACGCAGAACCACCAAGTAGTTGGGAAGAACTGATTACATAACATGGAAATAAAGTAACTGTTAAGGTCTGGGGGCAGAAACTATTCAACTCGGTAGCTAAGATTGACTATAATGCAACGGTGTCAATTGGTTCTTTCAACCGAGGTTTGAATATACTCGAGTATGGTAACTGGTGGGGACTTAATGATGCTCTGGTTCCGGTTAATGGTGTTGTCTATAAGGTTCCTGCAAACACTCCCATGTATCACGCTACTGTTCGATTATCTGTACCTCCTGAGGATTTACACTTCTTGCAGTCAAGATTCTCAGAACAATATACCTCTTCTCCAATGATTTCTCTTCCTCAGGAGAAGGCAAGCAATCCTCCTTCTGGCAGAGGTATGTTCATCCCCTCATCGCTTGATGGAATCATCTTACTCACCGACGAGCAGAGAGCACAAGGCGAACGTGACCGAACCCTTCAGAGGATTGGCACTGTTGATTATGGACTTGTTGGTACGTTAAAGTTATACGATAGCCAACTCAGTCAGGAAACCATAACGGAAGCAGTTGAATATTGGGCGACCAACAGCCGATTGGCAACGATAGGAAATGCAATAAGGGATGCAAAAGAGCGTGGATCAACAAGAATATACCCCTTTATGACTGGCAACATCAATGCTCCTGATGGCATTCGCTCTTTCGGTTCCATAAATGGAAGAATGGGCAGTCCTTTTTCTTTTGGTAGTATAACGGGCACATTCAACACCAACTCCGATTACTTCCTCTTTGGCGGATGTGAGTTGTATAAATAAAGGAACTCAAAGGATGAAAAATGTATCTAACTAACAAAATAACGGAATGGTACTTAACCGCAAAAGATGCGTGTAAGAAAGAAATAGAGAAGAATATTGCTTTCATAAAGGAATGGCATGACGAGAAAGAGCAAGAATATTATCGAGAGCAAAGAAGATTACGTGACCAATTTGAAGATAACATTTGGGAAGCACGTGGGAACTATCAATACAATTTGAGAGCAGGTCGCCGCTTTAGGAACAATGCGGTTCTCCCCCCTATACCTCCAGCAGGACTGTCTTCTAAAACTATAGATAAGATACTAGAAGAGGACGCTATTCAAAGAGATAGGATAGACTCGAGATACAATTCCCAAACATTTACAGATTGTTCAGGTTGTACACAGTACTCCTCCCGCCAAAGATGGTTCACTCCAGCTAGTTGGAGAAGTCTGGATAGGGAGGGTGATTGCTTTGTAGCAACGGTTGTTTATGGCGATATTAATGCTCCGCAAGTGCAAAAACTCAGGCAGTTTCGAGATGATGTATTAATGGAGTATTCCATGGGAAGGTTGGGCGTTTCTTGGTATTATAGTGGGATCGGGCGTGGTGCGGCAGCCCTTATTAAAAATTACATCCCTTCAGCTATTCCTCCCATCCGCAAAGTTCTCGACGTGATCGTAGAATTGCGGGGAAATACACAGGGCACGTAACCCCATCGTCAATAGTCTCTGGAAAACAATAACAACCTTCTAGGTAAGATACTGCCTGATTCAATCCTGACAGGAGAGTATCCTCTGGAACTCCCTTTTTGCTCAAGGTGAGATCCTTGCATCATGCTCACGGAAAGATGGCAGAACTGACTTTTCGGACAAAGCTCACTTTTCCGCAACCTTAAAGTACTTCTTCATTCCGAACATATCCATGGTTGCAAAAGAAAGAAAATCACCTGCTCCTAAGCCCTTGCTGGTTATTTTGAGCCTGCTCTTTGTTCTCATCACTCTCTTTGTCCTCTCTGGTCTTTCTAATGGAATTGACACCGGCGTAGAAGCAATGGCAGCACAGTTGCGATCCCCCGCAATCATGTCTTTCTTCTCCATCCTCACGTTCTTTGGATCATGGGGCTTCCTCCTGCCTGCATCTCTGCTACTCGTCTTGCTGCTGCTTGCAACACGCCAACTGAAGAACGCACGCTTCGCTGCCTCTGCGATCGTGATAGGTACATTTGCCACATTTGTCCTCAAGGAAGTTATCCAGCGTACCCGTCCTCCAGCGGGAATCATGGAATCCGGCTTCAGCTTTCCCAGCGGTCATGCTGCTATGGCGATGATCTTCTTGGGCATAGTGATCATTCTAGCTGCAAAGAAGCTGAAGGATCCGACTGCGAAATATGTCCTGATCGTTCTCTGTCTGTTGCTCATCCTTCTCATTGGTCTGAGTAGAATCATGCTTGGCGTGCACTGGATGACGGATGTGGTTGCTGGCTGGGTGTTGGGAGCAGTGGTCTTAGTCTGGCTTGCTCGTGCTTTCTCATTCTTCAGAGCACATCAACCCTGATGTTAAAATCCTGCGGTTCAGAGAAGCTAGGAAGCAGCAAGCTTACGTGATAGCATACCTTCTGGAGTTTATACTGTGGATAATCGCAAGAGAAACCCATCGCAGGATCAACTGGAAACCATCTGCCCTTGCCGTTGATCGTTGGAAGATAAGCTTCTGTCCAGACATGTCCTTCTCCACCTTGATATGCCTCCATTGCTTGAGGTTGAGCAAGCATCTGTTGGTATTCTGCCTTTTTCCTTTTTGGATAAGCCAGCATCATCTCCGGTGCATGATGGGATTCTATTTTTTCTATCCGTTCGCTGATTTCCTGAAGCTTCGCTTCAATGTCCAGGGTGCTCATCTCATATAAGATCCTTCCGCTTATGCGTCGTGCTGGAATGCCCAAGTGCTTTAGTAGACCGCAGGTGAAGGTAGACGCTGCCTTGCAGTCACCAGAAAATTCTCCAGTCTGCTGGTATTCAGTTAAGAGCGTCTCGAGATGTTGCTGTTGAAGGGGGTCTGCTGCTTCTTTGCTTGCAAGTCCATGAACCATATCCTTGATAATAGAAAACAGCGAACGCAAGTCAATGCTGCTTGGAACTCGGGCATGCTCACGCATGTACTGTTCGTCACGATAATACTGAAAGCAGAGCTTTCCAAGGGCAAGAAAGGCATCGTTTCTCTGTTGGGGATATTTCTCGGACATTTCCTGAGGCAGCCATGCCCGTAGCTGGTTTATGTTTTGAGGATACTTGCACAACGGTTGAGGATCACGCAGGCTCAGGACAGCCGAATAGCCGCCGTTGATCCGTATCCATGCTGCTGGCTCCATCAAGAGATCTTTTCTCGGGAAGGTTTCCGGTATGCCTTTCCCTACGATCTCCGCAGTAAGATCTGCTGCAAATTCATCATCTGGTTTATCAAGGAAGTCTAAATTCCCATGCCCCGTTAACGTGACCTTGATATCATGAGTACTAGAGAGTTCCAAGGACAGGTGCGAAGTCAATAAGCCGCAACCCTCTTTCTGGAAAGAAATTGTATACTCCTTCCCCGCAACAAGGGGAGTAGTAGTAGTAATGTCAAAGCAGAGTTTGTCTGCAATACTTTCGCCGCTTGCCTCATAGCTTCCTAAAGGTTTCGGGTAGTGTTAGTAAATGACTGACCGAAAGATTTTTATTCTTTGAAATATTTGGTGTGCGTATGGCACCAAAACTCATCTGCACAAGCTGCAACAGCAGCAATATCGTTATGAATGGACTTACTTCTGCCAAGAAGCAGA
>JACRKL010000006.1 GCA_016219835.1 Candidatus Woesearchaeota archaeon
ACAATAATTGATACGGTCTTTTGTTGTTTATTTCGTTTAAAGGGTGGCATAACCATTTTTTTAGTAATATCTTGTACATTATTTAAACTTTCTGCATTTTCCATTTTTCCCCCGTTTAGGTGACGCTAACCTTACAGCTCAGAAAAAGAAAACCCTAATATACTCCGCCCCATTCTTTTATCCCATGAACTTCCAAGGACTTCAGAAAATCCAGCCAGCGAACACCTTACTTGATGTTGCATTTCGCGGAGCGATGGAAAGTACGAGTGCACAAGCAGGCAAGAATTTAAGAGGAAAACATCTGGAAACTGCGACGGGAAGGGCAAAACACCTTGCCATCCATAAAATCGAGACCTTTGAACGAAGCTTGGTGAAGCAGCTTACAACAATTCTGATTTCATTTCCTACCCTTGACGAGCTTCCTGAGTTTTATGGTGCGTTGGTCAAAACACTGCTGCCATATCCGGAGTTGAAGCAATCATTAGGAGCCCTGAATTGGGCGAAAGGCAAACTGATCAACTTCCACATGATCTATAAGGAGAAGATCCGAAGAAGCGCTGAACCTAATACCGTTCATCGGATGGTCAAGGAATACTTTGGCAGGCAAAGTTCAGTCATCAAGCAGATCAAAAGCAACCTGTTACTCTTAGAAGACGCAAGAAAAGCGATGAAAGGTTTTCCAAATGTCAAGACGGGAATTCCTACCATAGCATTGTTTGGCTTTCCCAATGTCGGGAAAACTACGTTGCTCAAGAACATGACGCAAAGCAAAGCTGCCATCGGCAGTTATGCGTTTACGACGCGAGAGTTGAATGTCAACTACTTCAAAACACCGTATGGCGAAGTGCAGCTCATAGACTGTCCTGGAACGTTAAACCGTTTTGAGAAGATGAACACCATCGAACGAGTTGCGTGGCTGGCATTGCAGCATCTGGCTGATCGAGTCGTCTATGTGCTTGATCTTACCGAACCATTTCCTCTCGACCAGCAGTTGCTTCTCCTTGATCGGGTAAGAAAGATCAGAGCAGACAAGGTGCTGGTCTATATCAGCAAGATCGACCTGCTAGACCCTAAAGTGTATGCGGCAGCACAGAAGAAGTATGATGCCCTTCTCAGTAAAGAAGAACTTGCCCAGACACTGTTATCGGTAACCAGGAATGCAACGTTGGATGAGCGGAATAAAGGAAGGGAAAGCAAAATAAAGAAAGAAGAAAACCGGGAATAGAACGATTTTTAAAAAACCTTATTCTACCGCCACCGGCTCAACGGCAATCCCTGGACTCGGTCGTCCGTAGTAAATGGATCCAGGCTGCTTCTGCTCGGGAAAGACAACGGTTGCAAGCTGCTTGCTGGGATCTGCGAGATCATTGACCTTCAACTCTTTGCCGGAGAGTGTGTAGAGCGCATCGCCGATGTATAAGCTGCGCTTGACCTCTGCATTCCAATCCCAATACCATCTCCCTTTGCCTCCGCCATGCTGTACTTGACCGCGTTCAGTAAATCCATCTTGGGTGATGGTAAATACATACGCACCATACCAGACATCATCATTGTCGACATACGTTCCACGAGTCGTAACTTTGCGGATGGGGATCACCATCAGCTGCTTCTCCTTATCAAAGAGGAACGCCTTGTGATCCTGCGAAACAGAAGAATCTGAACCTGCATCGCCGATCTCCATGCTTTGAACGACTCTCGGATTGGAAACGTCGCTCACATCAAACAGTGCGATCTTAACACCTTTCGTGGATGTTCCGCCCCACTCATTGGTGCCAGTTTCCTTGCCGATGCCGATCACGTGCGTTGCATCATAAGGATGCAAGTAATCACTGTAGCCAGGAATTTTCAGTTCACCGATGATCTTAGGGGTCGTTGGACTTGATAGGTCAACCACAAACAGCGGATCGATCCTCTTAAAGGTAACCATATACAATTTGTCTCCCATAAAGCGAGTGCTGTAAATGCTTTCATTCTCTGCAATGTTCTCCAGCCGACCAACTTCTTTCAAGCTACTGTCAAACACAACCACATTGTTGTACTGGATCAAATGCCGTGCCCAAAGTCTTGTTGTGGTGGCAACACGCAAGTAGCCGTTCTCTTCATCTAAAGAAAACTGGTTCAGCAAGCTGCCGGGAACTTCAGTCTGATCAACATAACGGATATCGCCATTGTTCAGGGCAATTTTATGGATCACCGTCCGGTCTCGTGCTGCTGCCTGCTTTGCCTGATACTCATCTTGTGCTTCCGCAACTTTCTCAGCAAATGCACCCTGCTCCTGCTCGGTCATCGAATTGTAAAACTCTTCGAGTGCTACTGCTTTTTCATTCCAAACGGATGCAGCCCTGACTTTTGCTGCTACTTCAGATGGAAGCAGGGGGAGCAAAACTTCCTCAAACTGTTTTTTCTGCTCGTTCTCATCATAGACCTGCTTCTGGTACGTGATATAGAGGTTATCCTGAGACACATAGAGGGTATTGCCATAGCCCAGAAGGTATGTCTCTGCATTGACATTCTCATTGTCAAGGTTTAAGGAAGCAACGGTGTTGAAGATATAATTCTGCTCGGGGTTTCTGAAATGATAGACTGTCGGAGAGAAAACTCTGCCCGTTCTGCCCGTCTCCATCTTCATGAGCGGCTCGTGGATGATAGGGCCGGAATACACATTCTGCTGGGTAACCCAATAGACCACATTGCCGATCATGCGCGCTTGAAAATAACTACCTTCCAGCGAGACGTTATTGATGAGCCGTGGCTTCTCTTTATTTCCGATGTCAAAAACAAGGACTTCAGTATTCTGCTGATAGCTCGGATAAGGAAGAGGGCTGTACTCTGGGAAGATGAGTTTTTGTTCATACGACTCCAAGAAAAGAACGAGCTTGCCGTCATTGATAAAGAGATCCCGCGGAGTTCCTGTAAAAGGCAGTGTAGCAATGACCTTGGTTTCTGCAGCGGGTTGCGCATCAACGATCGTCAGCTGATTCTGGTTGATCAGATAGATAAAGGAGCCATCCGTTTTGATAATATCTGCTTCATCAACACCTGCTACTTGGATGTTTGTTGTTGAGAAATCAACATTTGAGGCACTGGTGCCGCTCACTTTTCCAGATTCCGCCATATCACTGGCAGCATTGGGAGCAGGGGCGACTGCCATTTGAGCAGTATCGAGTATGCGTATGCCACCACGCCGAATTCCAGAGGAGTAATACTGATTGGTATTAGCTTGCGATGCCTGCAGGTACTGCTGCAGTTCCTGAAGGGAGGTAAAGGCGACAGGACCTTCACCAGTAGTTGTACCCGATGGAGTAAATGGGGAAGAAGGCAGATTTGATCCTGGATTTGTTGTGCAGGCTGTTGCTGTCATTAACACTACGAACAGTAAGAGGATGAGTTTTTTCATGATATCACCTTGTCTCATGATAGGGAGCTGGCTTATAAATACCTATCGATAGCTCCAACTGGAGTTGGAGTTAAAGCTGAACGCGGTGACCGTTGCTTTAGGTTTAGCTATTCGGCTCTGGTGAAAATCTCGCAAGATGCGAGGTTCTGCCATCGGTTCGCATGGTTTCTGGGTATTCTGCTAGCGGAAATTCCCATTGGAATTCCCTTTCCGCCTGAATGGTTTATGCTGCTGATGCTCACATGAGGATGGC
>JACRKL010000048.1 GCA_016219835.1 Candidatus Woesearchaeota archaeon
TCTGCTTCTTGGCAGAAGTAAGTCCATTCATAACGATATTGCTGCTGTTGCAGCTTGTGCAGATGAGTTTTGGTGCCATACGCACACCAAATATTTCAAAGAATAAAAATCTTTCGGTCAGTCATTTACTAACACTACCCAGTAGCGTTTATTATCACCCGAAGGGATTTGCTGCCGCTCATAGCAGTCTATCGTATGCAATCACTACTTCTGGGCTTGGTTGCCGTCGTCTTGTATCTGGAGGAGAAAGATATGACACTGCTCGGCATTGCATTCCTGACGCTGCTCAGCAAAGTGATTATTGTCGACTGGGTCATGAAGAAAATACATACGCGCATGAAGATCAAACGGGACGTGGAATTCCATTACCTTTCCCCGGTAAGCTCCATCCTGCTAGGAATATTCCTCGTGATTATGGTATATTATGCATTCTCCCCACTCCAGACTCTGACAACAAGCCAGCTTTCATTTTTGGGAGCAGTGGTGGGCATCTCTTTAACACTCATGGGAATGCTCGTGATTTTCAGCCGGAAAAAAGCGATCACCAAAATCATCGGGTATCTCACGATGGAAAACGGCGTTGTACTCTTCAGCCTTTTCCTGACGGAACTTCCCTTTATGATTGAAATCTTAATCCTGATTGATCTCGTCATGCTGGTATTGATGGCAACGATTCTTGCCTTCGGTATGGACTCTACTATTGAAGAATTCCATCAACGGCTTCATCGGTTGACATCACTCGGAGGGGAAGAGCCATGATGATCCTCTTCTATGGTATAACGACGGCAGTAATCGTCATGTTGCTCCTCCTGTTTAAGTCACACCGTTCCCTCAACTTTCTCTCCTGCATCCATGCCGGAATATATGTTCTGATGACAACGATGATTCTGGTCACGCAGAAGCTTCCAATCATCATCAACCAGTATCAGTTTATGGATCGTCTCAGTCTCTATGAAATCCTCATCTCTTCGGGTATCTTTTTTCTCGCAGCGCTGTATGCGCGAGGGTATATCGACAGCCTCACCAAAGCAGGCGATATGAATCCAAGAAACAGCAATCTGTTCTATACTGCCTTTAACATCCTCCTCTGCCTTGTGACCCTTGCACTAGTGTCCAACAATCTCGCACTATTCTGGATCTTCCTTGAGCTCACGACCATAACATCAGCGATCCTGATGGTCACGCTGAATGCAAAAGAGAATATTGTAGCAGCGCTGGAATATGTGTTCATCGCCTCGACGGCAATGCTCTTCTCGCTCATAGGACTCATTCTCGTCTACACCATCTCAAAGACGGTCGGCACAGGAACGCTGGACTGGACTACACTCATGAATGAAGCATCTGCCTTTCCTCCGGGAATCCTCATGCTCAGCTTTGTCCTGCTGCTCATAGGATTTGCAGCAAAATCGGGCATTGCGCCTTTCCATTTCTGGCTTCCGTACACCTATGCAAAAGCGCCTTCTGTGGTTACGGTCATTATGTCCGGAAGCATTTCAAACTTAGGCATGTACGGCATCATCAGGATGTTTGCAATTATGCATCGGACACCGGAAGCAGGGTTGGCATCATGGGTGCTGATCATCTTTGGTGTAGCAAGCATCATTATCTCCTCGCTCACGATGATCCCACGGACAAACTTCAAGAAGCTGATCGCCCTCTCCAGTGTTGAGCAAAACGGCTTTATGCTCATAGGCATAGGTCTCAACACTCCAATTGCACTGTTCTGGGTGCTCTTCCATACCCTTGCGCATGCACTCAATAAGGCCATGCTCTTCTTTTCCGCAGGTATACTGAACCGGCAATACGGAACGCTCTCCATCAAAAAAATAAAAAATGCGCTCGTACTCCAGCCACTGGCATCCTGGGGTCTGATCCTCGGAGGAGCCGCAATTCTTGGACTGCCGCCGTTTGCATTATTCGTTTCAAAATTCTTTCTCTTGATGAGTATAGGCAACGTTTCAATACCGCTGCTTCTCATCGTGCTGTTTTTCATGCTGATCGTGGCAGCTGCCTTTGCCCTTGCATTTACGCACATGTTCTTCTCCAGAGACGAGAGAAAGATACCGCGCTACCCTACACCGATGAGCATGAAGATCCCCATCCTGATTCTGGGAATACTGCTCATTGCCCTCTTTATCGAGGGACTTATGCAAACGGGATTGAGTGACTTCATCGTTCTCATGGTCAAGGAGCTGATGAAACCATGAACGAAAACGACATACGAGAAAAGGTGCAGCGGCTCTTGAAGGGAAAGGTAGAGCAGTACACCATCACGCGCGGAGTGAATCAGGAATATTATTGTTCAGTGCCACAGAAAGAAGCGAGCCATGCGATTGCCATCCTTGCCAGAGACGAATTTGAACTGACCTGCTTATTTTGCGTCCAGAATTTCAAGGAAACAGGATTGAGCATGATACACGTTTTTGAAAAGAAAAACTATGCTCAGTTCTTGATATTAGAGTACACGATCTCCCATCGCTCGCCAAAGGAAGCCGAATCCATAGCCCTGCTCTTTCCTTCCGCAAACTGGTATGAGCGCGAAATCACCGACGGATTTGGCATCCGCTTTCCAAAATCCTTTGACCAGCGAAGACTGTTCCTGCATGAATCGTATCCGGAAGAGTTTCATCCACTCCTCAAATCATTCAGGAACAAGAAAGATGCGGCAAAGCCATCCAAAAAAAGGAAACTACAACCTTATCCATTCAAGCCGGTCGAAGGCGAAGGAGTATACCAGATAGGTGTTGGTCCTGTGCATGCAGGCATCATTGAACCCGGACATTTCAGGTTCAGTGTCATTGGGGAAACCATCGCTAATCTTGAGATCAGAATGTTCTACAAACACCGCGGCATTGAGAAATTTGCAGAAGGGAAAAAGCCGGAGGAATGCGTTGCACTTGCTGAGGCAATCAGCGGCGATGAAAGCATTGCGAATGCCGTCGGTTTTTGCAATGCCGTTGAGAGAATCTCAGGATTAAGCGTTCCTCAACGGGCAATCTGCCTGAGAACAATCTTCATGGAGCTCGAACGGATGTACGCACTGCTGGGAGATCTCGCAGGCATGGTTATTGATGTCGCATATCCCGTCGGGGCAAGCCCATTTTTTATGCTGCGGGAAGAAATATTCCGGAAGAACGAAACGATGACTGGCTCACGATTTCTGAGGCAGATAATCTGTATAGGAGGAGTTACAAAAGACGTTGCACAGGAGTCATTACATGACCTGATGCAATGCACCAAAATATGGAGCGAGCAACTCAAAGATGCAGTGTCAGCAGTCAAATCGCTTCCCTCAGTGACGGATCGTTTTGAATCGACGGGCATTATCCGTAAAACCCTTGTAAGACCGCTGCATTTGACCGGTCCCATCGCCAAGGCATCCGGTATGTTCAGAGACACCCGTGTTGAGCATCCGTATGGAATGTACACGCACCTTCCTATCGCAAGGAAGATCCTTGAGAAAGGAGATGTCATGGCACGTTTTGAGACCAAAGCAGTAGAAATACTCGACTCAGCCCAACTCATACAGAGAATACTTATGGAAATCAAAAGCAGCGAGATCAAAACAGAAAGAAGCATCAAAGACGGATGCGCTCTTTCAGTTGTTGAAGCAGTACGAGGCCAGAACATGCACTGGATCCAGATCAAGGATGGGAAAGTAGAGAGATACAAAATAAGAACTGCATCCTTCTGCAACTGGCTTGCCATTGAGCATGCAGTCATGGGTAATATTGTTCCAGATTTTCCACTCATCAACAAAAGCCTAAACCTGTCGTATGCAGGAACAGATCTGTGAGGAACCATGAACGCCATCAGCAACATTTTCCGAAAGAAAATAACCGAAACCCTCAGCAAGGAGGATCTGGAAACCAAAGAAGCAGGAATGCAGCTCAAGAAAGAAATCAACACAATATTTGGAAGAAGTCTTTCCATTCGGGAAGTAGATGCAGGAAGTGATAATGCCACAGAGATTGAACTCGTCAACCTTACGACGCCGCATTATGATGCTGAACAGTACGGCATAGCATTTGTTGCGTCACCAAGGCATGCCGATGCCATCATCATCACAGGAGCTGTAACGATCAACATGGCAGAAGCAGTGAAAAAAGTCTATGAAGCCACTCCTCACCCAAAGCTGGTCATTGCCGTTGGTGATGATGCTTGCAATGGGGGAATCCTCAAGGGATCCTATGCAACCCTTGGCGGAGCAGAAGCAGTGTTGCCTATAGACTGGAAGATTCCGGGAAATCCTCCTTCACCCAAAGAGATTCTAAAAGGTCTGCTTGCACTGATGCAGAGCATACGGGATAAAAAGTAGCCCGAGATGCGCTGGAGCATGTGGAGAAGCCAATGATGCCGTCTGAGATTGTTGAAAAATCGGGTAGTGTTAGTAAATGACTGACAGAAAGATTTTTATTCTTTGAAATATTTGGTGTGCGTATGGCACCAAAACTCATCTGCACAAGCTGCAACAGCAGCAATATCGTTATGAATGGACTTACTTCTGCCAAGA
>JACRKL010000051.1 GCA_016219835.1 Candidatus Woesearchaeota archaeon
GCAATCAGACAAAGAGTTGGAAGAGTAGTGAGAAAGACATGCTCATTCTCGAAATCTTTAGAAAACCACGACAAGGTTATCGGGTTGTTTCTTCAAGAAAGAAACATGGAGCGTTTATCAGTCAAATGATAACACTTCCGAGTTTAATACCCGTATTTGCTTGGTTCAGAAATCTTGTAGCATACGCACAAACCTCTTCGATCTTTCCATGGGTGCAAATTGCTTGGAAGTTGAAATCCTCATGCAACGCTCTCTCTGCTAATTGGTAAGGAGTTATCCCTTGCTCTAGCTTACTAGTAAGAGCATATTCCGTCATACCAAATGGTGAAATGATGTACCATTGGAAAGAAGATTGGAACCCATGATTGGCTACTTCTTTTGTCACATTCAGAACCTGTCCTATGTCCTCCGTTGAGGGTAAAGCAAGAGCGAACAGTAACTGTTGCATTGCTCCATCTTCACTCAGTAGCAACATCCTCCTAGCTCTATCATGTTTTATGGATTCAATAAGGTCTTGCGGTATATCCTTCGAAATGGCAGAGAGCGGATGGGTATGGAGTTGTCCATATGTTTTTTTACTTGGATCGGCAAGGACAAAAGCCTGAGCAGTTTTCTCAAACTTAAATCCCTTTTCAGATCCATGTTCTTCTCTTGAGACTATTGTTTTTGGTTCATGAGTAGTATGATACCAAAACCCTTCTTCAAAATCATAAAAGAATGCGGTTTCTTCATAGGCGTTGTCTGCAAAACCAAACATATCCTGGACTCCCTCGTAAAATGATCGTCTTGTTCGGTAAAACTGACCCGGTGTATTGACTAATGCTTCCAGCTTTCGATCGTGGAAATAAGGGAAAAATTCACGAGGTGATCCATTATCCATTTGCATCTTTTCCACCATCGCTCGTTTTTCCATGCTCCATATCTCTGACGGAGAATAGAACCAAGTTTAAATGTGTTTCCGATTTTACTCTTCAAAAGTAGTCTTAATTGTGCTTCGCCCCTGTAGCTTCCTTACAACGTCCTCGGGCGTATCAACCAGTTGGAGCAGATCAAAGTCTTTTTTCTTGTTCTTCAACAGATCCTGCTGCAATGGATATTCCTTCAGCCATTGAAACAACCCTTGCCAATACAGTTTATTGACGCAGATGATCGGCACTCTATCAACAATCCCCGTTTGCATGAGCGTAAGGTATTCGAACAACTCGTTGAGTGTTCCATAGCCCCCGGGATAGAAGATGAGAGCATCGCTTTTGATGGACATGATAAACCTTCTCACAAATATGAAGTGGAAGCTGTAGTGATGGGTAAAAATCCGGTCTTTGATTTCTTCCCCTTTCAGTAGCTCTGCTTGCAGTCCTATAGATGGTACGTCGGCTTCAGTTGCTCCTTTGTTTGCTGCATGCATGATGCCGGGACCTCCGCCGCTCATAATGGCAAAACCTTTTTTCCCCAGTAAAAAAGCAGTGCGTTGTGCATGCTCATAATCTGTGCTTCCCGGTTTAACGCGATGCGATCCAAAGAACGTAACCATCGGTTGATTGACTTGATTCAGTATCGCAAGCCCATCTTCAATTTCTTTCTTCGCTTTCTCAACCGTCCATTCCTTTTCTCTAAAATATTGGGTGTTCTTATGGAATGGACTCATACCTATTTTGGATTACACAAACTATTTAAATCTACTCTATCTTTCTATCGATATGGCAAATGATCGCATCTCCTTACCCAGCGGCATGGGCGGACTGACAAGATATTTTGAAGACACGAAATCAAAGATTGAATTCAAGCCAGGTCACATTATCACCTTAGCAGTCGTTATTATTGTTATCGAATTAATTCTCCACGCAGGTTGGCTGTAAAGGTGCATGCAAATGATTCCCGGCATGGATCCACGAGCAATGAAGCAGGCCATGAAACGGCTTGGCATTCAGGAACAGGAAGTTGATGCAACTGAAGTGATCATCCGGCTTGCCGACAAAGATATTGTTATTGCTTCTCCCAAAGTCAGCAAGGTCAACATGATGGGTCAAATAACGTGGCAGATCATGGGTAACGCTGAAGAGCGCAAGAAAGAAATAAGTATTGACGATGATGATGTGCAAACCGTGATGCAGCAGGCGAATGCCTCAGAAGAAGAAGCACGTGCTGCATTAGAAGAAGCGCAGGGAGATATTGCCGGTGCGATATTGCAGATCCAACAGCACCAATAATGTTATAAATATTCCGTGATTGACTTTCTTCATGGGTCTTGACTTTAGGGTTCAGAAACATAACTCATGGGATGTCTCCGGCATTGTAATGCGCAATGGTATTTATCGTTTTAGTGTTTCAGATAAGCTTCTACCTGCAAATACCTTAGAGGGTTTAGCTGAGGAAGCAAAAAAGCATCCTGACAAACATCGTGCCTGCGACGGTCCTGAGTTCTATGCTCTCTCAGCAGCGCTTTGTGATAATCAATATGACCCGAATGTCAAGTCACTGTACCAATTCCTGAGCGAAGCAACTGCTCAAAGCCAGCCGTACCTCAACCTACTGAGCAACGTTCTCTATTTTGTAGATCCTGCCCGTTCTCAACGGGTCATCAAGATTCTCCACCAGTATGGGTTGCCAACGCAACACCACTTGGATGGATATTTCTTCGATGGACCGAGTGGTTCTATCATGGATCCGGCGACAAAGGCAGACGCCTATATGCAGGCACTGTTCAACACAACAGACTCTCTGGAGCGCATCAACAAGGTATTGAAACATCTCACTGGAGAGAATGGTTATGCTTCATGTTTCGATGGAATACGTCCTCATGCACGAGAACGCCCTTTGCTTGTTGGTGTCGTTGCTCATCTCGGTTGCTACGTTGGTGTCGGCGACATCCATGGTTCCATTGTCGAGCATCCTTCCCTCAGTGTAATCGTCGAGAAAATTGCAGAGCTTCCAAAGCTATAAATAGGGATCCTTCTTTTCTCTCATTATGAATACCGATGCTCTCCTGCAGGCAAAGCTCTCCTATAAAAAAGCAGACCATCTGCTCACCCAAACCTTTCCCCAACTGAAAGATCCTAAGCTCCTGCTTACTGCGTTGGAACATGCATTTCTCGCTTCAGCTTCTGCCATGACCGCGTTGATAGAGCATGAGCAGCAATACAAGCGCCTGCCAGTATGCAAGGACACTTTTGACGGGCGTTTTTCTCTCCTCCTTCAGCATCATGACCAGTATCATCTTCCTAGAGAACGCCTTTTTGCAGTGAAGGAAATGCACACGTTATTACAGCATCATAAAAAAAGTCCTGTCGTTTTCTCAAAGAAAGAAACGCTCTTTATCGCCGACGACTCATTTCATCTTACTCCTGTAACGCAACAACAAATCAAAAGATATTTAAGCACTGTTGCACTCCTTCTTCAGACTGCTGAGCGTGCCAACCAATGAAGAAGTTTTTAGAAGAACCTGAAGAGTATTTGTTTCAAGCGAAACAGGAGCTTAAACGCATTGACCATTTGATCTATGTGAGTTTAAAATACACACGAACCGTCGACGTTCTTCGCAGCATCATTGAACGGTTCATCAATGCTTACGATTTTCTTGCCGATTACCTTCTCGAAGAACTTAAAGAAAAAGATGTCATTAAGGAGTATCCCGCAAGTCCTGGTCTCAAATGTGATCTCATCAAAGAGCTCTTTGCTGAAGATCAGCCATTGCAGGGCATTATCGATTTCTACCTGCTGCTGAGGCGGCTTATCCGTGCCGATTACACCAAACGAGAGGAGTTCAAGCGCCACGTTACCTTGATTGCGAACCTCGATGGCAAGCCATTTGAAGTGGACATTGACAAAGTTGTTGTCTATTACAAGGAAGCTTTGGAGCATTATGCGTATATTGAGAAGCTGTTCAAAGAGGAAGTATGAGGGTACTCGGTATTCTTTCCGGGAAAGGCGGTGTTGGAAAAACAACGACTGCATTGAGTTTGGGAACTGCTCTTAACGAGTATGGAAGGCGCGTTATTGTTGTTGATGCCAATCTCTTAAATCCAAGCATGGCCGTTTATCTTGGTCAGACCCATGCGCCGGTCACCATGCATGACGTTCTTCGTGGTGAATCATCTATTCGTCAGGCAGTCTTGTTACATCATTCAGGTTTAGAAGTAGTGTTAGGAAAACTGCATCCTGCGGAGATTTTCAACCTTCCCAAAGAACGGCTGCGTGACATCATTCAGGATCTTCGCGGTATGGTTGAAATGGTCATCCTCGACGGTCCGAATGGCTTAGAAGGTTCGTTCCATGCGGTTCTTGATGCTGCCGATGAAATGGTGCTGGTTACAAAACCTGAACTTCCAAGTTTGGCAGATACGCTACGCGCGAAGCATCTTATTGAACATCGTGGTAAAAAGATTGTAGGCATTATCGTAACACATTACCGCGGCGATTTCCATGATATTAAGCCGGAAAACATTGAAGCGCTGCTTGGTTCTAAAATTATTGCACTCATTCCGTATGATCATGCCATTCGTGAAGCTCTTACCTTGAAATATCCCGTTGTGTTTAGCCACCCGAATAGCCCTGCGGGATTAGCGTACAAAAAGTTGGCTGCCGATTTCATCGGGAAACAGTCAAAAATCGTTCTTCAGCATTGATTACAAGTTGGGTACATACCCCGCTGTTTGGCGGCGGGCAACTTGTAATCTTGGAAATGCGGGTTCCGCAGGACGGATTCGCCATATACCTCACAGCTCTGCTGGGAAGCGAGTAACACAAGCGGTGGGTAGGCGAATCTGAAACATTTCCATTGATTCTTCAAGATTATAGAAGAGGGCGGCAGGGGAGAATCGAACTCCCTCCACAGGCTCCACAGGCCCGTATACTAACCGTTATACTACTGCCGCCAAGAATAGCAAGAAGATAAGGGAGGGCTTATAAATATTATGGCAAGAACGGCTCTGACGAAAATCTCGCAATCGCTCGACTTAGCTGCTCAAAACCCTTGCTTTTGGTTTTCGATAACCGACATTCCCCGTGGGGGGCGTCCCCCTTGTCGGTGAAATCCGGAAGTTCAAAAGGGGTTTTGCTTGAAGGCCGCTAACATTTTCGTCAGAGTCGGCAAGAACGTCTATCTCATTCTCCCCAGTCGCGTTCATATTCTAATCCTGGAGTCGTCCATTCCTGCTGCGATTTGCTTTGCTCGGGACTTTCTTTTGGAAGCATACTTCTTATAATCCCTTCCCGCTTACTTTGTTTTGCAAGAAGATACAGGTTTCCTTTAACAGTCAGGACTCCGCCCATGACTTCGCGTCGAAAGACCTCTTCAACCGTCTGGTTTGTGTTTCTTAGAATGCACTCTAACGCTCTCCTTTCCTCTCCATCGAGGCTAGCAGTCTTCTTAAAGGAAACTTCATCCGCGAGAACTGCATAGAGCCTGTTACCGTACTCTAATCCATTCTCCCTGCTGAAATGAGCACTAAAGAAGCGGGTTACTGCATCATATCCATGCTCTACCACTGTCTTTTGATCATTGGCAATAAACCGTTGGGGTAGATCGGTTTCTGCTCCCAGCTTAAACTCACCAACATAATGTCCTTCTGCTGTGCCGTTCGGAGCGTTTCGGTCTACGAGCATCTCCATGCCTTGTCCAACACCCATGACGAAGGTCAGCGGAAAATGTGCAGTGTAAGCAACCTCTATTAGCAAGGGGTCAATAGCTCTTTGTGTTTGTTCGAATTGCGATAGCCTTTTGCTGAGGTATTGCCCGGCGGGATCCCAACCCCGTGGATTGCACCATGATGGATCAACCTTTATCCCTGCGTTGGATTCAATGGTAAGAAAATACGCATCCACTGATTTATCCGAATTATCTACATCGATAGCTCCATGGAGAGAATATCTATCAGTCGTTGGTTCCATCCTTCTCGTTGCATCTTTCCCCTTTCCAGAATTCTCCAAGTCTAACTTACGGGTCATAGTTCCACCCCTGCTTTCAACGCTCGCTTTGGGTAGTGTTAGTAAATGACTGACCGAAAGATTTTTATTCTTTGAAATATTTGGTGTGCGTATGGCACCAAAACTCATCTGCACAAGCTGCAACAGCAGCAATATCGTTATGAATGGACTTACTTCTGCCAAGAAGCAGA
>JACRKL010000054.1 GCA_016219835.1 Candidatus Woesearchaeota archaeon
CATGCACATTTCAGAGATAAAGGTGTTTACAGTATCATTCCTGCAAGGAAAGGATGCAAGCGTGGAAGGTATCGTAAAGAAATGAGAGACTTCTTCGACCATGCTCAATTCTGGGAAAGAAACTGCAGCGAATACAACAAATCAAGCTTTAAACGACGCTTCGGAGACTACGTCCGAAGCGTTACCTTCCGCGCACAGCACGCGGAAGTGACGGCAAGAATCATCCTTCACAATCTAAAAGCAATATTAACCAGACTTTTTCACCGGAGCCGTTTAGTATCTACTGCTGCTCTAACAAAGCCAACGTAGAGCGGATTCGGAGAAAGAGGACGAGAGGTAAATTCCGGATGTGATTGCGTGCCTACAAAAAATGGATGGGGTGGCAGTTCAAGATATTCTATCAGATCGCCGCATTTGCCAGAGAAGATAATTCCTTTTTCTTCCAACTGCTGAAGGAAGACGGGATTTGCTTCATAGCGATGACGATGCCTTTCCCGAACTGTTTCTTTTTTGCCATACAGCTCCCAGACTTTTGTTCCTTTCTTGAGCTCGGCATTATAACCGCCAAGACGCATGTTCCCTCCTAAACCAACAATTTTCATTTGTTCGGGAAGATAATCAATGACCGGAAATTTGGTTTTAGGGTCATTTTCGGTGGTGTTTGCTTCTTTCATGCCGCAAACATCCCTTGCAAATTCCACAAGCGCGAGCTGAAATCCATAGCACAGACCAAGATAAGGAATGTTGTTTTCCCGAAGATAGCGGATGCACTGGATCTTACCTTCTGCCCCTCTTGAGCCAAAACCCCCTGGCACAATAACGCCGACAACATCAGCCATGGCTTCTTCAACTGAGAGCTTGCCTTTCTCAATATCGGTTGTTTCGATCCATTTGATTTGCACCTGCACATTATTATACGCAGCGGCATGTTCCAATGCTTTCATAACGGAAGCATAGGCATCACGAAGCACCGTATATTTTCCGGTAATGCCGATCGTGATCTTTTTTCTTGCTCCTCTCAGCTTCTGGACAAAGTCCTGCCATTCTTTGGTTGCCTGCTGCTCGTCTTTTTTGTCGACTTTTTTCTCTAAGCAAAGTACGGAAACACAGAGATCATCCAGTGCAGATTCTTTTAAGGTGTCAGGAATAAAATAGATACTTTCCATGTCTGGGACGCTCACGACATGTTCAACCGGAACGTTGGAGAAAAGGCTGATCTTCTCACGGATTTTGTCGCCAACTTTTCTTTCAGCGCGGCAGGCAACAATGTCTGGCTGAATGCCACTTGCTAGCAAACCCCGTAATCCGAGCTGGGCTGCCTTGCTCTTCTGTTCTCCTAAGGTTGCAGGCTCCATAATATAAGTCATACAGACAAAACAAACGTTTTCCTTGCCCTCTTCATAGGCAAGCTCACGCATCGCTTCAATAAAATAGGAGTTTTCAAAATCTCCGACAGTGCCGCCAACTTCGATCAAAACAACATCTGCTTTCTTCTTCACTGCAGTTGTTCGGATAAAACCTTTGATCTCGCCGGTGATGTGGGGGATGATCTGCACGTCTCTGCCCAAGTATTCGCCCTTCCGCTCTTTGGCAAGCACTTTGGCAAAAACTCTGCCTCCTGTGAGGTAATTGTCTGCACTCAGATTTTTGTTCTGCATGCGTTCATAGGTGCCTAAGTCCATATCAGTTTCTGTTCCATCATCAAGAACGAACACTTCACCGTGGCGGTAAGGATTGAGAGTACCTGCATCCTGGTTCAGGTATCCGTCGAATTTGATCGGCTCACAAACCAGACCTTTGTCTTGCAGTAGTTTGGCTAAACAGGAGCTAAAGATCCCTTTGCCCAAGCCCGACATGACCGTGCCAAAGACAACGACATATTTCGTTTTGCCTCGCACGTATCCCTCGGGGACGGGCGTGTAGTACTCGTGCTCCGTCGTCTTTTTAGCGAGGGTATCGAGAATGTTATGCATAGATAAGGAACCCTAGAGCTGATATATATAGATTTTGGTGAAGTGTCATATTGAAACGTTCTCCGCAAGGCTTCGGGCTACCGCCTGCTCGCACCTCGCTACCCTGCTTTGAAAGCAAAAATTCCTCTTGGCATCTCCTTTTTGCTTCATAGTTACATCCCCTGTGCTCGCATAAGTGGCGGTAGCCTATAACTTTTCAATACAACCGGTGAAGTCGGCTTTTCGAAACACAGATAAAGGTAACTGACTCAAGAAGAGTTATGAAGATCGTTATTCGAAAAGCAAAGCCAGCAGATGCGGCAGCAGTTAATACCATGCATGAAGAAACGATTAGAACCGTCAACAAAAAAGACTATACGCCTCAGCAGATTAATGTATGGGCAGGAAGATTTACCATAGAAAAACGTTTGGAGGCATGGAAAAAGAATAGGTGTTATGTTGCAACTATTTCAAAGATGATTGTTGGCTTCGGAGATTTTCGTGGAAAGGAAGTTATGGGGTTGTATGTCCATAAAAAGTACCTTGGCAAGGGTGTTGGAAGTAAGCTACTTGAAAGAATAGAAATAGAAGCAAGAAAACAAGGGATCAAAGTATTGTTCTGCACGTCAACCATCACTGCCAAAGAATTCTATCAGAAGATGGGATTTCACGTCATGAGAAAAACGGTGCACCGTTTCAAAGATCAGGATCTACTGGTCTATCGGATGAAGAAGGTGCTTCAGTAACCGAGCCCTACCACAAACTCCACAACGACGTTACCACATTCCAGCCGTCAAATCCAGGTAAAGGTATCATGTTGAAGCCAGCGAGGAACAGATTAATCTTTGCCATCATTTTGAGATCGGCGTGATGCTTCTCCGGAATCCAATTATAGCGGATAGCTGCTTCTGCCAATGCCCAGAGTAAGAGGTTCATGAAAGGTCCTGCAAATGCTACAAGTGCAGAAGGGATTGCAGCTAGAGGGGTATGAGTTACATAGCCGCCAACAAAAAAGAACAGCGGGAAATTGATCAGAATCAGGACGAGGACAATCGCATACCAAACATAGGGGGCATGCAGTGTTGCTTCTGCGCCAAACGCCATGGCAACAAACTTGTGATTGAGCTCATGCAAGACAACGGCGGGGGCGGCGATCTTTGCACCTTGGAGAATCTCATCCCATATGCTCGGTCTTTGATATGCAACCAAGGGATCATAATCGGCAGTTATAACCCGCGAACGGCGCTGAAATAAGCGAGAGAAAATGAAGCCGATGGCAAACGTCATGAGCACAATATCAAAGAGTTCTTGGAATGAGAGAAACATGCTGTATGCAGAAGAGGAATTGTATATAAATCTTTTTAAACCCTGCTTCTCTTAACCTAACGATGACCGAGTTCATCGCTACGTTAGGGGAAGATCAGGCAACGATCAAGCACGTGGAGAAGATGGTTCAAGAAGGAGAGTACAGCCATTGCTGGATCATCCAAAGTGCAACGAATACGCAACATCTCAAGACTGATAAAAAGATAACGACCATCACCTTCAACCCTGATTTTATCACTGCCCAACTTGCTGCACATCTGCAACAGGAGCTGCAAGGGAAGATCAACGATTTCGAAGTTGCAGTCAATATTATTTCTGGCAACGGAAGAGAGCATATGGCATTGCTCTCGGCACTATTGAAGGTAGGATTAGGATTACGGCTAGTGGTGTATACCAAAGAAGGGATTGTTGAGCTATAGAGGTTTAAACTTAATGCATGACGCCAAACAATCCATACACTAAACGATCTGCTGCTTTCACCACATCCATCGTTCCTTCTTTGCCCTGCACAATAATGCAGTTGTAATTATTGACTGCCCTGACTCCAGGAACATCAGCATCGGCAAACAAAATAACAACCGTTTGATTCGTCGCATCATCACATGTGACGATCGGATGCAATGTGTCGTTGACGTTAGGGGAAGGTGATGTAAATGCCGTGTATACTTTTTCTTTGTTGTAGATCGCATAACGTGTGCCTAACACTTTGCCAACATCGGTCATAGCCATGACGTATCGGCTGCTGGATGCTGGATCAACTGTAAGGAAGATAGTATCTGCAGCGATGATGCGTTCGGAAATGTATTTCTCGACGGGAATTGCTTCGACTGAGAGAGGATCATATCGAAGATCAACGCCATAGACGGACGCATTCACTTTCACAAAAATAGTCCAGATACTTTCGCCCGTACTTAATTTACCGGCACGCTGGATCGAAAACCCGTTAAACAAGTAACGCCCGTCGCCCAACTGAGTATAGTCATTGCCTAAGGGAGTCAGTGTAGTTTGACTAGAACGCATGGTGAGAAAAATGATGACGGCGGTGACTGCGAGGACGATGAGCACAGCAAAGACAAGATTTCTGGTCGAACGTTGCTCACGTTTCTTTCGTTCATCGTCTGTTTCATCGAGCCGAGCATCTTCCATGACTGTGTCCTCCATACTATTCACCAATCACACCAAGCAGACGGTAATGCAGGTAATCCCCAAGCCGTGCAAGCTCATAGGGCGAGCCGGAAACAAGCAGGCAGGAATTCATAGGGATCAATGTCAACTTGCTTCCTTCTGCGTCGACGACGACAACGGGCACGCTAGATGTTGCATCGCTACAGGTAACGACCGGAAAGGAATAGCGTGACGTGTTGGAAAGAACACCGTACGAAACAACATTGCCTGCATCCTGCATGGCAAGACCGTAGTTGAAACGGAAGGTATCGAGATCGGCAAGTGCAGTAGTGTTAGCGTTGAACGTCAGGATCACTTGCGGAGCCGTAAGCTGCTGATACACCAATGAAGATATATTGAGCGATGCAACATCTATCGGGTGAAACTGAAACTGGTATTCAATTCCTTTGATCTTGGCCTGCCAGATGCCATTTTGCTGGTAGAAATTAATACCCTTATATTGTACGGTGTTGGGATCTGATGTCATCACAAAGCCAAGGATGCTAGAGATCATAATAGTAGCAAGAAAGATCGCCCAGATAATCGGAGTAAAGTTTTTTCGTTTCTTGACTTGATAAACTTTGCCCATCCAAAGGAGCGGGCTGGAGCTAATTATATAGTTTGTGGAAGAAGTCAGCGAAGCGGCATATCATTGGATGGATAGGTTAATACGAGATAGATCGTAACGGCAACAAAATCGGCACCAAGACCGGCACCGATGCCGAGGTTGTCGGGATGATTCATAACCGCATGATACGCATCTACAAGCTTCTCAAGGAACGGTTTTTCGGAAGCATGATACGCGTGCCATGATCGCTGGATGTCTGGAAATCCTTGGAGGAATTGCCGATTATGGGTTCTGCCAGTAGGATGACCTGAAGACGAGATTTCACGTTCGAATTCTTGCTGATAGTAATCAAAGACAGTAGGAACATCATGCTCATAGACCGGATACTGCTTTCCACGAAATGCGTGAGAAATATCTCGCGCTGCTTTTTTTCCTTCGTAAAAAGAGGAAACATCAGCAGGAGTGGTGGCATGGAGCAGTGCTGTTGCTTTGGAAAACAAGAAGTCTGGCGATTCATTACTGTGTGGATCATACAAGACGTGAGCAGCGACAAGGGGGAATGAAAACTCAAGAATGCCGAGGTTGATCTGCCCGCCATCACGATGTGCTTTGCTTAATAAAACAGCTTCATGAAAAAAAAGGTACATACCTTCTGGCTTTTCTTGCTCTTGGAGAAACGAGGTCAGGTGGGCATACGCCGGAAAAATGTTGACACCTGCTGCAAGAAACATGGGAAGGGTATTTTTACCTGCATCTCTTTCTCGCGTCACACACCCTGCTTTCTCAGAGAGCGGTTCTAGGACAGAAGCAAGCGCTATATTCCTTGCTTCTTTTTCCTGAAGCGAAAGGTGACTGTACGCAGCACGTACTTCATCGGCGATGCTCATCGTCTCACCGCTGACCGTGCAGAGCCCGGTATTCCTTCAAACCTTCAGCGGTATAGGTGACCATCTGCGCAGGAGGCATTTTGCTGCCAATCCTACGAGGTGAGCCACCGGTTGTGTCAGCCCCATCCCAACGAGGAAGTACGCCTTCAGCTATGCCTTCGATCTTGTTCCAATAGGTATAGAGCCATGTCAGGGGAACAGGAGAACCAAACGCTTTCCAAACTGAATAGACGTAGTTTCCCGTCGGCGTTTGCCCACGATAGGATATAAATGCCTGCATTCCCTGCAAGGAAATACCGACACGCGCATACGGACCAATCTCCTGAAGTAACGGTAAACTTCCTGGCTCGTCCGCTAGAATCTTATAACTGCCATCAGGAGTTAGTTGTTTACCTTGGCCAAGGGTATATTGGTTGATACGACCCCAAACTGATTCAATGACATTCCTCATGTCTCCTGCAGTCATTGCCGTCACTTTGTTACGGACGTCGGTGTATGGCTCAAAAATCCAGGCAACGTCACGCATGAGATTTGATTCCAGACTTTCTGGCCAAGCTCCAGCATAGACGTCAAGCTTATTCTGAATATACAACAAACGGTTGAGCAAAGGTTCACTTTTATTCCCCATGATTCTCTCGCCATGGTCGAAGATCCACGTTGCAAGACAGACATCTTGGTCCGGGTCATTCACATCCAGAATAACGGAAGGCTTTCCGTTGTGATGGAACGCCGTGAGCCGAGTAAGTTTGATCAGGTCAGACGCCTGCGTCGCTGTACTGTTCATGGAACTACGATCTGCACCGCCATGGTGATTAATATTCCCGATCGCTGCCTCAAAATCATACACGGTCAGATCAGTCACATATCCATCTAAGGCTATCGATCGCGGAGGTGCAGTTGCATGATACTGCTCCCAGGTCATTTCTTCTCCCGGATGGATGTTCAACGCTTGAATAATTCCCATGGATGGTCACCTATGACGAGCGAAGCTAACGTACTAGTTATATGTTGCTACTCGTTAGTCCTTAACATAGGTTTCACGTCGAACGCCGCCAACTTTAAATACCGCCCCCTGATACGAAATGGCATGGTCATGACACGGGATAGAGGGGAAATAATGATACTAACGCCTGCTGATCTGGAAGGAGCCATTAGCGAAAGAGCATCCCAACAAGATCAAACACTTGACTCCCTCAGCGACGCGATGGCGCACCAGCAAATGTTAAGCATTTCGACAACGCCCATGCCATTGTACTCGTTTGATACGAAGCACTTTGTGTCCAGGCATTACACAACTCCTGAACAGGATCAGACCTATCACGTCGATACCAGCAGTGAAGACTATCACCTCACGCCAAAAAGGATAACATCGACAACCAAGGATGATGAAAGTAAGATCGCAAGGGCAAAGCAAGCAAGGATATCGTTCTCGAATGAGCAGAAAGTAAAAGTAGATACGTTATATTTTGCCGTCACGTATTTAATTGGTGGCGTGAACTACTGGATGCTCAACACCAAAATTCACATTCCAAAATATGAACGAGAACATGATCATGAATGAATGGCTTTCTTTACATCGTGAACGTCTTTCTTGCCTTGCTTATACTCCTTTGCCAAGGAAAGCAGCAACGTTCTATCGATCACGATTCCTTTTGCTGCAAGCAATGGCTGGAGATGTTTTCCCGTTAACCATTGGCAGCACTGGGTGACGTTTTTTGCCTTTTCGGTTTTTCTGCAGCGCTCAAAATCGATGAGCACGGGTTTGTTGTTTTCGATCAGCACATGCTTGTAAGGATGATGCATCTCTTCCTTGTTGTAGCCTAAGCTGTCCATGAGAGCGAGTTGATTGATGAGGTTGTGAAGAACCATGATGATCTGCTGCTTCGATGCTGTTTCCACAAACTCGTTACAGCGGATGCCATCGACAAATTCGTAGATGAGCCAGTCGGAACCGGATGCAAGAAGCTTGGGACCTATGCCATACTGATTCAACTTCTGGAGGATCAAACCTTCAAACTGAATGGTCGTTCCCTTACTGTCTTTACGCTGCTGCTTCATTGCTGCTTTCTTTCCGTGGTAGAAACCGACAAAAACATCGCCTCGTTTTCCGCTAGCCAGAAATTGCTGCTGCTCTAGCATCGAGGATCAACCCGTTTCTGAAGCACATAAACGTAGAGCTCTTCAAAAAACAATTTTTGTGTTGCGATGAGCTGGAACGTGTAGTGCTCTTGCATCAGTAGTTTTACTTTTCGCGGCTTGGAGTAGGAGCTGAATAAGAGAAGGATATGCCCTCTGTGTTTCAGAAACTTCCCGGCATCCTGCAGAAAACGGGCAATGACTTCATACCCCTGTTTGCCGCCATCCAAGGCAGGATCACAGTGACTTTTGACGTTGGGTAGGTAGGGGGGGTTAAAAATGATCAGGTCAAACGTGCCCTTGATGTTTTGAAAGAGGTTTGTCTCGATAAAGGTGATGTTTTGGGTTGCAACTCCTCGCGCTTCGGGATTGATGTCTGCAGCGATCACGTTATCCGCATACTGAGCCGCCTCTTGCGCAAGAATACCAGAGCCCGTGCCCATGTCCAAGACTCTGCCTTTGGCATAGGGTTTGAGGTGATCTCGCAAGAGAAAAGAGTCTTCCGCAGGTTCGTAGAGCATACCTGAGCGAAGGAAGAAGATTATTTAAAGATGTTACTTCTCAATCACCGGATGCGTCGGCTGGAATTAGTCGTATGGGGGTATCTTGTTGATGATGGGAAGGTTCTTCTGATTCATCATCGCAAGCTGAAGCTCTGGCTTCCGGTTGGAGGGCATATTGAAGAGGATGAAACTCCGAACGATGCGCTCCGTCGTGAGTTTAAAGAAGAAGTTGGGCTCGAGGTGGATGTTGGATTGCCTTCGACCATTCCTGAATCCGGCAAGGCAAAAACATTAGCTTGCCCATTTGCAGTGAATGTCCATAGTGTCGGAGACCATGATCATTGCTGCTTTTTTTATGTGTGCAAGGCGCTTCACAACCGACAGAAGGTAGACATTAACCACGAAATCATTGAGGCACGCTGGTTTAGCCAGCAGGAATTAGAGCAAGAGATTATACCGCCCGACGTTAAAATCCAAGCGGAAGAAGCGTTGAAGATAGCTCGAAGTCATCGGCTCCGGTGAAAATCTCGCAAGATGCGAGGTTCTGCCATCGGTTCGCATGATTTAGGGTTCATTTGCTGGCAAGAATTCCTCTGGAACACCCTTCTCGCTCAAACCGATTCTTCTAAGAATGCTCACAGAAGGATGGC